>NC_018870.1:1420000-1720000 GCF_000305935.1 Thermacetogenium phaeum DSM 12270 | reverse complement strand
AAATGATGCTGAAAGTTTTTGGGGGCAAAAACTTACAAGATCTGTATGAAAACGAGCGAAAACGAGCCATGCAACTTGTTGACATCTGCGATGAGCCTGAACTTAAGGCTGTCCTCCAAGTCCTGGCGAGAGACTATCAAGATCCTGCCGAATGGGCAAGAGGTGTTGCTGGGATCGTAGTAAAAAAGCATATGGACTCCTGGAACGATGAGGATTTCATGCTATTTGCTGCAAAACTACGAGACTATGCCCACCGCATCTGTCAGCTGGAAACATTGGCTTCTCTTAATGGTTACTTTGTAAAAGAGAATACCAGGCTGATCAGCATTATGAGGCCTGGCGGTAAAATCAGAAGGGAGGTCATTAATATTGGGCAGAGCCAGGATCCAGAGCTTCGGAAGACATTGAGTGCCATTCTGGCACTTCCTGTAGAAAAGGCTAGGGTGATTCTCGCTGCTTTGGCAGAGAAAATTATTGAGAGTGATTCAAATGACAAATAACTGCATCCAGAATAAAGGTAAAAAGGAACGGCATATCCTTGCCCTATCGGGAGGCAAGGATAGCGCGGCATTAGCTGTCTATATGCGCGACAAATATCCGGATTTAGATATTGAATATGTTTTTACAGATAGTGGGTGTGAACTCCCGGAGACTTACGAGTATATAGAAAGAATTCGGGCTGTTCTGAATATTGAAATAACTGTTTTGAGATCCGAGCGAGATTTTGATTACTGGTTAAAGTATTATAAGGGTGTTTTACCATCACCACAGAATAGATGGTGTACCCGCCAACTTAAGCTTAAACCATACGAAGATTATATTGGTAATGATTGGACTTATAGTTATGTAGCTCTCAGGGCAGACGAAAATCGACTAGGGTATAGTAACAAAAAAGGAAACATTCAACCTAGATTTCCCTTTGTTGAGGACAGTATTACTTTGGAAGATGTACTAAACATATTACAAACTTCCGGTCTAGGATTACCAGATTATAGTAAATGGAGAAAGAGATCTGGATGCTATTTCTGCTTTTATCAAACTGATGCTGAATGGAGAGCCTTAAAAAAATATCATCCAGATAAATTTGAAAAGGCTTGTCAATATGAGGAAAACCACTCTGACGGTAGGATTTACACTTGGAGAGGAATTAAAGGGGGTAAACCTCTATTCCTTCGTGATATTGATGAGGATGTTTTAGAGGATGTTTTAAAAGAAAAACCTCAATATGAAAAGAATGCTGTTAAGAAACTATCCCAACTAATAGAAGAGATACCTCTTACCGGTTTAAATGCGTGTGATGTTTTTAAATGAGGTGAAAGAATGTTAGAGGTAGAAGATCTATTGAATCGATTAAGAGTTTACAAACGGGGGGCAGAGGTGAATCCGCATAAATATCTGTTCCTCTTAACTATCGCTGTTATTTTCGAAAAAAAACCTAATCACAAAAATAAGTTCACCTACGATGAAATAGAACCAATTTATTTATCTTACTTTGATATTTTTTTCCCAGATATGGAACAGTACAAAAAGAAATTAGAATATCCCTTTTATCATCTGCAAAGTGATGGCATTTGGCACCTACAAATTAAAGAAGGAAAAGAGTCAATATATAAAATATACGAAAATACCAGACTGACAAAAAAGAGATTAATAGAAACTGTGGATTATGGGTATCTAGATGAAAAGTTATATCAGCTGATGCTAATTGCACAGGAACGAACAAATTTTAAAGAAAAATTAATTGATTTAATTTGTAAAATGAGTAGCCATCAATACCACATTAGTTCAGCTAATACCACGGATGGCAAAGGAATAATAGTAAAAGAACAAAGTAGCTTATTTAAGCATGAGCAATCTGCAATTAGCATTATAAACAGCATAATTACTAACCAAAATATTGGTAAACTTCTAAATAATATCTGGATATATGACAACCAAACAAATAATTATTACGAATATGACATAGTTTTGGTCTCTCGTTCAGGTATATACGTTGTCGAGCTCAAACACTGGTCTGGTCATATCCGAATCGCCCCGTATAATTGGGAAATCAACGGTACCCATTACAGAACCGATCCACATAAAAACAACAGCTTCAAATGCAAAGTGTTGAAAGGGATTTACCAGCATCGCTTTAAGACTTACCCTGATCTATGGATAGAATCCGTTGTAGTCTTTACAAACCCCGAGAGCACTGTTGAAGGTGCTAACTCTCCAGGACTTGCTGCTGAACAAAACACACATAATCTTACCTTTGCTTCCATTTCCGACTTTATCTCTTATTTGAAGAGAAGGGAATCATTACAGGGTCACTTACTTGAAGACCAACAAATAGAAGCCATTATTAATTATATTCATAAACTTAATACTCCCAGACAAAGCATAAAGTATACCGTTCCCGGCTATGAAACCGTAGAATATATATCCCAGAGCCCCGAATGCATTGAACTTGTTGCAAGGCCGATTAACGCACCTGCAAGGGGTTTGCATCGTTTTCGCATCTTTCGTACACCCGCATACGCGAATGCTGAGGGGAAAGAACGTTTTCTTAGAAAGGCTTATAACACTTTAAATGCTGTTTCTCAAATTGGAGATCATCCCCACATCCTTAAAGTTTCTGTGATTAAAAACGAGGACGGGGATATCATCGAAATATCTGATTGGTCGAACACAGGGACGCTGCGGGATCTTATTCGTAGGCACAGAGGTCCTTTTCCTATCGATGAGGCGTTGGGGATATGCCGCAGCATAGCTCATGCTCTCAGTGAGGCGCACCGGCTTGATCTAATTCACCGCGCGGTAAAACCGGAAAACATTCTGATGATGAACGACATTCCTAAATTGATGAATTTTGATCTTGTATATCAAATTGAGGACAACCGTATTACTGTTATTCCAGATGTTTCAAAGCTAAAGGATGATGGTTACATTGCACCGGAGGTACTTGCAGGCGAAGACATTGATGAAGGCACTGACTACTTCAGCTTAGGAGTTATTGCTTATGAAATGCTGACAGGTGTTAAGCCTTTTGCCAGTGTGAGGGAGTTCGCGGCACAAGGTGGAGTTTTAAGTAAACAGTTGCTCCAGAAGCTAGCAGATTCTGGAGTTTCGGCTAGGACCATTGAGACTATCGAAGGTATGATAGTTGCCGACAGGGTAGGGCGCTTGAAAGACGCCGACAAGATTATTGCCGCATTCAGTTTAGATAAAGAAGAAGGCCTGAAAAGTGCTGAACCGGGAAACGTTAATCCTGAGTTGCAAAGCGGTGACCAGTATGATGTTTATGAAATCATTGAACGAATTGGTATAGGAGCAGAAGCACAGATTTACAAAGCGAGGACTCTTCGCGGTCAGCTTGTTGTGCTGAAGCTTTTTAACAAGGAAATTCCCCTGGAAAGGATTCTTAAGGAAGCTGAGATCTCCAGTGCGATCAATTCGGCTTATGTTATTCATTGTTACGACAGAATCGGGCATTGGAAGAACGATCGTTACTTTATCGTATTGGAGTACATTGAAGGGGAATCCCTGCGGAACAAAATCGACCGGCATGAAGGGCCGGATATTGAGACCTTCCGGACCGTTGCACTTTGCCTGATGGATGCTCTGGAGGATTTCCATGAACATAGAGATGAAGAAGGAAATCCTCAGCCACTGCTTCACAGTGACGTCAAGCCGGATAACATATTAATTACGAAGGACAGGAAAGCAGTTCTGATAGATTGTGGGATTGCCGGTGAGCCCAGGGTTGATGTTTTCCAGGGCACTGTGGGGTATGTACCGCCTGACAGCATAAGAGGGACGGATATGGAGTTCTCAGTAGGCGGTGACCTTTTTGCACTGGGAGTTACATTATGGGAGTGGCTTTTTGGTACAAAGCCTTATAATAATCCGGTAATCGGTGATAAACCGCAGATACCTGAGGCTCTAGAAGATGACATACAAAGATATATACCATGGCTGTTGAAGGCTGTAGCAACGCAAGCCAGCGAGCGATTTGCCACAATAAAAGAAATGAGAGAAGCATTCATTGAATGCAGTAAATTGCAGGAAGAAATAAAGCCGGAAGTTGAAAAAACTGAAGAAGTCGGAGCACAATTGCTGCCCGTGAGTATAAACCCCTTTGTCGCTTACCTTAATTCACTTTCTAATGCGTCCGCTTATAACGAAAATGCTACTGCAGAATCCCAATTCGGGAATACTTACTTTGAGAGAATATTTGTTAATAATCCGCTGATTGATTATATTTACGAACAACTGGTTTGCGAGCGTAACAATGTTATCCTTACCGGCAATGCTGGTGATGGCAAAACAACTACTGCTGGGGCGATCATCTGGAAGCTAACGGGGAAGTTTCAACAGCTGAAATCGAAAGAAAAAATCGACGAGCTTAACCTGATGATAGTTAAAGATATGAGCGAGTTACCAGAAGAGGAGCGCTCTCGGGTTTTGGCAGAGGCCCTGGAAAACAAGACGGACAGTTATCTCATCGTTTCTAATACCGGCACTTTGCTGGAAAGCTACAAGAAACTGAAAATAGAGGGAATGGTTATCGATGAAAGCGAGCTTCTAGAGGCTCTAGAAGCAGATGTTCCACAACATATACTCAACGGATGTTTTTTAGTGGTAAACATCGGTAGGATGGACAGTATAGATACTGCGTGCGATGTTTTTAGGCGCATGTTGGACCCCGGGAACTGGCTTCCGAATAAAACATGTCAATATAGAGATTATTGCCCTATCTACAGAAATGTGAAACTTCTCCAGGAAAATCTTGATGTGGTTTCCAAACGGATCATGCTTCTCTACAGGCGCCTATATGAATATAATGTCCGTCTTACCATGCGGCAGATGACCGGACATCTGGCATACGCCATTACTACCGGAATAGACTGCCCTCGGATTGCCGAAATGTCTTACACCGCTCTCCAGGATCTATTGTTAGGTTCTCTTTTCTTTAACAGGTTTTTTGGGGATGATGGCATTGATACAGTCCCTGAAGCTATGCAGCTGTTGCCGGTGCGGCGGATCCGGGAGGCGGAGTTTGGAGTTGTTCTTGACCCCTCATTTGAAAGAAAGGTCTGGGTAGAAGGGGGACCCCCTCTACCCCTCACGGGGGAAGCTAAAAATATATATCAAAAATTGGCAGATGAAGTTGCTAAAGATGGTCCTGCTGCGCGCCGACAGATGCGCCGTCTTGTCTATTTCTTTGCCAAACTTGATGAAATTGGGGAGAAGAAATATGTGTCCAACTTTCTGCGTTCACCGATGTTGATGAGATTTCTGGAATTTACGGCGGGAAATGAGATATCGCCGCTATTGGAACGGAGCTATCGCTACCGGATCCTCCAAGTATTGCAAGAATATTTTATAGGAGCGCGTCTGCCGGAGGAGAGTTGGCAGGAAAAGGATATTTACATAACTTTAAAACGGCGCGAAGGATCTTCTAAAACACAGCTGATACTGGCAGTTTTGCGAGCAGAAGATTTTGCGCTGGCTGTAAAACAAAGATACCAGATAGGGAAAGACCGCAGCGGAATATTTTGCCTGCGTTACCGGCAAGGTGATAGGCTCGCAGAAATGAACCTTGACTTGCCTTTCCTTGATTATGTGGCACGTAGATATGAAGGTGATGTAGTGGAAGAACTCTCTGCTAATTACACTGATCGTCTAGAGCGGTTTAAGGGGGACCTGATGAATATTTATCATACCGGCCAACGGCCGGAGCAAGATGAGGATCGGTATTTGAGATTGTTACGGATTGGCCCCGACCGTACGTTTCGGGTGATGAAGATTATTGTTTCTGACAGTTCGCTGGAGGTGTTCATGTGAGTTTACCGGTGCCTTTTCCTCACATCAAAGATGTTGCTGGTGATTACAATCCTGCTATCAGGTTATTTGGTAAGCGATTTTCCAATGAACAAACAATTGTGGAATACTTGGCCGAATTTCTGGCCGTTGTCTTTTCGGATAAACGGATCGGTAACGGCGAAACAATCGAGTCTCCTCTTCCTTCGCTTGAAGAACTTCGGAAATGGTACGACACCCCTGATGCTAAACTGTTCTATAAACCCCCTATAAAGCTGAACCTGAAACTTCTGGCATTTCTTGGCATTTCCCGGGTTGACTCCAGACACTATATTCACAAGAAACACTATGAAAACTTAATAAATGAGCTGGGAAAAAATATAAAAGTAAGCGGTTGCACTATTGAAGAGGTGAAGGATTGGATAGAGGATTTGTTGCGTGGTTTTCAGGGGGCAGGATTTAACAGGACCTGGTGTGCCCAGACTTTTTACCCTGTATCAGCCCATCTTCTTACGCAGGAAACAATATGGAATGAAACTGTTGCAAAAAAACAATCTGTTCTTAGTTGGCATGATACTATAAAAGATTTTAACAAATTTTACAGTACTAAAAAACGAGACTTCCTCTCAAGAGGTGGCGAACTACTATACTTGCAGCTGTGCAATGTTTTTGCAAACAGGCAAGCGGCAATAGAAGATATTGCAAAATCATTGGGGTTTTGTTCTGATGAATCCAACCTATCTAAGCTGCACCGGTCGCTGCAGGAAGGGCTGAAGGAGCTGAGCGGTCGGTACACGGCTGCTTTTGAGCGCCTGGTTGATTATCTAGAGCTGCTCGACAGAGAAACGCATGAACTGACCGACGAGAAGACTGAAGCTCTGGTTTGTGAGTGGTGTCCTGAGGAGAGTTGGCTAGAGGGTTATCTGTTTGCTGTAGAAATCAATCGACTTTTAGCGGCAGTATTAGACCCAGTGGAGCGCCTGGAGCTTTTGATGACTGGTTTTGCCCTTCATGTTCTGCGTAGTTTGTGCGCCCAGAGCTTGCGATATGCAAGAGGCTTTACCGGTGCAACGAATGATACTGCTCTTGGCTATGCCTGGATCTTTTCACCTCCGGCTTCATCTTCGCGACAATTGCGCCTGGCTTCTCAGCGGAATTTGCAGTTCATTCAGGGACTTATCCAAAAATCTCTTCGGTCTGATGCATTACAGAAGAATGCTGCCCGTGACCCTCGTAAAGAGAAGAGTAGGCTCTATAAAGAAGCAGACACTAAATATGGGCACAAGCTGTTTCTCTCTCTAGGAAAAAAGCTTGGAATGATCGTGCCTAAGAAAGGGCCTGGCGCTAGGTTTATTATGACCGATAAGATTTTGCGCTATCTGGTCTTGGTACTTTTGAGGCCGGGTGAACGGTGTACTTATGATGAATTTCTGAGGCGACTTTATTACCATTATGGGATTGCTATTGAAGGAAAGGAACTTATAGGAGCCTTAAACTGGAGTGGATTACCTGCCAACAGTTCTGTCCTGCCGGCGAAGGGTTCCTGGTTAGCCGAGATGCTCAGGGCAGGCGGTTTTTTGACCGAGCTTTCGGATGCGTGTTCTATAGTGCGCAACACTTTTAGTAAAAACAATTGATTGAGGGGTAAGCGTTATGAAGTATATGGCTGAATCGTTAGTTAAATATATCCTGGAGGAAACTGCTAAGAGTTCGGGTGTGCTCCGGTTCGTACTTCCTTCTTATCCATCGAGTCTCCTATTGAAAATCGGTTACGAACTAGGTGAAGAGTTCAACAGGTTAGTTGACCGCCGGGTTGCTTTTGAATACGGGATTGCTTACGGTTTGGGTAAGGAGTGGGAGAAGGGTACACCTGCTGACAGGTCAACCTTTGAAGCAATACGCCAAAAGAATTGGTATAATGAGCGAGATAATCTGACCAGCCTCCGCAATCGCGTAAAGGATCCTGACTATGATTGCCTTGTTATCCTTTTAGCGGGTTACGAACATATTGATGACCGGGCTAGTTTGCAAGATTTTTTCCACCTGGACCAGCAGGCTGTTTGGACACTGTGTCTGAGGAGATCATTTAAAGACTGGGTATACGCTTGCTTAAAAGATTATGTAAACCCAGACGGCAGTGAGCAGGATTTTGAACGTATTGCAGATTTGTTTAAAGTTCTTTTTGATTACGGCCTGACAGATCTTTTAGCCGTTAGCTGTTATCTGGAGGAGCAGGACTTTACAGGCATAATGAGCGGTATGGATGCCTATCGACATATTCTTAGTAACCTCTCATTCTTTAAATTGCCTTGTATGAGCGGATTAGGTGGAAGGTTTGCTTCACTACGGGGGTCATTGTCGAAATATGTTGTCCCTGCACAAGAGTTCTTCAATTATCATATGTTTCTCGATGCGACTGCCAGGGAAAAGGCCGTTAAAAAGATCGAAAATTTCAGGGCCAGTTTTGGGGATAATGAGCTAGAAAACGACATCGGCGGCGGTTTTACGTCGATGGACGAATTACTGGATGCTCTAAAAGACTACATTGAAAACAGGTCGGAGGCAGCCCGCGAGAGACTGTGGTCCGCCGACTTCATTTATATTTACAACAAGATCCTTAATTACAAAGAGAGGAGCAGACGAATTGAACGGGAGCACAAAGCGAGAAGGCTGACTGGTCTCCCTCCTGAAGTTTTCTTGCGGGCACTGTGGATTGCATTGGGTGATTTTAAAAGAGAAGAGAGAGCGCGCTCGGTACTTGCTGCCGAAAATTTAAACAGTATTACCTTAAAGAGCACCTTGTTCAAGCATGACTTTGATGCCGGTGATGACGGTGATGACAGGCAACTTGCAACAGCCTTTCTTAGGCAGATACTGGGAGGAATCGATGATTACTTAGAAGATCAACTGCGATTATATCTAGGAGACGAGCAGCATCCAATTGCTGTTGGCTTTGAGTCTCTTCTCTTCCCGAGTGAGGAAAAAAGCACTCTGGCGTATACAAAGACGACGACGGGTGAACCCTACCTAAAATTTGAGGTTGTAATTACAACCCGTACAGGTAAGCCCTACCGGCGTGAATTTATCTGGGTACTTCCCCAAAACCACCAATGCCGTCTTCTAGCGGATATGTTTGGATGGGCACTGGATGAATACAAAAGAAGCGGTAACGCTCTCCCCGTTTTTGCTGTGCCGTATATGCGAGAGATTTTTATGGCTCGGGATGAGGATGAGGTTAACCGTTTATTAAGTTCTGCTATTCGGAGCGGCAAGTGCACGATGGCCGACTTGCTTAGCGCCGCAGGAATTGACAGTTCGGACGAGGTTAAGTCCCTGGTGGGCGAACTGTCAATTTGTTATCAACTGTTTCTCAGAGAGTTTGAGACCTCGGGATTCTTTAACGCATTGAAGAAGAGATATAATTCCCTCCGAAAGGCTTACTGCGCTGCCTATGAAAAATATCTGCAAAAGAGCGGAAAAAGCGCTTTCGGCCCGCTTCTTATGAAATCCTTTACGATTGTATCTGGGAGCAGTCTCACACGAGCGAATTGGGAATGGGACGATTACCTAGAATGCGCAGTGGTCACACCTTTGCATCCGGCCCTCCTTGAAGTGATCCATCACCAGCACGCTTACCTGTGCGAAAGCTTTTGTTATTATGCCAGGAGGGGGGTAGAGGAGTCCGGGAACAGAACGTTAACTGAAAAGCGCTGGGACCGTGTCGTGGATCTATCCAGTATCAAGTGGCCGGTTTTTGGTACTCTTAAAAACTTGAGCTGGGAACTTGATACTAATGTCCGAAGTTATGGTTACATTCATTTGATAGGTGAATGTCAAGAACCCTCCTCTTCGATTACTTCCCAGTTACTCTTGGAATACGATGACACTGAAGACGAAGAGGTAACCGATGCTGAACTCTTCCGGGAAACTCAAGATTCCCGGCTTATTGAGGAGGTTTTGTTCAATTATCAGGATCTGCATCCTTACGCCAGCGACGGCATAAGTATCGCTGCGTATTGCGGGAGGGAGATTCAGCCGGTAATCGCCGGTATTGATGCTTATCTCGCCGCTCTTCTGAAAGAGCGAGAAGAAAGGCCATATGCTTTACAGTTGACTATTTTTTCTGATACCAGGGATGATTCGGCTGTCATGCAGTGGATCAATGCCTGGAAGGACCGGTGGCAGGAAGCGGAATTGGCGCCCGGCAACCGGCGTTATAACAACTGCAGAATTTCTGTTTCCTACCGGGTTGTTTCAAGGGAAGACGATTTTGAGCAATTTAAGAAGTTGTTAAGGAGCACGGACCTGGATGTAATTTTCTTTATAAACTTCATGGAATCAAGTGCAAGCCGCTTTGAGTTGCTTGGAGAAGAACATCATTCCGAAGATGGGTACCGCAAGTTCCCGGTATTAGAAAAGGTCTGCTGCCGGGTAACCGGCGGCGGAAAGGAAAAAAGGCGAGAAAGAGTGCTGAGTAATCAGCGCTTTAAACTGGGACCTTTACATGCAGAAGTTATGGCTCGTATACAAAAAGGCCACTGTGATCCGGCCCTGAGACATGCAATTATCAGCTTTAGCGATTTTCGACCGTGGACAGCTGTAATAGATGCCGCACATCAGAGCAGCGCTTGGGTTGTTTGTATAGATCCATTTGTGGATGAGCAGCTGCTTCGGCGGGTAGGGACGGATGGAGCCAGGACCCGGGAAATTATTGGCTTTGGCACCGGTGTAGGGCCACATGGAGAAAATAACTATACGGTTTCTACTGAGAGATTTGATATGGTAGACATTAAGAAGAGAATCAGCGACCAGATCTCTGCCCTGCTAGGGCCGTTAGAGCCTGATTTGTCTAATCGTATTGCCGAGAGTCTTGTTAAAGAGACGGAATATATTGCCGGTCTATCAGTAGTGAAGGCAACCGGTCCCTCCCAGTACGTGCGGGACTATATTGCTTATGCGATGGTCAGAAAGTTGCTTCCCAGGGACAAAGGAGCCTTTTGTGACGAGATCGTTTCCCTGGATGCTTTCCGGCACTGGTTTGACGAGGCTGCCGACCGTAAGCGCCCTGACCTTTTGAGGCTGCAGGCTCATATTGTAGATGGTTATTTCCAGATAAAGGCTCAGATCATCGAATGTAAGCTGGCTCAACAGTCAGAAGGATATCTGGAGGAAGCCCGCCAGCAGATAGAAAGCGGCTTGAATCATCTGGTAGCTTGTTTCCGCCCCCGTGCAAAAGATGATCCCCAAGGAATCAATGACCGGCCCGACCAACGCTATTGGTGGATGCAACTGCATCGCTTGATTGCCAGCAGGGGCGAGACGAAACAGCCTAGCTACAAGGAAACTCTCCTCGCTCTGGAACGTTTGAGTGAAGGGTATTTCTCTATCACGTGGCAGGCAACGGCGGTAGCCTTTTGGACCGATCAGAACAACGACAATATCAGCTCTATTCCTCAATGGAACTTCTGTTTAGAAGGGCAGGACCTGGTCATTTCCGTTGCTACGGCGGGCAAGGACTTTATTAAAAAGGTATGCCTTGATGATGAGGTTACTGCAGATCTTTTCTGTAGTGGTCTTTTCTGTAGTGGCTCAGAACTGATTTATACGTCTAACAAGTGCGATGAGAAACAAAATACCGCAGGAAATGGTAACGTCTTGCCTGGTGAGCAAGAAGCCTGGGAACGGCTAGAAGAATCCTTAATACCTCCTGCAGATGAAGGGAGGATGGTAACAGATGAACCGGAGGATGTTGCCGTTGAGAAGGAAACCGGGAAGGACAGTAGTTCAGTTGTTGTGCAACGTAAATACATTCCCAAGCGAATTCTTTTAGGAAGCGGTACTGCTGGCGGAAGGGATGTCTACTGGGAATTCGGGCATCCAGACCTACCAAACAGGCACATTCTTTTATTTGGGGCATCTGGCACGGGGAAAACCTACACCATTCAAGCTTTAATTTGTGAACTCGGCAAAGCAGGGCAAAATAGCTTGATTGTGGACTATACCAATGGATTTACTACCAGGCAATTAGAACCAATAGTACTTGAAAAGCTGAGTCCAAAGCAACACTTCGTTCGCAAAGAACCCCTGACTATCAATCCTTTTCGCAGGCAGCAGGACTTCCTCGACGATGTACAAATAGAAGAAAGTCCCGCAGCAACTGCTCAACGAGTTAGCGGGGTATTTGCCGAGGTTTATCAGTTAGGCGACCAACAGAAATCGGCACTTTACAATGCTATCCGGGATGGAGTAGCTCAAGAAGGGAGCAGTTTCAATCTTCACAGGTTGTTGGATAAGCTGAATGAAATTCGTAGTGCTGGTGGCCCAACCGCCAACTCCGCTGCGAGTGTGGTTAGTAAAATCCAGCCGTTTGTGGATATGAACCCATTTGGTGAAGAAGATATTGACAGCTGGGAAAGGTTGTTTACGGATCCAGTATCAAGGTGCCACATTATCCAGTTGGCCGGTTTCATGAAAGATACTGCTAGGTTGATAACGGAATTTTCTCTCATCGATCTCTACTGGTACTACCGCTCGAGGGGTAATAAGGATCATCCAAAGATCATAGTGCTCGATGAGATTCAGAATCTTGACCATCGTTTGGAGAGCCCACTGGGGCAATTTCTCACCGAAGGTCGTAAGTTTGGTATTTCTTTAATACTGGCTACTCAGACCCTGAGCAACCTTGATAGGGATCAGCGAGATAGGCTCTTTCAGGCAAGTCATAAACTTTTTTTTAAGCCTGCAGATACCGAGATCAGATCTTTTGCCCAGATTCTGGCAGATGTCACTAACGGGCGGCTCGACGAATGGGTTGAACGTCTATCTGCGTTGAAGCGAGGGGAATGTTACTCACTGGGTTTCGCCTACAATGAAGCGACCAGCAGGTTAGAAGTGAATAAATGGTTTAAGATTCGGATCAAACCCCTAGAGCAGAGGTTTTAAGGGGGCATTTCTGAAATGTTACCGGTGAATTTTCACAAAACATTTATTCCCGAAAGGCGTCTGATTGCTGCTCTCCTTGAATATGCTGCTTTGGGTAAACAGGGCAGTTATAAGGAAATCTCTTTAGACACCGGTATTCCCATGGGTGAGTCGAGTGGAAAAGTGCCGGCCGTTCTTGATTATGCTAGGGGTATGGGGTTGATAGAGCTGGCAAGTGATAGAACAAGTGGTATCAAAAAGCCGGTTCTTACATCCCTTGGTAAAATAATTTATTTGGAGGATAAATATCTAGGGGAGCCGATGGTGCAATGGCTGGTTCACATGAACTTGTGTCGTAGCGATATCGGGGCGAAAGCCTGGCACGAAATTTTTGCAAAAGGGCGCGGGATTCTCGGAAGCAGTTTTACCAAACCACAGTTGGAGGATTACCTGGTTAGCATATTTGGTCCCGGTAACAACAGAACGGGGCCGCTTGTATTAACTTACGTTGAAGAGGCAGCCCTTGGAAGAGCGCGGGTATTAGCAGTGGAAGGTGAAAAGGTAACCAGAAAGAAGGCTCCTGTTCTTGAGGTTTATGCCACCCCATATTCCGCATACATTATTTCCCTTTTGGATGCGTTTTTCCCCGGACGGGATCAGGTAACCTTCTCTGAATTTAACAGCAAGACTTTCTGGTTTGAAATTTGCCTTTGGGATAGGTCGGAGATTGAGTATGTTTTTTCGTTAATTGAGCGTAAAGGATTCATTTCAATAGACCGCCAAATACAGCCGTGGATCATCGAAAGGAAAGCCAGTGTGGATCAGGTATGGCCACATCTCTTTGACGATTGGGCATAGGGGGGGACGGGGATGAGGCTAGCAGATATTGTTTCTTTTAGAAAAGACTTGCTTTTTAATGGAGCGGTTCAGTTAAGCTGGTTCGAGAAGGACAGGGTATTGGCTGAGAGTGCTGCTGAACATTTTGTCTTTCATGGCCCGAATTACCATGGTGTTGTTGAGGAAGACCTCGCTAGCAGCAGCCATAAACTTCTTGATACAGCAAGTTTCACATTAGATATCCTGGAACGGATAAACGGTATAATTGTCGACGAACCGTTTGCTTTGGCTATTGCCGGGTATGGGACTGGAAAGTCCCATCTTGCGGTAACCCTCGCAATACTGTTAAATAGTCCGACTTCTCATGCTGCCAGAAAAATTCTTGATAACATAACCATGGTTGATGCTGCTATAGGCAAGCGTGTTCACGATATTATTGCGAAATCAAAGCAGCCATTTTTGGTGGTTTCCATAAATGGGATGCAGGACTTTGATCTGTGCGGCGAAATAATTCGGCAGGTACTCTTTGTATTGAATCAAAACGGTCTTGATACAACTGTTCTGGAAAATCTGCGCCCGCGTTTCAAATCGGCCATTAATTTCACCGAATCTTTTTTTGATCCATTGAGAGAAGATTATGAAGAGCGTTTTGGAAAGGGTTGTAATGTTCAAGAAATTATAGAAAACTTGAGAAGACAGGACGAAGAAACTTTTCGCAAGGTTAGTGATATCTATGAGCAAAAAATGGGTTCTCCTATTTACGCAGTCGGGCAGGAATCGCTGAACGATTTTATCAATATTACCAAAGAAAATTATTGTGGTCCAGGCAAACCTTTTGCTGGTATTCTCATTATTTTCGATGAGTTCGGCCGCTATCTGGAATTTGCTGTTCAGAAACCTCACATTGCAGGTCCAGGAGCACTTCAGCAACTCTTCGAGTGTGTTCAAACAAATAGCGATAGGGTTTTTTTGCTGTGTTTTATCCAGTATGAGTTGAAGGCATATATCTCTCGAATAGCACCGGAACTCCGTGATGACCTGAGCAGGTATGTGACCCGCTATGACGCTGTGCGCAAGGTAAGGCTGTCTACTAATTTAGAAACCCTAATAGCAAATTTGTTGGAAAAGAAAAATGTTAGTGAGCTTGAGCGTCAGTTAGCCGATGCGGATACATTGTCAGCCAATCTGCAATCGAGAATGATAAACTGGTTTCCTGATATTAAAAATCATGCTGTTTGGATGGATCCAGAAAAATTTAATCAAGTAATTTGTCGTGGCTGCTGGCCGCTCCATCCTTGTTCGACCTGGGTATTATATAAGCTTACAACGATAGGCAAGTCTCTCCAGCAGCGGTCGGCGCTTTCCCTTCTGGCCGATATTTATACTTTCTTTCAAGATATGCAGTTTGATACGGGTAGAACGATAAGACCGGTAGATCTCTGTAGTGAAGCGATGATCAGCGAATTTCTTGCTTCGGAACGGTATGGACAGCATGGAGCTGCAGCTCACTCCTACGAAAGCGTTATGCAGAAATACTATTATGAGCTTTCAGATATTGAAAAAATGGTGTTAAAGGGTGTGCTGGTATCGTCAAAAATTGGGATTAAAGTCGACTCAAAAGAAGATTATCTGGATGCCCTGGCCGAGTTCTGCGGTATTGAAAATAATGAGTTAACCAAAGCGGTACAATCACTTGAACGCGAATATGCAGTTCTCACATGGAATGAACTGCTTCGACAGTATGAGATTACCGGTGATGCTGCTCCCAGAAGAGAATTTGTTGCTCTTTTAAAAGAAAAGGTTTCGGATATCAATTCCCTAAGACGTGCCAATATCTTTAGCCAAAATTATAAAAAATGGTCGCAGTTTGAGATGTATCCAACCGATTTTGGTTCTGAAAATAATATCACTACAAGAGAGTGGAACTATAAAGTTTATTTTACCGATATTACGATGTTGGAAGGTCAGATTGATTACGCCATACGTACCTGGCGCGATGCAATGGGGGTCGACGAGGAGAAAGGTCAATTGATCTACTGTTATGTAGGCCCTGAAAGCAATATAGATACAATTAAAGTAATCGCTCAGAAAATGATGAAGACTAGCCTGGAAAAGAACAGTCTTGAATGGGAAGCGGGAGCGCCAATAGCAGTAATTTTCCTTTATGATAATGACGGGACTTTTGGACAAAAGATTGCCGAATACTGGGTTCTTGAGGAGGGTTTAAGTGATGTAGAATGTCAGAAATACGCGAATTTCATTATTGATAGGAAAAACGGCCTGTTTCAGGAGATTTCGAACCAGTTTACCGTATTGGAACGGGAAAGGCATATAGTTTTTGCTACCGAACGGCAAATTAGCGCAGCGCGACTTAAGCGTATGCTCGTACAGCTGTTTGAAGTTATCTATCCCAAACGGATTCCCTTCCCTTTTGATGGCTTTCATACTACAAGGGGGAATGCTGCTAAAGATTGTCAGGTGTTTACTAAGGAGCTCTTTCTAGGAAACCTTGACCGTGACTGGATATCTACCTGCAGTGAACAACAAAGGAACCGGGCATACCAGGTGTTAGATCGTTCTTGGGGCATTATCGACGACGATGGTTCTATAAGACTGAAGCCGTCAAATAAGGTAATACGAGAAATCATTGAGCTTTTAGAATCGAAAATAGGCGAAATGTCAGATTCTGAAACCCCTACGTCCATGAACATAGGTGATGCCATGCGGCTTCTGTGTGCTCCTCCTTTTGGTTGTAATATTGCTTCAGCCGGTATGATCCTCTCACTCTTTGTTGGCCGCCGTAAAAAAGAGGTCAATCTGCTCAAAAATGATCAAACAATCAGTTTTGAAAAATGGTTGTCTGAGGCCATGCCCGGCAATTTCTTCGATTTGTCGATTCTTGATCAAACGTACGTGATACGTGTTTCCAAAGAAAAGATATCTGAATGGGAAAACTTGCTAGATGAATGGAGTATTGAAAAGACGTTGAGCGGCAAAGTCGATTTTCGCAATAAAGCTTTGGAGTTAGATAAACGCGTTGCTGTGCCTCAACAACTTTATTATAAATATAAACATTTGTATGAACAGGCGAATGATGCAGTAAAGCAGTTGAATTGGTATAATAGCACGATTGAGCAAGCACTAAATAAAGTAGATAAAGGTGTTGAAAAGGATGAAGCCGGTTTATTATCCTGGGGTGCTGCGGACCTGGTTGATCTCTACGATAAAATGCAGTTAGAAGATGAAAAGTGGACCAAAGACCAGATGGAAGAGGTTAAAAAACACCTGGCGTATGCCCGTTTACAAACCCAACAGCGTTTTTGGAGATGGTTGTCACACAGGACTGTATCCAGTATTGAGCAGCTAGGGAAATTTAAACATGATATGCTTATAAAAATCGGAGAAAATTTATCAAAACTCGAGCTTTTTGAAGAAAAAAGGTTATTGGAAGCCCATGTAGAAAAAGTTGAGCAGCAAATAAATTTAATTACTGATATTAAGAGAACTGTATCTGATATTGAGGTCATGCTTAAGAATAATATTATCACGAGTACTACACCCTTCCAGGTATTGGTTGCATGGTTAGAACAAGTTAATAATTATGAAATACGTTTGGAAAAAGCAAAGAAATTGAAGGATATCAATCTGAACGATGTTGATGAAGCAGCAAAGAAGCTGGAAAATTTCCGAAAAGACTGCCAGAATCAGCTGCAGTTATACAAGGAAAGGGTTTTAAATGTTTTTAATATAACGGAAATAAAATCATTAAGTGATCTAGCATACTGGAGGAGTGAAATTGATTCTTTGATTCGAATCTATGAAGGACGGGAGAAGGATATTGAGGACTTGAAATTGGTGCAGAAACAACTAGAACTGGTTGAACTGCATTATCAGCGCTTGTCTAGAGAGGATCTTGATGAAGAAGAGTTTCAAGAGGCTTGTAAACGATATAAAGAGGAAAACGACAGTGAGTTTTTAGATGATGCTCCACCGCTGGATAACGAATTAATTTATGGTAGTTTTATCAAAGAGATAAGAGCTAAAAGAGAACGAGAGGCAGCGGAGTGGATGCAGCATAATATCCCCGATCCTAAGATGATTACTAGGATGGACGCCGAGACGTTAATACAATTGAGAGATCGCTTACAGAAAATGCCTCGGTTGCTTTCCACTGATCAGGTTAAAACCGTTCGCGATGCCCTTGCAACCTGTGAAAAGCGCCTTGATGAACTGAAAGTTGAGGGCTTACTGGCGAAGTTCCGGGAACTCTCCGAGGAAAATAAAAAAATGTTCTTAAGCAAGATCTCGGATTATATTAGCAAGTTTATAACGATGTTGCAAACTAATAGGGTTAATTGAATATTATTTACTTCGTCTCAGAGTACAGCAGAAATTCGTTCATGCACAATAGGTATCACGCGATCAGATTGCATAGAAGGAGCTGTGAAGCTCTCCCGGCCCTTCAAAGGCAAACGCCGTTAAGGTTTCAGGGGAGACTTGGCTTCATTGACAATAACTGAAACAATATACTATAATGAGCCTGAAAATCAGCAATAATTTAGGAGTGTTCTGTTTTGCCAACCGGTGCGGAATTAAGGGACAAATTTCTCAAATTTTTTAGCGGGCATGACCATCTGATTCTTCCGAGCGCTTCACTTGTGCTGAAGGATGACCCCAGCCTGCTTCTGGTGGTTGCCGGGATGGTTCCCTTCAAGCCCTACTTTCTGGGGAAGGCGCAGCCGCCGCATCCCCGGGTGACGACTTCTCAGAAGTGTCTGCGGACACAGGATCTGGAGGCTGTAGGGAGGACGGCGCGCCACCACACCTTCTTTGAAATGTTGGGGAACTTCTCCTTCGGAGACTATTTTAAAAAGGAGGCCATTGCCTGGGCCTGGGAATACCTTACCAGGGAAATGGGGCTGTCCCCTAAAGACCTGTGGATTACCGTTTATCGCGATGACCAGGAGGCGGCCGATATTTGGCACGATTCGATAGGTGTTCCCAGGGAGAGAATTGTCCCTTTAGGAAAGGAGACTAACTTCTGGGAGGCAGGCCCTGTAGGGCCCTGCGGCCCTTGCTCGGAGATCCTTATCGATCTGGGGCCGGAGCGCGGCTGCGGTTCCCCTGACTGCGGTGTGGACTGCGAATGCGACAGGTATCTGGAGTTGTGGAACCTCGTCTTTATGGAGTTTAATCGTGACGAGGAAGGGAACTTCACCGAACTGCCGCGCCAGAACATCGACACCGGTATGGGGCTGGAGCGGATTGCCTCAGTCGTTCAGGGGGTGCCAAATAACTTTGAGACCGACCTCCTCTTCCCCCTGATCAAGGAGGTGTCTGCCATTGCGGGAATCAGCTACAGAGCCGATCCGAAGAGCGATGTCGCTTTAAAAGTGATTGCCGACCACGCAAGGGCGGTGGCATTTTTAATCGGCGACGGGGTGCTTCCCTCCAATGAAGGAAGGGGATATGTGCTACGGCGCATTCTGCGCCGGGCAGTGCGCTACGGCAGGCTGGTGGGAATAACAGGAGCATTTTTCAGCCGGATTACGGGGAGGGTAATCTCCCTTTACGGGGATCACTACCGTGAGCTGGCCGAGCGCAGCGATTACATCCAGAAGATAGTTGCCCTGGAAGAGGAGCGCTTTGTGGGAACCCTGGAGCAGGGGCTCCAAATTCTCGAGGAGTACCTGGAAAAGTTCGAGAAGACAGGGGAGAAGAGTCTGCCCGGAGGGGTTGCCTTCCGGCTTTACGATACCTTTGGGTTTCCTTTGGAGCTGACCCAGGAGATCCTGGCGGAGCGGGGACTTTCTGTGGATATGGATGGGTTCCGGTCGTCTATGGAGAAGCAGCGCCAGAAGGCCCGTGCCGCCTGGCTGGAGACCGCACCAATCAACAGTTTTGGGGTCTGTACGGCGTACCGGTGCAGCAAAACCGACTTTCAGGGGTATGCCAGCCTGTCTACCAGCTCTCAGATTCAGGCTCTTTTAAGTAAGGGAGAGGAGAAGGGAGAGGCTTCCGAAGGGGAAGATGTGGAGATCGTACTCGAAAGGACTTCTTTTTATCCTGAAGGGGGCGGGCAGGTAGGTGACCGGGGGATCATCTCCGGCCCCGCAGGAGAGATTGCAGTCAGCGATACAAAAAGGACACCGGATGACGTCATCGTCCACTACGGGCGCGTCATCAGGGGGATAATCCGTAAGGACGACCTGGTGCTGGCTCAGGTTGATGAAAAGCTGAGGCTGGCAACCGCCCGTAACCATACGGCGACCCACCTCCTGCACAAGGCTTTAAGGGAGGTGCTGGGGGATCACGTTCAGCAGATGGGATCGCTGGTCGCCCCGGACCGGCTGCGCTTCGACTTTTCCCATTTTGCGCCCCTTTCTCCGGAGGAAATTGAGCGTGTTGAGGAACTTGTCAATGAGAAAATCCTGGATAATCTCATCGTCAATACCTTTGAGGCCAGGCGCGATGACCCCCGTGTTCGTGATGCCATAGCTCTTTTTGGGGAAAAGTACGGGGATGTCGTCAGGGTTGTGGAGATCGGCAACTTCAGCAAGGAGCTCTGCGGCGGCACCCATGTCCGCCGGACGAGCGAGCTGGCGCTTTTTAAGATTACTTCAGAAGGTGGTATCGGGACGGGGGTGAGGCGGATTGAAGCCCTCACCGGGGAAGCGCTTCTCCACTTCTGGAGAAAGCAGGATAAAACAGTTCGGGATATTTCCGAATTTCTCAAGGTGGATCCGGATAACATTACCGGTAAGATCGAGCAGCTGGTGCATCAGCTGCATGAAAAGGATAAAGAATTGGAGCAGTTGCGCGCAAGGATAATGCTCCGCGAAGCGGACGGACTTCTCGACAAGGTTGTCGAAGTGGACGGTGTTAAGCTGCTGGCTGCGCAGGTGCCCGCCAGCGATATGGAAAGCCTTCGTTCTCTGGGGGATATTTTAAAAGAGCGGCTGGGATCGGGTGTGGCCATCCTGGGCAGCCTGTTCGACAACAAGGTCGGTCTTGTCAGCTTTGTCACCGGCGATCTTGTCAAGAGCCGCGGCCTTCATGCCGGCAAGTTGATCAAGGAAGTCGCCCGTATCGTCGACGGAGGGGGCGGGGGCAGGCCAGAAATGGCCCAGGCGGGGGGGAAGAATACTGCCCGCCTGAATGAAGCCCTTTCCAAAGGCAGAGAAATTCTGCTCCGGCAGCTTCAGCATTAAAAAGGTTATTGGAAACGGAAGGATTGCGCCGGGTAGTGAATAATAATAATAAAAAAGACACCGACGCGACGGGGGTGACGACCGTAATGCCGGGTGACGAACTGGATAAAACAATGGCCTTTAAAGTCCGCGAAGAGGGGAGCGGTTCGGCGCGGGAAGCCTTGAAGGTAGTGTATTCCGCCTTAAAGGAAAAAGGCTACAATCCCATCGACCAGCTGGTCGGTTATCTTTTGTCAGGCGATCCGGCTTACATCACCAGCCACTGCAATGCCAGGAACATCATCCGAAAATTCGAGAGGGACGAACTCCTAGAGGAGCTCGTTAAGAGCTACCTTGAGAAAGGCGATTAAATGCTGTACTGCACACTTGGGAGCACAGGCCTTAAGGTATCGCGGCTTTGCTTTGGCCTTCTCACACTTGGGCCGCTGCAGGCGAACTTACCTCTTGCTGAAGGCGTATCGCTCCTTGAATATGCCGTTGAGCAGGGGGTTAATTTTTTTGATACCGCCGAGATCTACGAAACCTATCCTTACTTGAGACGGCTCCTGCGCAGCGCCGGCGGTAAAGAGCTGATTATTGCCACTAAGTCCTATGCGGTGACTGCAGAGGAGATGGCGGCCAGCCTGGAAAAAGCCCGCAAGGAGATCGACCGGGACTATATCGACGTTTTCCTCCTTCACGAGCAGGAATCGGCTCTTACTATCAGGGGGCACAGAGGGGCCCTGGATTATCTCTTGGAAGCGAAAGAGAAGGGGCTGGTGAGAGCCGTAGGCATCTCCACTCACAGGGTAGCTGCTGTCAGGGCGGCCCTTGAATTTCCGGAAATAGAGGTCATCCATCCCCTCTTCAATATCCGTGGTTTGGGGTTGCAGGATGGAACCCTGCGGGATATGGAGGAAGCCCTGATCAAAGCTGCGGCCGCCGGGAAAGGCATTTACTTGATGAAGGCCCTGGGGGGAGGCCACCTTTTGTCTCAAGCGGAGGAGGCCCTGAGGTTTGCTTTTGGCCGAACCTTTGCGGCATCTGTGGCCATCGGCATGAGAACCCTCCGGGAGATCGACGTCAACGTCCGGCTTGCCTCTGGCCTTCCCGTTCCGGATGACTTGAAGAATGCCGGCACGACCGAACGCCGGCTGCATATCGATCCCTGGTGTGAAGGGTGTGGAAAATGTGCTTCCTGCTGCCCGCAGGGAGCGTTGTTCTTGGGACCCGACGGAAAGATGCACGTTCATGATGATGAATGCCTTCTCTGCGGTTACTGCGCTGCTGCCTGCCCTTTTTTTTACATTAAAGTTTACTGAGAGGGTGTTTGATGAGAGTCTTAGGGATTGATATGGGGCAAAAAAGAATCGGTATCGCCATCAGCGACGAAATGGGGATAACGGCGCAGGCTCTGAAGACCCTCGAACGGATCGGGGCTGAGGCCGATCTGGAGGCGATCTGCAGCCTGGTGCGGGAGTATGGGGTGACGGAGATAGTCATCGGTTACCCGCGCAATCTCAACGGCACTCCGGGACGGCACGCGGAGGAATACGCCGCTTTTGGCAGGGAGCTGCAGAAGAAAAGCGGGGTTCCGGTGTGCTTCTGGGATGAACGGCTAACCACCGTGGCGGCAGAAAAAGCTTTGCTGGAGGGGAATATGGAGCGGCGCCGCAGGCGCCGGGTGATCGATCGGGTTGCGGCCTGCCTGCTCCTTGAATCCTACTTAAACTGGAGGAGAATTGAGGGGGTGGAAGGTTAGAAATAAGAGAATGGGTATTTTCGCAAGAGAGAGGAAATAATGAATTTAGCAACAATAATGGAGGTGCAAACAGCGTGGATTTTGATGAGAGGGAATTCGGCGAAGAGGATATCTTTGTGCTTACAGATGATGACGGACAGGAGCACGAATTCATCTTCCTGGAAAAGATAACCCTTGACGGTGGAGAGTATGCCGTTCTTCAGCCTGTGGGTGAGGATGAAGCCATCATCCTCAAGTACGATCGGGACGAAAATGGGGAGGAGATCCTCTGCGACATCGAGGATGATGAGGAGTGGGAGCGGGTCGCCGATGCCTATGAAGAGATGATTGGTAAGGACGCCTAAAAATGAGCAGTTCCTTGTAACACGCGGTTGTTTTTTCTCGTATAGCTGATAGAGGGAAGCTTGGAAGGAGCGAGGAGGAAGGCACCTTTGCCGAGAAGAATAAATTCCGGGGTGATCTGGGGAAGTGTTCTGATCCTTTTTCTGGTTCTGCTGGGTGGGGTATTATTTATCTTTTTCACCTGGCAGGGCAAAATCTTGCCCAGCGTTCGGATTGAATGGGTCAAGGTGGGAGGTTTAACGGAGAAGGAGGCCGAACGGCAGATCTCCCGGCTCGGCCGGGAATTCCTGGCAGCTCCTGTTCAGCTGTTGGTCGATAGCAAAAAATTTGAGATAACCAGAAGCCACCTCGGTTTTACGGTGGACACCGCTGCCAGCGTTCGACGCGCCTACCTTCTGGGCAGATCTGGTAACGTATGGGAGCGCTGCAGCCAGCTCTGGAAGGGCTTTCGGACGCAGGTGGTCATACCTCTGGAGATTAGGGTGGACCGCCGTCGGGCTGAAAAAGAATTGACAGCTCTGTTAGGTGAGATGATTTCTTCCCCAGAGGACGCGCGCCTCGTCATTAACGATCAGGATGAAGTAGTTGTTGTTCCCGGGAAGGCGGGGAAGGTCGTGGATGTCGAGGGCACCTTGGACGACCTCAGTCTTTTTAAGAAGCCTTTTACCCGTGAGCTGAACGTAAGACTTCAGGAAAAGCAGCCACGCCTCCGTACCGCCGATATTACGGCGATGGGGATTAACGGGCTGCTTTCATCTTATAGCACTTATTTTGACGTCAAGAATACCGACAGAACCTACAACATCCATGTGGCAGCCGATGCCTTAAATAACACCTTGATCAAACCCGGAGAGGTCTTTTCTTTTAATGAGGTTGTGGGGCCGCGCAGCAAGGAGAAGGGTTACAGGGAAGCGCTGGTTATCGTTGATGACCAGTATCAGCCCGGCCTCGGAGGAGGGGTCTGTCAGGTATCTTCGACGCTCTACAATACAGCCTTGCTGGCCGGTCTGGAGATAGTAGAGAGGAGCAACCATACCCTGCCGGTCGCCTACGTCCCTTTGGGGCGGGATGCAACCGTCGTTTACGGCGGCTGCGATCTCAAGTTCCGCAACAACACCACCAGTTATCTCTGCATTCGCACGTCTGTTCAGGGCGGCAGGTTGACTGTGAAAATATTCGGCAATAAGCGGGACCGGAAGATTGTCTCCCTGGAGACCGTCGTAGACAGGGTTATTGAACCACAGGTGATTAAGAAGGAGGACCCCGACCTTTACGAGGGTAAAAGCGTCGTTGAGAGGTCCGGCGTTAAAGGCTACGAGGTACGGCTTTACCGTACCATTAAAAGCTCCTCAGGCTACGAAAGAAAGCTGATCTCACGGGACCTGTACAGGCCGGTAAATGAAATAGTGAGAGTCGGCACAAAGCCCGTCTCAGAAGTCTTGCCTCCGCCTATCGAAGAAGAGGAGCAGCCGCCTGAACAACCGCGGCCAGAACAGCCGCCGCCCGAACCACCGCAGTCCGAGCAGCCCCAGCCTGAACCGGAGGCCTCTTTTTAAAGCCGTTTTTCTTCCATTAATTACATTGTTGCATTCGGCGGTGCTTGTTATAATTTTTAAAAAGGGAGAAGAGAGCTGGCAATTTTCTATGGAGAAGATTAGGGAGAAATGGAGTGCCGTTATTAATCCGCTTCTTCATCCTGTGCGGTTTGGTGCCGTCATCTTGATAATCGGGACTATCTGCATTGCGCTGCAGGTTGCCGCGGCTTATCTGATGTCTCCGGTCTGTGTATCCCCATCTCAGCAGCTGCTGAAGACAGTTACTATCAGGAACGGGGCTACGCTCAAAGAGATCGGGGATACTCTTTCTGAAAAAGGGCTGATAAAAAGCAGCGCCTTTTTTGTTTACTACGTTCGTATGACGGGAAAGGAAAAAAGCCTGCAGGCGGGGGTCTACAGAATCAGCAATGCCTGGTCGGTGCGGGAGATTGTTGATTGCCTCAGCAGAGGAAAGGTTGTCAGTTATCGCATAACAATTCCCGAGGGTTATACTGTGGCTCAGATAGGGGATTTGCTTGAAAGGGAAGGAATTGTCGAGCGGGCTCTCTTTGAGGAGGCTGCGGCTCGCGGTGATTTTTCTTTTCCCTTTTTGGACAAGTCCGCTCAAGGCGCCCGCCGCGTGGAAGGATACCTTTTTCCGGACACTTATGAAGTGAGGCCGGGGATGAGGGCGGAAGAAATCATCGGGATGATGCTGGAAAGATTCTCTTCTGTGTTCACCCCTGAGTTGCAGGAACGGGCGCGAGCGCTGGGACTCTCGCCTAGGGATGTGGTAACGCTGGCGTCGATTGTGGAGCGGGAGGCTAAACTGGATGAGGAGCGCCCCCTGATCGCCGCCGTTTTTTTGAACCGCCTGCGGCAGGGGATGCGGCTGGAGTCCTGCGCCACCGTTCAATACGTACTGAATAAACAGAAGGAAACCCTGACTTATGAAGACCTCCGCACACCCTCCCCCTACAACACCTATCTGCATGAAGGGCTGCCGCCGGGGCCGATTGCCAACCCTGGGCTGACTTCTTTGAAGGCGGTCTTGTACCCTGCCGAGGTTGATTATTTATATTTCGTCGCGCGCGGTGACGGCTCGCATCATTTCAGCACCACATACGGGGAGCACCAGATGGCGGCGAGGCGTTACCAGGGGAATTGATTGCAGGGGGCACCTTTAAAGGTGCCCCCTGCAAAGTTGGGAGGAAGCTTACCGGCGTACACTTGGCCTCAGCATGTCGGAAAGGCCCAGGGCAACGTGTGCCAGACCGAAGCTTAAGGCCGCTGTTCTCGTCCGCCCCTTCGGGAGCAGCATTCCTACGCCGGTGACCACAGCACCTAATCCGGCAACAATCCAGCTAGTGGTGGTTCCCTTCATTGAATTGAAGCACCTCCCATCAATAATTTTCTCCCGGCCGGTAAAAGATTATTTTACCGGCTTTTCACTTTCCTGATGCGAATGGCAACGGTCGAGAAATGAGGATAAGAGCATGTATAAATATACCGGCACTGCACCATGCTACCACACCTGGGGAAGTTTTTCTTCAGGGGGTGCCTTCATGGTGCGGCGAGAGCGCCGCCTGGCCTGTTTCTTCTTTTGTCCTGGCGGCCTTTCTCTTTTTAATGGGGAAGATCGCCTACTTGCAGTTGTACAAAGGCAGAGAACTGGCAGCCGCAGCGGTTCAGGAACGGACGATCAGGCTGCCTGTAGGTAATTTTTTGCGGGGAGCGGTTCTCGACCGGATGGGCAGGACACTGCTGGATAGCCGTATCTGCTATGGTGTGGCCGTCTTCCCCGCCCTTCTTACCCCTTCCGGACATTCAGAACCTGCCTTGGCCGGCGACCGGTCGGGCGCTGCAGCTGTGGTCTGCGGAGAACTTTTTTCAATATTGCCTCCAAAATACAGAACACCGGAGATGGTTAACATTTTTCAACGGGCATTGCAGCAAGGTGCGCCATTTTTTCTTCCGGGTACCGTCGAGCAGGAGGAGGCTGCTCCGATTTCCCGCAGTAATATTCCGGGGGTTTATGCCGTGCCTTTGGTTCAGCGCTACGGGCCTAATTCCCTGGCGCGGCATCTGGTCGGGACTGTAGGCGGTTCCGTTCTCAGTGGTGAGGTAGAGCACGGCCTTTCCGGTATTGAAGCGGCCTATGATGAGGAGCTGGCTCCTCCTGAGACGGTATTGAATCTGGTTGCCCTCGTCGATGGGAAGCTGAAGCCGATTCCGGGAAGAGATCTGTGCATAAGCGGAGAGAGAGGGTCTGCCGTCAAGGGAAAAGACGTTGTCCTGACCCTGGACCGCCGCGTCCAGGAGGTAGTAGAAAGGGTCATGGATGAAAGGGTTGTGAAGGGGGCGGTAGCAGTGGTTGACGTCCGGTCCGGTGAGATTCTGGCGGCGGCCAGCCGACCCGGCTACGACCAGAAAACACTGGTAGGAGACCAGTTTGACCGCTGCTTTTCCCTTCAACACCCCGGATCGGTCTTCAAGATAGTGGTCGCCGCTGCGGCGCTGGCAGAGGGGGTTGTGCGGCCTGAAGAGCTTTTTCATTGCAAGGGGGAATATTCCTTTGAACAAGGGGGAGGGATTTCCTGCTGGAAACAAGATGGCCACGGCAACCTCTCTTTTAGGGAGGCCTTTGCCTGTTCGTGCAATCCGGTTTTTGTCGAGGTGGCTCTGCGCCTGGGGCGCCAGAAGCTGGAATACTACTCCCGCCTCCTCGGCCTGGAGGAAAGAATAGCCGGCTATCCTCCCGGTGATTGGCGGGGAGGAGAGGTGCGGATCGGATCTTTCCCCGGTGATCTGGGTAATGCCGCCCTCGGGCAGGATGGAGTCAGAATAGCTCCGGTGAATCTGGCTGCGCTTGCCGCTACTGTGGCGCGGGGCGGGGTTTACATCCGCCCTTCCCTGGTTAAAGGGATTGGCGATTCTAAAGGCGGAGAATTCCAGGCCATCGAGGGACCACCTGCCCGTAGAGTGCTTCCACAAGCCGTAGCCGGGGAACTGCAAAGGATGATGGAGCTGGCCGTGAACTCCGGCACGGGTAGTGAAGCCAGTCTCCCGGGAATAGGATGTGCAGGAAAAACCGGTTCAGCAGAGACGGGCAAAGTGGATCGGCAGGGACGGCCCATCGTTGATGCCTGGTTTGTCGGTTATGCACCTGTGGATGTTCCCCAGGTGGCGGTGGCAGTCTTTGTTGAAGGAGGAGGTTCCGGCGGCAACTGTGCCGCCCGGATATTCAGGGAGATTATAGATGCCCTGCACAGGGTTTGAGAAAGGTAATGCCCTCGCTCAAACGGCGAGGGCACCTTTCAGCCTCTCTTCCTTTTTAAATTGTTTCTTTTCTTCCGCCGGCCTTCTCCAATTTGCCGGTCTTTGTCGGCGGCGATAACGGTGGCCGACCCCAGGTCTTCCGGAACGAACATGGGAGCATTCGAATCCTGTTTTTGCTCATCCAATATAGACTCCCCTTTTAAGACATTCTGCGGACCCCGTCAACCTTGGTGTACCCCTTTTTCGAAACGAAGGTCTTGCAGCAGGTTTCCATACAGCTGTCTGCCGGTGTAGGGTCGAGTGTTTTGGCCTGCCTGGCATCCACTTCATCGGGCTGGCTGGCGCCAAAGGAGTCTGAAGTTACCATAATCTCCCTGGCCTGACACCTGTTTCCCTCACCCCAATAGTGGCAGGTATCGACGAGGCAGTGGATGTGCTGCTTCTGCTCCATATAACCACTCCTTTATGTTTAGTTGTTCTATATTTTCCGCAGAATAATCATTATTATATTGCCAATTGCTGGATGGTTCAGCCGGTGTCATGGGATAATTCTTCGAGCAGCTTTTTAATTGCCTTCTTTTCGATACGGGAAACGTAACTTCGGGAAATGCCGAACATGCGGGCAATTTCCCGCTGGGTCTTTTTCACCCCTCCGGCAAGGCCGTAGCGCAGTTCCAAAACCTTGCGCTCCCTTTTGGTTAATTTTTTTACTTTATCGTAAAGGCGTTGGGACTCGAAAAACCTTTCAACCAGATCTGAAACTGACTCCGGCTCCGTACCCAGAACATCGATTAGGGTGATTTCGTTACCCTCTTTATCCGTTCCGATGGGGTCGTAGAGGAAGACTTCACTTTTATTCTTTTTTGATGCTCTTAGAAACATTAAAATTTCAAATCTCAAGACAAGATCGGGCGGCATTTATTTCCGCTTTATTCGGACGGCACCGCGGGAAGGATAATAGCTGAAAACGGCATTTGGAGCAGTAGTCTCCTCAGAACCTTAACAGGGGGTCTTGTCTCCCGGGCTGAAAAGGGAGAACGGTTGGTCTCTTGTGAAGAAAAGGTTTGATGTTCCGAAAACAGAAAGAGGGGGATGCCCAATGCAGCTGGAGCAGGGTGAAAGGAGTATTTTGGCATACTTTCCCACATCAAGCAAAGCCCGGCAGGCCGGAAGGGAACTGCAGAGGGCCGGGTTTACCGAAATGCAGATCGACCGGATTTCTCGCTTCGGTTTTAACGCCGATGCCAGCTTTGACAACCCTATTAACAACGCCGATACCCTGAGCGGGCTGACGCAGTTTTCGGCAGACGGTGAATCCCGAAACACCCTTCTCGCTGCCGAACCTTCGGCGAGCGGTATAGGAAATAGGGATTACGGGGTGGCCGGAGGTCGGGCCTTTCTGTTAACACTGGTTACTACCGAGGACCGGGTAGAAGAAGCGGTTCAGATCATCAAAAAAAATGATGGGATGGTTTAGAGCCCGGGCAAGTTCTTTAACCAGGCGATTCCTCGGCCATCCTGGCCCTTAGATCTAAGATGCGCTGGCGAGTCTGTTTCTTCAACCAGGGTGCTGTGTCTTTATCCTGAATCAGCTGCTGGAAATAATCATAGGCTTCCTTGAGGTGCCCCAGTTGTAAGGACAGTTCACCGATCAGGTAGGTGATCTGCTCCAGTTGGGGCTTCTGTAAATGAGATGAAGAGCTGAATGCTTGTTTGTAACAGGTGAGAGCATTTTGCCGCATTTCAACGGCGAGGTTATTTTCCCCGGTGTCTTCATAAAGCCAGGCCAGGTGTAAATAGGCTTTAGCCAGCTTTTCCGGTGTTCCGTTAACAGTTTGAATGCACTTCAGAGCGAGCTTATATTTTTCGATCGCCGTCTCTAATTCCGACGAGTTGTCCTGGCGAAACGTTCTCCTTTCAGAGGAGAGTTTTGTTTTCTCGATCGCAGAAAGGTCTTCAAAATCCTCGCTGAAGTTTGCATAGAAACACCCGGGACAAAGAATAACGTTGTAAAGAAGGGGGTTGATCCCTTCATAATGCATTCTTAAATCCGTATCGAGATTCTTCGACTTGAGTTTGGTGGTTCTGACCTTCTGAGCCGTAAATTCCGTTGCGCACACAGGGCAGCGAAAGTGTTTATCGTACAACAGCTGATGGGCGCCGGTGCCTGCCTGCCCATTTTTTTCATCAGTGGCCTCTTCCTCTGCGGCAAGTTGCCGTATCTTTCTTATGATATTGTCCGGGAGCTGATGTTTCCCGGGGTCGAAAATAATGAATTCGCAACCCTTCTCCCCGGAGCAGATGATTCCTTCTGCTTTAAATATGCTCCTTGCCCCCATTTCCCGTAAGGAATGGGGTGTTCTTACTTTAACGGTTCCCTTTAAAACGACACAGTATTTATTTTCCGCAACGGTTATCAAAGTGTTCGGTGGAACGGCAATAACCCGGGCTTCTTCGACAAGCACGATTCCAGCACTCCCTAGCTAAAAGTAAAACTACCCCGACAGCCAGTGGCCCCGCCTGATTGAGCCGGCACCCGGCAGGTTTTGTCTCCATATACGTAACAGTGGGAGAGCAGTTTGAGGGTTCTATTATAGTATTTGCTTGAAAAAAGCATATCAGATACGTTATATTAGCGCAACCCCCGATTTTATTTAATAATCCACTGCTTTATGTTTAGCTTGATCCCTGCCTGTTCCCAGGGTTGAAGGTGTACACGGGAGTTGTTCGCCGTTTTAGTTTTTCATAAACACATAAGCCAGGTGCCATCAGGGGTTCTTCACCGAGCGGCTTTGAATGCGGCGAGAGGCCGGCTAACGCAGGAGGTGTTTCTTCTGTTTTTTCTATTTGTCATAGGACAATCCAAGAAAAACGTAAAATGCACAGAGAGAAAAGGAGGAGAGGCCCTTGAAGAAGATGCCGCTTGGAAAACCCTTAGAGGTGAACGGCCGACCTCAAGTGCGGCTTGTTTTTACCGGCGGTGATGGCCTGAAAATCGCCTTCCGGTTGCTGGCGAAAAAGGTGCTTGCAGAGAGGGAACGAAGAGAAAGATGCGTGCGGCAATCTATGCCAGAGTGAGCACCGAAGAGCAGGCAGTGCACGGTTTCAGCCTGGCGGAACAGGTGTCTGCCTGCAAAAAAAAGGCTGTGGAGTTAGGAGCAGAGGAGATACTGGAATTTGCCGATGAAGGAATTTCGGGAGCCACCCTCAACAGGCCCGGCCTGGAAGCCCTCCGGGAGGCAGTTCGTGAGGGCAAAATAGATTGTCTGATACTGCGGGACCCGGACCGCCTTTCACGAAGATTGGCTCATCAACTATTGCTTACCGAAGAATTTGAAAAAGCGGGTGTTAAACTGGAGTTTCTCGACTTTGAGTGGAAAGATACCCCTGAGGGTCGGTTGTTTTATTCGATTAAGGGAGCCATTGCGGAATATGAGCGGGAGAAGATCCGGGAGCGGATGACCAGGGGGAAGCTCCAGAAGGCGAGGCAGGGGGGGATACCGGTAAATTTTGACGTCTACGGCTACCACTATGACCCTGCTACCGGGAGAGTTTCCATAAATGAAGAAGAGGCGGCAACCGTTTCCTGCATTTTTAACTGGTTCACTACAGAGGATATCGGGATTGCCGGCGTGGCGAACCGCCTCAACGAAATGGGGATCCCTACCAAGAGGGGTGCCGGATGCTGGCACCGGCAGGTGGTGAAGCAAATCCTGGTTAATCCCGTTTACAAAGGGGAGTGGAAGTACGGGAAAGTGGACTGGCATACCCGTACTCCACGACCGGCTGAAGAAGTGATCACCATCCCCGTCCCGGCCATTGTTGACTACCGGACGTGGAGCGGGGCACAGGAGAAACTTCAGAGGATCCGGCGGCTCTGGTCAAAAAAAGGCAGGCATCAATATCTCCTTTCGGGACTGCTTGTCTGTGCCGACTGCAGCAACACGATGGGGGGCTCCTTCATTAAGTGGTGGGGGACGGGCAGGCGCAGATACACCTGCCGCCGGGCGGGATGCGTCTCCCGGAGTTTTGGCTGCCGCCCTCTCAAAGCAATACCGGCCGACGTTTTGGAGAATGCAGTTTGGGAGCAGATAAAAGGATTTCTCTGCGATGCGGGTGCAATAGCCCGGGAAGCAGCAGCGTGTATGTCGAAGAAAAGCACAACCGAGCGGGAGTATGAAAACATCAAGGGGCGCTTGAAAGCAATTGAAAAGGGAAAGGAAAAAATAGTGGACGCTTTGGCGTCCGGTCTGTTGGAGCTGGACGAAAGAACTAAAAACAAACTGGCCGATCTCAAAAGCCGCTGGGAGAGGCTGGAAAACAGAAAAAAGGAGCTGGAGCGTCATTTGCTGGCAGCCGGAGATGGCGCTGCGGCGCTTGAAGAGCTGCAGCGCCTGGCGCTTCGATTGCTCGAAAGAATCGATGATCTAAGTTTTGAGGAGAAAAGAGCGCTGATCAGGGCAGTGGTTTCTCAGATTATCGTTGCCGGAAGGCCGCAACCCGGTAAGGCAGAGCAGAGCATGGGTGGGGTGATCGTTACGGTTATGCTGAAAACCGGGGAAATGCCAAGGCAAGTTTCCGGTTATTACCGCCCGTTCTCGTAATCAATATTTCATTTTCAATGCAGCGGGCTGCATAGGTTGCCAGTTTAGTGCCCTTTTCGGAGTTGAATGTATTGATGGCTTTGATCAATCCGATTGTACCGATGGAAATAAGGTCGTCTGGATCCTCTCCCGTGGAATCAAATTTTTTTATAATATGGGCGACGAGCCTCAAGTTATGCTCGATCAGGATGTTTCGTGCCTCCTCATCTCCCTCCTTCATGCGCTGCAGGAAAAACGCCTCGTCCTCTTCAGACAGAGGTTGCGGGAAGGTGTTGTTGCTGATATAGCCTGCGAAGAAAACGAGCCCCTGGAGAAAATATAAAGCTGTTGCCAAGAACAGCTCCAAGGTCACAATGATCCCCTCCGGATGTTTGTCACATTTCAATATATGGTTTCCCGGGAAGAATTGTGCCTGTCTTTTTTCCTGCCCGAAAAAAGTGGCACTGAAAGAAAGCACTGCTGAGGGCAAAGACTGGATCTGTTCCGCCCACAAGCCAAATGTATCACATAAGAAGGCCTTCCGGCAAGGCCTGGTGTGCTGGAGGATGTGGGCGGTTTTGTGGCCACAGTTGGCGGTGGGGTAGGTGCTTGATGCGGTATGGGCCCCAAAGTAGGAAATGAGATGGCATTTTGAGTTAAGACAGTAGACCACCATGCCGCCAGGGCGGCACCAACAGAGGAACGAAAAAAGGGTTTATCCTTGTCGGCGCAGCGACCTGACGGAGGTTGTTACTCGCCCTTGACGAAGGAGCAGCAAACGGCAGCCGAATCGAGACAGGATGTCGAGATAGGCGACTCTGCGGCAGGGATGCCGTCATAGGAGCCGGTCGGCTGTTTATCTATCGACAAGTCTTAGGGCGAGTTAAACCGGAGTCCGGGAGCAAGCGTAAAGGATGAACACATATTTTCAGGGCAGGAAATTGTTATCGGGGAGCGAATATATATGAAAAACCGCGAATCGGTCAGAACCCTTTCTATTCTGGCTTTTTAAGGAAGGGGGTAGCGAGGATGAGCCTAACACACAAAAGTAGAGTAAAAAGAAGACACGTCGTTTTGCTTGTTGCAATACTAATGCTTTTTATTTGTGCCTTGCCCGCTTCGGCCGGTGATGGAAATACTGCGGTTTTTACAGTTGGCAAAAATACGTATGTTTTGAACGGCAATACCGTTGTAATGGATGCAGCGCCATACATTAAGGATGGTAGAACCTTCTTGCCGTTGCGGTTTGCGGCAAAAGCGGTAGGAACAGCTGATGAGAACATTATTTATGACCCCGCCTTAAAAACAGTAACAATTATTAAGGGCGACCGTGTCGTTCAGCTCACCGTTGGCAATAAAGCGCTTTTATTAAATGGAACAGTTGTGATGATGGATGTTGCTCCGGAAGTAGTCAATGGCCGCATCATGCTGCCGATAAGTTGGCTGGCGCAGGCTCTAAGCGTGAGCATAGAATGGGACCCGGTATCACGAACTGTTACGGTTAAAGATGTTAATGAAACAGATGTTAATGAAACAAATGGAGCATACAAGTCAATTGTAAAAGAGTACAGATGGCGCGATAAACAGGGTAATGAGTGGACGTGGCAAATACACATTCCGGAAGATATGTACATGTATTATAGAAGCCAACTCAGAATCCATGAACGCATCTTAAAAGAATACCTGGAGCGGCTCAATGAACTAAAATACCAACTGGAAGAGCTCAAGCGATACATGGATTTCTGGTATCAACAGTGCAGGATCTTGCCGGGTGATTCTTATTACCAAGCCTGGCGGAAATACCAGACTTATATGAATGCGTACTATGAAGCTCAGCGCAAGCTACTCCAGATTCAGTCGGAATACGTAAAGTTGCAGCAGCTATTTCAAAGAGCGGAGTACCGGCAGATGCTTGACGGGTATGTACCTTACGTGACGGAAGAGAAAAATTACGAGCTGGTGAGAGATAGCCGAAGCAATTGCTGAAAAGGCTCCTGGGACTCCCAGAGAGAGGATAGAGTTTGCAGCGGCTTTTGTACAGGAAGCAATACCTTATATAAGCGAAAAAGGGGAGTATCCTAAGTACCCTGTTGAGACGCTGGTGGAGGGTGGGGACTGTGAAGACAAGTCCATCCTGCTCGCAGCGATTCTCAGAGCTATGGGTTACAGAACGGCGCTCTTGGTCTTCAGCGGCAACCCCGGCCACATAGCAGTAGGGGTGGAGTGCCCGGACTGCTGGGGGAGCTATTACTACAAGGATGGGGTTAAGTACTTCTACCTTGAGACCACTGACTTCGGATGGTCGCTCGGCGAGATTCCGCTGGAATATCTGGGAAAAAGTGCGCTGGTTTACGCTGTTTCATAACTTTTCAATAGTGCGACAACCAGAGTGGCAACTCTAAAGTCCGGGACTCAGTCCATGCGAGCACCATTGTCGACGCAGATTTCTACTATGGAGACGGATAAAAAATGGTTAAATCACCAATAAATAGTTATTTTCACGGTTTCCTTTTCTTTTACCTTCCGCAGTAATTTGGGGTCATCGACCAGTTTTCCGATGACCGTCACCGGACTGTAGGGGCGGATCTCATCTCCTTTTGATACCGGTGTCGGGCCAAAGAAGAAGCAGACTGCTGGTCCTGGCGGCCAGTAGCCGATATCTCCCAGCTCAACTGTTTCCCGCCCGTCTTCCAGCTCTGCGTCTACCGGAATCTGGAAATAAATTTCCTCTCCCCAGAGGTTGGCCTGGCCTTCAATAGGAAGGGCGTCCCAGATTTTCTCAGCTGTTTCGGTGTCGTTCAGGAGCCCTCTAAGTTTGAGGTCAGAAGCGGTTACGGTAATCTTCTTTTTGGTAAACGTCCGTTCGACCAGTGTTTTCTGGTTTGTTAACTCGACGATTTTCACCTTAACCTCCCTCGGGCGGATCTCCAAGAGGGCATAGCTGGGTGGATGTCCCTTTTTGTCTTCTGTCTTGAGGTGACCGAGGTTGACCATTAGCACGTAATCCTTTTCTTCGACTGCAGGGATGTGGGTGTGTCCATAGGCTACTATATCGATTTCTTGTTTTGCGGCCAGTTCTTTGGGGTCCGGATCTTCGGGTAGGTCGTTGGAGTGGGGTTCGGGTGAATGCGTGAAAAGTATTTTCCAGCCTTCGATGGTCGATATTATCCGGTTGGGAATGGACGGATCCCTATACTGAACGGCGTAGACTCCAGGGATTATCATCGCCTCTGTTTCCGGCACTTCCTGAAAGACCTGGCAGTCTTCCCATTCATCTCCCAGGTGCACGATCTTGTCGACATTATGCACCTCGACCAGTTGTCGGGTAGCTTCTCTCAGGTTTTCCAATTCACCGTGGGTGTCGCTGACCAAACCGATACGCATAACTTCCTCCCCTTTCTGGCAGATTGTGGGCACAGACGGCTTCATTTGTTTTTATATCACGGGTTGGAGAAATCCACAAGAGTAGAGGAAGCTAGCGGGTGATCATTAAGTGGGTATTCGACGCCGACCCTGTTCATGACGAATCTGTGGGTTGGTCCTCTAGCCGAAGCAACAGGGTTATATCTGTGGATGGTCTGTTTTGCTACTTGATATCAAGGCACCCCTGGTTTATTATTGCTTTTAAGGTAAAATGTATACTGAGCCACCTGAAAGGTTAGGTGGGAATAATAAAGGGTAACCATACGGACTTTCCGTCAGCCCGGGGGGTAAAAAAATGCAGCTGCTTCAACCCAAAAAAATGTATAAATCGATCTTCGACATCCCCCTCTCCGAACTGTATGCTTCCGGCATTCGCGGCATTATTTTGGATCTTGACAATACTCTTACCGAATGGAATAATCCCCGGCTCTCCGAGGAGACCGCAGAATGGCTAGTTCGAGCCGCCCGAACCGGCTTGAAACTGTGTTTCGTTTCCAACAATTCCGATTACCGGGTCCGGGAGGTGGCGGAACGGGCCGGCGTTCCCTTTATCGCCCGCGCCCGCAAACCGCGGCGTCGCAGTTTCCGCCGGGCGATGGAACTGATGGGGACGAAGCCGGAGACCACCGCGGTGATCGGGGATCAGCTTTTTACCGACATGCTGGGAGGCAACAGGCTGGGCCTGTTTACGATTCTGGTAACTCCTATCAGCAACGAGGAATTTATCGGAACACGATTTATGCGGTTTTTGGAGAAACTTATTTTAAAAAAAAGAGTCGACGCGTTCTGACAATATTTCCAGTAAGATTTTGCTAAAATATTGCAGGGATTTTTCTGGTATATACCTCCAAAATAAACAATATTACTACAGGAGAGTTATATTATGGTGGATGTCCTTGTTGTTGATGATTATTCAGCATTACGATCTATCGTCGTCGACTATTTAAATGTTTTTTCTCCATTTCGGGTAATAGGGGAAGCAGAGAACGGGTTGGAGGCCCTGCAGCTGATGGAAGCTGAGCGTCCCCGACTGGTGTTGATGGATGTCCGTATGCCTGTCATGGATGGCATTACTGCGACGAGGCTGATCAAAGAGAGGTGGCCGGAAACGGTGGTGATCACCTATTCGGGTGATCAGGATGAAATGATTCGGGAAAAGGCAAAAGAGGCCGGGTCGGATTTGCATCTGACCAAGCCGCTGGATTTTAATAAGCTCATTGAGAGGATGCAGGAGTGTCTATCGCTGGTGTGAAATCAAAGTGATAAGGGGCGATAATACCTTATCGCCCCCGCTTTGTGAGAGCCAGCAGATAGACTTCTTCCGTGCGGTTACCTCCTTTGAGTTGATTGATTTCCTTTTCTGCTTCCTGTAATTTTTGCAACGCCTCTTGAGAAATACTGGCTATTTCGAGGTCATTTAGGTGGTGTGACATCGTAGCCCTCCTTTTACGTTTATAACTTATTATGAACTGGAAAAAGAACAGTTATGTATTTTTTAACCTGGATTTCGCGGGGGAACTGATCTAATGGGAATAGCGATCGGTGGGCAGACAAAGGTATTCGCTCTTTACGGCGATCCTGTCGGCCATTCTTTGTCACCTGTAATGCAGAACAGGGCGTTTGCGGCCTGCGGACTGGATTGCTGTTACGTCCCTTTGCGCGTGAAAAGGGATGGGCTGGCTACTGCCGTTGCGGCGATACGTGCACTCGGCCTCGGTGGGGTCAACATAACTATACCCCATAAGGAGAGCGTTCTAAAGTACCTGGATGAGGTCGACCGGGAGGCGGAGTTGATAGGAGCGGTCAACGCCGTTGTTCGTAGGGAGAATCGCCTTTGCGGGTATAACACCGATGCTGCCGGTTTTCTCCGCTCGCTGCGGGAAGAAGCGGGTTTCGAGGCTACCGGTAAAAAGGCCGTTGTCCTGGGGGCGGGCGGCGCGGCCCGGGCGGTGGCTTTTGCGCTCGCCATCGGCGGTGCTGTTTCTCTTTCCGTTATTAACAGGGATCCCGGAAGAGCGCGGACGCTGGCCGCAGATCTCGAGAGAAAGACCGGATGCTGCACGGCGGCGGGATCCTTTCATGATGGCCTTTTAGAAGAGGCACTTAAGGGCGCCGACCTGGTCGTCAATGCCACACCGGTAGGCATGTTTCCTGACTGCCATTCTTCTCCCATACCTGCCGAAAAGCTTCCCCCCGGGATCCTTGTTTGTGATCTGGTGTACAACCCCATCCGGACGAAGCTGCTTGCTGATGCAGCCGCAGCAGGCTGCCGTGTCTTGAACGGGGTGGGAATGCTGGTTGCCCAGGGCGCCTTGGCGTTTGAGCTGTGGACGGGAATAGAGGCTCCTGTCGCCGCCATGAGGGAGGCGGTTGAGGAGTGTCTTTTATCTTATAAGGGCGGCAAGGGCGGAGGTATTGAAGCAGGAAATTAAAAAAGAAATGGGGCAGTGTGATGTTGCGTTTATTGACGGCGGGCGAGTCACATGGGCCGGTACTGACGGCCATAGTCGAGGGTTTTCCGGCCGGGGTGGTTGTCGATAAAGAGGCAATCGACGCTCAGCTTCGAAGAAGGCAGTCCACGTACGGCCGAGGTGGGCGCATGAAGATTGAGAGGGACTGTGTCGAGATCCTCTCGGGAGTGCGCAAGGGCATAACCCTGGGGAGCCCGATCACCCTGCAAATAAGGAATCGGGATTGGGAAAACTGGATCGAGGTGATGTCTCCCGATCCAGAGCAGATTGTCGAGGAGAAGGAGACGGCGAAGGCTGTTACCAGACCGCGACCGGGGCATGCCGATCTGGCGGGTGGTATGAAGTACCGGCAGCAGGATCTGCGCAATGTGCTGGAAAGGGCAAGTGCCCGGGAAACGGCGGTCCGGGTTGCCGCCGGGACGCTGGGGAGGCTGCTGCTGGATTCCCTGGGGTGCTGGATTTTCAGCCATGTCGTTCAGATCGGGAGTGCTGCTGCTCCCGCATATGGTCCGGATGTGGATTACACGGATCTGGCCGAGGCTGCGGCCCGGTCCCCGGTGGGTTGTGCCGACGGCAGAGCAGCAGCTGCTATGATGGCGGAGATCGATGCCGCCAGGGAAAGAGAGGACACCCTGGGTGGGGTGTTTGAGGTCGTCTGCATCGGTCTCCCCCCGGGAATCGGCAGTTACGTCCACTGGGACCGCCGCCTCGATGCCAGGCTGGCAGCGGCAGTGATGGGTATTCCTTCGGTGAAGGGGGTGGAGATCGGGCTCGGTTTTCGCGGAGCCGGAATTGAGGGTTCCGGCTACCATGACCCGATCTACTACGCAGACGGCAGAGGGTTCTTCCGGAAGACCAACAATGCCGGAGGGCTTGAAGGTGGGGTCACCAACGGGGAGCCGTTGGTGCTGAGGGCGGCAGTCAAGCCCATCCCTACTTTGGGTAAACCTCTGGCGAGCGTGGATATCGGAACGAAAAGGGAGACCGCTGCTGCGGTGGAAAGAAGCGACGTCTGCATTGTCCCCGCGGCGGCCGTGGTGGCTGAGGCGATGGTGGCATGGGTCCTGGCGGATGCCGTTATAGAAAAGTTTGGTGGCGATACCCTGGAGGAGATCAGGAGAGGCTGGAAGGAGTACCTTGCTTACCTGGAGAGTATTTAATAAGTTGTTACAGACCGCTTGCGGAGTGGATGTGGAAATTAGGAGATGGCCAGGGAGAACGTTGTGCTGACAGGTTTTATGGGAACGGGCAAAACCGCCGTCGGAAGAAGGCTGGCCTCCCGGTTAAAAATGGCATTTCTGGACACGGACGACATGGTCGAGGAGGCAACCGGCCTTACCATACCGGAGATCTTCCGAAAGTTTGGGGAAGAGCGGTTCCGCCTGGAAGAGCGCCGCGCCGTCGCCTGGGCGGCGGCCGCGCGAAAGTGCGTCATCGCTACCGGCGGTGGTGTTGTGCTGAACCCGGAGAACGTCAAGAGACTGCGGGAGAACGGTTACATCGTCCTGCTCGAGGCCAGGCCGGAGGTGATTGCCGGGAGAGTGGGCGGAGCGGGAGGGCGCCCCCTTTTGAACGGAAAGGGCGATCTGGTGAAGCGAATAGCCGCACTTTTGGATGCAAGGGCCCCCTATTACCGAGACTGCGATCTGCGCATCGACACATCAGATATTACAGCTGATGAGACTGTCACCAGAATAATCCGGTTTCTGCAGGAACAGGGATGGGTTTGCGAAGGGAGTTGTGGTTGTGGATTCTCTGCGGGTTGAACTCGGGGAACGCAGTTATTCTATCGTCATTGGATCCGGTATCCTCGACAGCCTTGGCGAGGCCGTGGGGCAACTCGGTTGCGGGCCGCGCCTCTTTTTGGTTACCGATGAAATTGTCGGCTCGCTGTACGGGGAGAGGGTGAAAAACTCCCTGAAAAAAGCCGGTTTCGAGGTTTTATACCGGGAATTACCTGCTGGTGAGCAGTATAAATCTCTGCAGTCTGCCGAGATCCTTTATACCGCTGCCCTCGATGGTGGGCTGGAACGGGGAGGCGCCGTTGTGGCCCTCGGGGGAGGGGTGATCGGCGATCTGGCGGGATTTGTGGCCGCCACCTATATGCGCGGCGTTTCTTACATACAGGTGCCGACTACCCTGCTGGCCCAGGTAGACAGTTCTGTCGGAGGGAAGGTCGCCGTTAACCATCCGCTGGGAAAAAACACCATCGGCTGCTTTTATCAACCGCGGCTCACTTTTACTGATGTTCAGGTGCTGCGTACCCTGGAACCGCGGGAGGTGCGCTCCGGCCTGGCCGAGGTGATCAAGTACGGTGTTATCCGGGATGCGGCGTTTTTCCGCTACCTGGAGGAGAACCTGGAGGAAGTAATGGCGCTGCAGGAGGAGGCCCTGATCAGGGTTGTCAAAAGATCGTGCGCCGTCAAAGCGGAAATCGTGCAGATGGATGAGCGGGAAAAGGGGCCGCGGGCGATCCTCAACTTCGGCCATACAATAGGACACGCCCTGGAAGCCCTGACCGGTTACCGTGTGTACAGGCACGGTGAGGCGATCGCCGTGGGGATGGCGGTTGCCTCGGCGATAGCTGCAGCCAGAGGTCTGCTGAAAGAGGCGGAAAGGGAGCGGCTCGTATGCCTTCTCCGACGCGCCGGCCTTCCCGTTTCCTCTCCTTTTAAAGCAGAGGATGTGGTCAGAATTCTGCCCCGGGACAAAAAGGCGCACCGCGGCCGGCCGCGCTTCGTGCTCCCTCTCACTCTGGGTCGGGTGGAGGTCTTCGACGATGTCAGCGACGACGAAGTGGTGGCGGCGCTGGAAGAATGCCGCTCTTAAACGGGGAGGGAACTGATGGAACGCCTGGAGGCGAAGGAAATCCTTTTAACCGCAGTTGGGAAAGGGGCAACCGACCTCTACCTAGCCGCCGGAGCTCCTCCTGTGCTCCGTGTCGACAGTCGCCTGGTAAAAATGGATGCCCCCCTTTTGAGCGCCGGGGACACCGAGCGTTTTGCCCGTTTTCTGCTGTCAGATGAGCAGTGGGAGCGCTTTGCCGGGGCAGGGGAGATCGTTGCCGCTTCCTCAATTCCGGGTGTCGGGCGGTTCCGGGCCGCTGTTTACCGCCAACAGGGGGTCTGTGCCCTCTCCCTGCGGCCGATTCCCGACGCAGTCCCATCTATCGAGGAGCTCGGGCTGCCGGAGGCCGTTAAAAATCTGGCGCTCTGTTCTCAGGGGCTGATCCTGGTGACAGGCCCTACCAGAAGCGGGAAAACGACGACCCTGGCGGCGATGGTCGATCTGATCAACAGGGGGCGCAGCTGCCTGGTGATCACTCTGGAAAACCCTATCGAGTACCTTCACCGCCATCAGATGAGCATCGTCAGCCAGCGGGAGGTCGGTGAGGATACCCCTTCTTTTTACTGCGGTTTGCGTAGCGCCCTCGCACAGGGAGCCGACGTCATCATTGCCGGGGAACTGCCCGACGGGGAGGCCGTCCGGGCGGCCATCTCGGCGGCCGAAAGGGGGCACCTGATCATCGCCGGTTTCCCTGCCCTCGATGCCACCCAAACTGTGGAGCGTCTGATCGGAAATTTTCCACCTGATTGCAGACAGCAGATGATGGTCCGGCTGGCGGCTGTGCTGCAGGGTGTGGTTTCCCAGCGGCTGTTCCCGCGGGCCAGTGGAACGGGCCTGGTGCCGGCTGTGGAGGTTCTGATCGCTACCCCGGCGGTGAGAAGCCTGATCCGGGATGGAGCTCTCCGGCAGCTGCCGTCCACGATCGAGGCAGGGGGACGGTACGGCATGCAGACGCTTGCCGCCTCTCTGAAGAGGCTTTGTGAAGAGGGGATCGTCCCCTGTTCTGAAGCCCTTCCCCAGGGCAGGTGATTATTTTTATCTAGCAAGGTAATTTTGACCGTTACCCCGTACGTATTTTGGCTGGTCCCCCGCAGAGTCCCGATAGCCGGGATCGGTTGTTTTCCGCCGCCTCATCCTTATCTACCAAAGTTTCGCCCATCCAAGAAGGGTCGGAAGCGATCTTTTTTAAAAATGCAGGAAAAAAGAAAGATCTGTCGAAGAAAATGGATGATCATCCGGCTTCAGTCTGCGAAGCCGATTTTTGGCTTAACGGCTAACAGCCCGATGCAATGTGTTTTACAGTGTCGTCTTTACCCTAGACTACCGAAGTGAGGTAATTCTGTGGCCGGGAGAAAAAAACTGGGAGAGAAACTCATTGAAAAAGGCCTGATTACAGAGGAACAGCTGAATCAGGCTTTGTTGATTCAGTCCCGTACAGGTCAGCTGCTGGGCCAGATTCTGGTCGAAATGAACCTGCTCGATGAGGAGGAACTGAAGAAGGTCCTCGGTGTCGAAGAGCTTGACCTCAAGGAAGAGATCGATACTGCACTGCTGGAAATCGTGCCGGAAGAGGTGATCCGCAAGTATAGAGTTTTCCCTATCCGGAAAGAAGGGGAGCGCCTTTATCTGGCGATGGCCGATCCCCAAAATGTGGTTGTCCTGGATGACCTGAGGCTGCTCACCGGCCACATTATTGAACCCTTAAAGGCAGATGAAAAGGAGATAAGCTCTCTTATAGAAAGGCATTTTGGGATTCCGGAAGTCGAGAAGGCGATGCAGGAGTATGCCGGGCAGGACGCTGCCGATGAGGAGGCAGAGGACGTCGAGGAAGCACTGATCGACGACGCACCTCTGATCAGGCTGGTCAATTCTCTGATCATGAGGGCCGTCGAGAATGAGGCCAGCGATATTCATATCGAACCGTTCAAATCGGAGATCAGGGTGCGCTACCGGATCGACGGAGTCATGCATACCGTAATGAATCTCCCCCGGAAGATGATTTATTCCGTGGTTTCCCGCATTAAGATCATGGCCAACATGGACATCTCCGAAAGGCGCATGCCTCAGGACGGGCGCATTTCCCTCAAGCTGCCGGAGCGCAACCTGGACTTAAGGATTTCCACCATGCCGACCGTCTACGGCGAAAAGGTTGTTATCAGGATTCTCGATAAAGACAGCATAAAAAACTACACCCTGGAGGGATTGGGTTTTTCCGATTACAACCTGCGGCGTTTCTCCCGCTTTCTGTCCAGCTCTTACGGAATGGTGCTTGTGACAGGCCCGACGGGGAGTGGGAAGACCACCACCCTGTACACGGCATTGGCGGGGCTTGATTCCGAGGAGAAGAACATCGTTACCGTTGAAGACCCTGTGGAATACCTGCTGGACGGCGTCAATCAGGCTCAGGTCAACACCAGGATCGGGGCAACCTTTGCCACTTACCTGAGGGCGATCTTGCGGCAGGACCCTGATATCATCCTGATCGGAGAGATACGCGACCTGGAAACCGCCGAGATCGCTGTCCGCAGCGCCAATACAGGGCACCTCGTGCTCTCGACGATGCATACCAATGATGCTCCGGGGGCGATCATCCGGTTGCTGGACATGGGAGTGGAACCTTTCATGGTGGCCTCTTCGGTGCTGGGTGTGGTAGCCCAGCGCCTGGTGCGCTGCATTTGTGAGAATTGCAGGCAGCCGTATACTCCGGGTGAGGCCGAAATGGCCTTTGCCGGGTTGGAGCCGGGTACCCCCCTCTATGCCGGGGTGGGTTGTGAAAAATGCAATAATACGGGGTACCGCGGTCGGATTGCCGTCGTGGAGGTTCTGCCCGTTACGCCCGCCTTGCAGAAGCTCATTCTGCGGAGAGCTTCTGCCGAAGAGCTGCGGCAGCTGGCTCTACAGGAGGGGATGGTCTCTTTGAAGGATGACGGTATCGCCAAGGTGCTCCAGGGCATAACCACTATTAAAGAGGTTATGCGCGTTGCCTACAGGGAGGATGAGTGATGATGGCAGACATTAACGCCATTCTCACCCAGGCTGCTAAGCTCGGTGCTTCCGATGTCCACATAACGGTCGGCAGGCCTCCGGTCTTCAGGATCAACGGCGCCCTTTTCCCCCTTGATGACCCGCAGCTGAGAGGCCGGCTGGACGTAATCAAACCGGAGGAGATCGGAATCTTTTCACCGGAGGATACAGATCTCCTGGCGCGGGAAATGATGAGGGAGGACCAGTACGAGCGATATGCGAAAAAAGGGGAACTGGACTTCTCCTATTCGCTCCCCGGGGTTACCCGAGTGAGGGCGAACGTCTTCAAACAGAGGAACAGCACCACCCTGGTGATGCGCCTGCTGAGCACGACGATCCCCTCTTTTGAGGAGCTGGGGCTCCCTCCGGTGGTTGCCTACCTGTCCAGAAGGCCGCACGGCCTCATTTTGGTGACGGGCCCCACCGGCAGCGGTAAATCCACAACCCTGGCGGCGATGATCGATTTAATTAACAAGGAGAAGAGGCTGCACATCATCACTCTGGAAGACCCCATCGAGTACCTCCACAGGCACAAGCTGGGCATCGTCAACCAGCGGGAAATCGGCGAGGACACCCAATCCTTTGCCACGGCTCTGCGGGCGGCCTTGCGTGAGGACCCTGACGTCATCCTGGTGGGCGAGATGCGCGACCTGGAGACCATAGCCACAGCCATTACCGCTGCCGAAACCGGCCACCTTGTTCTGGCAACCCTGCATACCTCCAGTGCCGCCGAAACCATCGACAGGATCATCGACGTCTTTCCCTCTGCCCAGCAGCAGCAGGTGAAGGTGCAGCTGGCCAATACCATCGAGGGAGTAATTTCGCAGCAGCTGATACCCCGAAAAGACGTTCCGGGCCGGGCGCTGGCCCTGGAGATCCTGGTGGCCACCCCCGCCATCAGAAATCTGATCCGTGAAGGGAAGACCTACCAGATACCTTCGCAGATCCAGACGGGGGGGAAGTACGGTATGCAGACGCTGGACATGTCCCTGCGGGTGCTTTATCGGAAGGGAATGATCGGCAAAGAAGAGGTTTTAAGCAGGGCGCTTGAGCCTGAGAGCATCCTGGGAAAAGGAGAGGAATGAGATGCCGCAGCTTTTTGCCTACAGGGCGCGAAATCTCGCCGGCCGGCTGGTCACCGGGAGGGTAGAGGCGGAGAACACGGGTACGGCCGTTGCTCTGCTGCGTGAAAAAAATCTCTTTGTGGTCAGCATCGAGCCGGTGCGTACCATCGGCCTCGATTGGCGCGAACTTTTCGCCGTTAAGATAGGAGTCAGGGATCTGGCCGTTTTTTGCCGGCAGTTTGCCACCATGGTCGGTGCGGGCATTCCCCTTTTGAAGTGCCTGGATGTACTGGCCAAGCAGGCACAAAACAGGCAGCTGCAGAGGATTCTCAGGGAGGTTATAACGGACGTCGAAAAAGGGAAGGGTTTGAGCGATGCCTTTAATCAACACCGCCGGCAGCTGCCGGAGATCTTGATCAACATGCTGGTTGCCGGCGAGGTAAGCGGGAGACTGGAGCAAACCCTGCTCCGGCTGGCCGTGCACTTTGAAAAAGAGCACGAAATCAGGGAGAAGGTCAAGTCCGCCATGACCTACCCCCTCTTCGTGGCTGGCATTGCCGTTGCTGCCGTCGTTGCTCTGTTGATCCTCATCGTACCGGTGTTTGTCGATATTTTCAACGAGATGGGAGCGGAGCTGCCCCTTCCCACGAGGATGGTCATCGGGGCGAGCACGCTGCTGACGCAGTACTGGTATCTCTGGCTGCTGCTCTTGGCCGCACTCTTTCTCGGGCTGAGGTACGCTCTGGCCACGAAAAAGGGGAAGGCCTACCTTGACCGGCTGCTTCTTCGAATGCCAGTTGTGGGGCCTCTCGTCAGCAAGACCGTCGTCGCCAGATTCGCCCGCACCTTTGCCGCCCTCCTGCAAAGCGGCGTTCCCATGCTGCAGTCGCTGGAAACGGTGGAACGGATCGCCGGCAACACAGTTGCTGCTGCGGAACTGGCAGCCGCCCGGGCGGGTGTCAAGGAGGGGGAGAGAATGGCCGGAGCGCTGCTTAAGAGCAAGGTATTCCCTCCCATGGCCGTCAATATGATCGCCGTTGGGGAAGAGGCGGGCACCCTGGACGACCTGCTGGAGAAGCTGTCCGACTTCTACGAGCGGGAGACCGCGGAGACGGTGGAGCGGCTTTCCAGCATCGTCGAGCCTTTGTTGATAGCCCTCGTCGGGATTCTGGTGGGGTTTATCGCAATCTCCATTTATCTGCCCATGTTCGGCCTCTCCGGGGCGATTCAGGGGGGCGCCATGTAAAACACCTCCCGGCCTGCTTCTTGCCCGTGCTGCTCTCTGCGGTTGCAGAGGGATGAAACAGGCAGAGGCGGGTCGGGGCTGCTCCGGAACCGGCTTCCTCAAGCTTTGGACGTCTATTGTTTGAGATATTTATTAAGTTATTAAGATCGAAACTGAATTGTCAGAAGTTTTGGTTGTGAAGTCGCATTTTGTTCTGAGAAATAACCGTTTATAATATACTGATGAAATATGGTTGCACCGGTAACTTTTTGTCAGAATTGAGGATGTTTCGTAGGGGGTGGGCCTAAGGTAAACCGTTGAATGATGGTTAGATTACTCTTTTATTGCTTGAGACTTGGAAAGAAAGGGGAGAGGAGAAGTGCTGAAAAGGTATTTCAGCAAATATTTCGGCAATGATAAGGGTTTTACGATGATCGAAATGATGGTCGTGCTGATCATCATTGCGGTGCTGATCGCAGGAGGCATCAGGTTTTATCTGGGGTACGTGGAGAGGGCCAAGGTGACCAAGGCAAAGAGTGAGATCACGACTATGCAGGCGGCACTGGACAGTTATTACGCTGAGAAGGGTGAGTATCCGGATGACGAAAATGATAGAGAGCTTGTTAAAGCGGGGCTTGCAACGGATAGGATAAGTATAAGTACAGAGGGTAACGACAGTATACAGTATATATATGAGGGAGGCGGTAATAGTTACAAAATTATAACAACAGCAACATTCAGAGCGGGCAAACTTGTAGGAGAAGGGCAAGATGGTAAATCAACAGAGCCCGATTTTGGTTCCGGTGAATAATTGCTATTATGATTAGTTTTCTAGAAGGATGTATTGAGTAATGAAGTACTCTGTGCATCCTTCTTATTATGCTTATCTTCCCGCCGCCAACCCCAAGACGATCCAGAACAGCGGCATGACCATGACGACGTCGATGTTGAACAGCCCCTGCACCAGGTAGACGGAGATCATCACCAGCAGCAGGAATCCCGTCCGGTTTCGGGGGCGGCGGAAGAAAAAGCTCAGAAAGGCCAGATAGGACAGCAGCGCAAAGGTCCCCATCGTCACCGCAATCTCCAGGAAGACGTTATGGGCTTTATCCACCAGGGCGTGGTTCGGGGTGATTATTTTGGCGTAGATGAGGTGGTCGGGGCCGATCCCGAACGCCCAGTAGTGCAGGAACAGCCTGGATACCCTCTCCCAGATGAAGATGCGGTAAGAACCGGCATCTGCCTCGAGCATGGCCGCTTTTCCCATCTCGCCGGGTACGGTCAGGATCCTGGATAACAGCAGGCCGTCCCGGGCCGGCAGGAGCAGGACGGTCACTGCCAGCAAGACAAAACTCAATCTTATAACCGCAGACCGTTTGTCTTGCTCTCTTAAAGCAAAATAAACGATGACGAGGAATCCGGCCAGCGATGCCAGCCAGGCTCCCCTGCAGAGGCTGACCAGGAGACCGGCGTAAATGAGTCCTGAGCAGAACAGCCAGGACGGCTTTTGGTGCTGCAGAAAGAAAAACAGCGCCGCCGGGAGGACAAATGCCGTGTAAGTGCCTAAAAAGTTCGGATTGGCAAGGGTTCCGTAGGGGTAGGTTGCTTCCCTTCCCGGTTCGTGGGGAACGAGGTTGATCCCGAAGTACTGCAGCAAGGCCAGAAAGGAAACGGCGGCGGCGCAGAAAATCATCCACTTTAACAGTTCGGTGGTTTTTTGATTGTTCTGCAGGGCCAGGATAAACAGGATGAAACAGCAGAAATAGGTGCTGAAACCGGTAAACCTGAAGGGGCTGCCGATCCATGCCGTCATGGGGACGGCTGCCAGGAACGAGGATGTCATGGCGCAGGTTAAAAAAAGCAGCAGCGGGAGCAGTACCGGATGGTTGAGCGGTTTTTTGTCTTTGATCAGGACGGCGAGGGCGACCAGGCTTAAACAGACCAGAACAACATACCTGGGGGCATAAAAGTACCCCGGTGGGGCCACACCGGCAGGAGAAATGATGTAAAACGGATGGGGAATTACCAGCAGGGGATAAACGGACAGCATCAACCAGAGCAGAATGTATCTGATATCGCAATTAATTTTTGTCCGCTGCCTCGTTCCGAGAGCCTTCAAAAATTTCACTTTATTATCACCTGAATGTATCCCGCAGCTATATGGCAGCGGGGGTGTTCTGCGGCCGGAGCTGCCGGGTAGCAAGTTCGACACATCCCCATCCTTTTCCTGCCTAAATGGCTGGAGTCCCCTTAGTGATAGGGGAAAAATACTATTACTTTGTCATCCCTGGCAGGAAAATTGCTGTATTTTGTTGAAATATTTCCAACATTGATCGGTATTATGCTGAACTGCGCTGTCGGATCAGGAGTGATCCCGGTTTGATTTTCTTTCAGAAAAGCGGTCAGAGCGGAATGAGTTGACCGTAAGGATCGAGATTTTGTCAGTGCTTTTTGAGTGGCGGTGTCCGATAATGTACTTAGATAACAGGAACGGTATTACCTTAATCGAAGTCGTTATAGCCGTTTCTCTCTTGGGCATTATAATTGTGCCATTCTTGAACTTTTTCCTTACGGGGAGCGCCTTAACCTCACTAGCCCGCAATGATGTTGCTGCTGTCAACAGCGCGCAGGAGATCATGGAGGAAATAAAAAGTCTTCCTGCCAGTTATCTGGGCACAGCGCAAGGGGGCTCTGACGATACAATCGTTCTAGAACCGAAGATAACGGATGATCTTGAGGGGTTTTTGGTGGCTTTGACCGGGGGGTCCGGCGCTGGCCAGGTACGGGAGATTACTCATTATGACACTTCTAACCGTCAAGCTACTGTATCGCCTGCATGGGATCAAACTCCTATCGAAAACCAGACTACATACCTGATACTGAGGAAAATCGACAGCAAATTTCCCTTTGAAATTGCCGTCGAGGACACGGAATTTGAAGACCTGAAAAAAATAACTGTAACTGTGTCTTACCAGGACGGGGAAAACCGGCGGGAAGTATCCCTGACCACGGATAAATTTAAGAGGTGAGAGCGTGATGGAAGAGAAGGGATTCACCCTTGTGGAGGCCATCATTGCTCTTACTGTTTTTTCATTTATAGTTTTTACCGTTGCTTTGCTTTACGCCAACGCGAACAGATCTTACGCTCGAAACAGCCAGCTGGTGGATGTGCAGGAAAACCTCCGGATTAGCCTCAATAAAATAGCCCGTGACCTGCGAGAAGCTACTGGAGAGCTGAATGTATCTAGAAAAGTTGACGGGGCTTGGAAAGTTGTCGAGGAAGGTGAAGAAGGGACCCAAATTAGCTACAAGGATTCCGAGGATAATCTTGTCGCGTACAGATTCGATGAGAAGGATAATGAGGTGGAAGTCAAAAGAGGACAGAATGATACATTTCATCCCATAGCAAGCCAGATAAAGAACCTGGAATTCAGTTTTGATGAGGAAGAGCGTATTGTCACGATAAAAATTCAGGGAGAAAAAGGGATAAGCGGCACTGTTGAGATGACCACAAGATTGTATTTGAGGGCTTATCAATGATCTCGATAGGGGGAAATCTCGGGGTGATTTCCGGACAGCGAGGCCAGGCGTTAGTAATAGTTTTGCTTCTGACGACGGCTGTTTTCATCATCGGCGGGGCGGGCCTTGCGCTAAGTTCTACCGCACGGAAAAACGCCGTGCAGGAGGTTCATCAGAAAAAGGCTTATTACATTGCCGAAGCTGGCGTAGAAAGGGCTCTGGCGAAAGTCAAGAGTGATCCTGCCTGGGTAAGAGGACTTTCGATTAAAGATGATTTTGATGAAGATGATTCAAAGGAAGTATTGTTCAGCAACGTCAGTTATCCTGTTGGCAGCACAAATGAAGGGCGCATTGAAGAAGTAAGGGTTATTAAGACAAGTGAAAACTTTTTATCGAATGAAGTTACAGTCAGGGTTCGGTCCATCGGGAGATATCAACAAAGCAGGTCTTCGTTGATTGTAGATGCTCTGATCAAATATGCATACCCGGAGAAGTTGTTTAGAGGTGTATGGGCTGAAGAGATTTCAGGATTACCTCAAGGTCATGGAGTTGATTTTGATGTTGATATTTATACAAGTGATTATGACCTAGATATTCCGGCAGGATCAACACTGATTGGAGATATTTTTTGCAGAGGTAAAGTTAATCTCGAAAATGGGAACAAGAGTCAGGACAAAAAAGATGAGAAAGGAAACAGTAAATTTACCAGTGTTATAGGTAATATTTATGCATTGGAGGATGTCTATATTGGTGACTTTTCCCAGTTGACTGGTAACATCTATATTGCTAACGATAAAAATGTAACCTGGGGGAAGGATGTAGAATTCTCTGGGGATGTTATCAAAATGAATCCGGATGATTTGGCTGCGTTGATACCCGATGATTCTGTTTTTCCCGACCTTCTCAGCGATGAGAATTTAGAGTGGTACAGGAAGAATGCCGATTTTTATGAAATACCTGATGATTTGAACTTTGAAGAGGGGATTTATTTTATTGATGGTGATTTGTCGCTAGCGGGTATTTATTCAGGAAGAGCAACCATCGTAGTGAATGGAAAGGTGACCATCGGAAAACAAGATAAGAATAAATATTTGGAAAAAAGTCAAGATGATGATTGCTTAACAATTTTGGCGATCAATGAAATCGAAATTAAGTCTCATCCAAACCCCAATAAAGAGGCTTATATCCAGGCCTTTCTCTATTCAAAGGAAAAGGCTACGATAAAAAACAAAACTAAGTTGATCGGTGCAATTACTGCTCCTTTTATCGATTCCTCAGGCTGTACAATAGAAATCGAGTATGATGAAATTGCCATTGATTATTATTATTCGAACGAGGCTACGAGTTTTTTGAAAATTACTAGGTGGATAAGTTGATTGTGGTTTTCGGTAGAGGTTAGAGGCCGGACCTTAGTTTATTGTGGCTGAGGGGTGTTCTAAATTCGAGCGATCGAGTTCGCACCGACAGGATGGTAATTTTAAAAGTGAGGGTGCTAAAAGGCGGTATTTATATATGAAAGATTACTTTCAAAAGTATTTGCCCAAAAAGACGAACTTTATCGGGATCGATGTGGGCACCAATAGCATTAAGGCTGCCGAGGTGCAAATATATGACGGGGTTCCCCTAGTGACCTCTCTAATGTTCATCCCTTCCCCGAAAGGGGTTTGGTCGGACGAGGTAGATGAGGAGAAGCTTGTTGAGTCTCTGCGGGAGCTGAGAAATCTCAGTCTGAATGAGGTGATAACCTGCATCGGTGGGGAAAAAGTGATCAGCCGCATTTTGCGTTTCCCTCGAATGAGCGATAAAGAACTGGAGGCGGCCATTAGATTCGAGGTGGAAAAGTTTGTTCCTACTCCTCTCGAACAATTGATTATCCGCTATGTGCGATTGGGAGAGGCTGCAGAGGGGCAGGAGCCGATCGTGAATGTGCTGCTGTTTGTCGTGCCGGCGGCTACCGTTTACCAGTACTACGGCATCTTTTCCCGTGCCGGCTTGACGGTGACCGCCGTTGATGCGCAGGTTTTTGCTCTCTGGCGCCTTTTCGGGAGGGAAGTTGAGGGCACCGTCGCCATCGCCGATATCGGGATGAGCACGTCATATCTGGTTATCGTCCGGGACGGGGAGATCCGTTTTGCCCGCCTTTTGCCTGTCGGGGGGAATATCCTGACCAAGTCCGTCATGGTTGCTTTCGGGGTGGAGTTTGCCGAAGCCGAACGGATGAAGGAAGAGGCCGGGGTGATGCCTGTCAATAGCGGCGGTACACCGTCTGAGGGATGGGAGCAGTTTGCCGACCTGGAAACAGCAGTAGCCGTGACGAATGACCGCTTTCCGGAGGGGATGCGGCTCGATTATGTTTTGAGGGACGGCCTGGCCGAAATCACCAGGGAGCTGCAGAGGTCCCTGGAGTTTTATGTTGCTCAAGAAAGGGTGGGGGTGGAGAGGCTTTTGTTGAGCGGGGGCACCGGTAAGCTCCGGGGAGTGACGGATTACTTGTCCGGTGCCCTGCAGATCCCAGTAGAGCTGGGCATCCCGGACATCGAGATGGCGGAGGGGGTCGCCTTCGATCCGTCCTTTTCCGTGGCCATCGGTCTTGCTCTGAGGGAGGTCTATGCTTGATGCCGCAGGATTCTTATAAGGTGAATCTCCTTCCCCCCGGCCTCCAGCGGGAAGGGATCGTCGATGTCCACCGTCTGGTCAGGCTGATTGCCTTAACTCTTTCGCTCGCCTTTCTGTTGGGGGGGTACGGGTACTTTTTGTTCAGCTTTTGGGGCGCCAAGAACGAGCTTGCGGCCGTCAGGCAGGAGTTGACCGCCCTGCGACCGGTGCTCTCCCGGGTTGAAGACGTTCGGGAGAAAAGAATAGCCGCCGAGGCGGCTTATCAGGAGTACAGTACTCTCCTGGATAGACATCAAAACTGGGCGGGCCTTCTATCGGATTTATTCCACGATCTCAACAATATCGCGCCGGTGGATCTCTGGCTGCTGGAGCTGGAAATATACCCGGACCCTGAAGCTTCAGGCGAGGAGTCGGAGAAAAAGGAAGGCCGGGGAAAACCCGATCAGTTCGCCCGGGCGAACAGCATCAGTATAAAAGGCTCCTCCCGAACGGTTTCTTCTGTGGGGGTTTTCATAAAGAACCTCAACCGGCTTCCTTACCTCCAGAATGTTGCACTGAAGAAGATCGCGGCGCTGGATGATGCTTTTAATTTTGAGATTACCGCCGGTCTCAAGGAGCGGTGAGTTATATGGAGATGGGGTTCAACCGGAAGGATCAGAGGATTCTCCTGGCAATGCTGGCAGCAGTGGGGGTGTTTTGCCTGTTTTATTTCTTGATCAGCCCCCAGATCAAGGCGTACGCCGAGGTAAGAAAGGAGCTGGCCGAAGAGCGCGCAAAACTGGAGAAGGCGCGAAGTGATGTGGCGTCTTACAAGGACGAGATTGTCAGGTATGAGCGCGCCTCGGAGAAGCTGCGGCAAGTAGAACCATATTTCCGGCAAGAGATGAGGGACGGCACCAATATCGTCGTTCTCGGGTTGCAATCAGCAGCCGATAATGTGGAGATAACGGGAATTGAGCCGGGGGAGATCGTCGCTAAAAAGCACACTCTGGAGATTCCTTTGAAGATAACGGCCAGGGGGGACTATCAGAATGTTCTTGCCTTTTTCAGCGCCCTCGGGAATTTACCTAATCTGAGTGAAGTCAGAAGCTTGAAGCTAACGGCGCTTGATAATCAACCGGGGGCCGTAGAGGCCGCTGTTGCCCTGCTGATCTTTTCTGCCAAAGACCCTGAGGGACAGGCGTATCTGGAAGAGATCAGGCGGTGGTCGCTGGGCCGGTATAACCTCTTTGCGCCTGCAGGAGCAGTTGCTCCCACACCTGAGCTGTCCGGGCACCTGAGGTTGCCGAAGCCGGTAGCCTCTTCCAACCCCTCTTCCAATCCTTCGCCACCGCCGGAGCCCGGCCAGAATGGTGATACCGGAGAGAGCATCTCTGGGTCCGGTGCCGCCGATCGGAATCCCGGGGGATTGCCCGAAGCAGGGGACTTCTTCAAGAAGTAACGGAAGAAAAAGCAACAGACGGAGTGATTGAATTGTCTTTTCCTCTGGCGGTCGTGTTTTTAATCGGCCTTTGTGTCGGGAGCTTTCTCAATGCGGTTATCTATCGCCTGCCGCGCCGGGAGTCTTTTATCACAGGCCGCTCCCGCTGCCCTCTCTGCGGCCATACTCTGGCCTGGTACGATCTGCTGCCCCTGCTCAGCTTTTTGATCCTGCTGGGAAGATGCCGCTACTGCCGGGCGGTTATTTCTCCGCGCTACCCTCTTATTGAACTGCTCACCGGTGCGTTATTCGCCCTGCTTTACCTCAGTTTCGGCCTGACGGCTGCCTTTGTGAAATATGCATTTTTTGCTGCCTTCCTGATAGTCGTCAGCATGATCGACCTCGAACACTATATCGTCCCGGACCGCCTTGTGACGGCCGGTCTTGCCGGTGGGATTCTGCTGGGTGTTTTAAGCAGGGATAGAGGGCTTTTTTCCGCTCTTCTCGGCGCCGGCGTAGCCGCAGGCTTTCTCTTGCTGGTTGCCTTGCTCAGCAAAGGGGGCATGGGGGGAGGAGATATCAAGCTGGCCTTCGTTACGGGGCTGTTTCTGGGGTGGCCGTTAGGCCCATTAGGCATTTTTCTCGGTTCCTGCCTGGCGGGCATCACCGGCGTATTCCTTTTGGCTCTGCGCCTGAAAGGCAGGAAGGACCCCATTCCCTTTGGGCCGTTTATTGCCATGGGCTCCCTTCTCTCTTTGTTGTGGGGGGACGAACTGCTGGCCTGGTATTTCCGCCATCTTAACTGGTGAGAAGTCTATGCGGGGTCAGCATCCTAACGGGAACGGATTTACCCTTTTGGAAGTAGCTGTTACCTTGGTTATCGCAGGCGTGCTGTTTGCTTGTGGGGCTGTGGAATTGCGGATGCTTCGCACCGATTTTAATCTGCAGTTTGCGGCCGACCGCCTGGCCGCGGATATACGCAGCGTTCAGCAGCGCGCTTTAGGCGAAAAAACCCCCGATTACTATATCGATTTTTACACCCACATCGATACCTACAGGGTAAAGAAGTGGGATACGCCCTTTTCCCGGGTAATCACCGAGGTGAGGCTGCCGCAGGGAGTGGACCTCTACAGCACCAATTTCCAGGACAACAGGTTGGTGATCAACGCTAAAGGCCTCCCTCCTCGCGGCGGCACCATCACCTTGAAAAGCAGGGAGACGGGAAGGTTGAAATACGTGATAGTGGCCTCCATCACCGGGAGGGTGCGGGTCAGCGATCGCCCCCCTGAGAGTTGGGAGGAATCATGAGGGCAGAGCATGCGTTAGCTGTTGGTTCATCCCTTCTTATTTGCTTGAGGGCTCCAGAATTATGATAACGGCGGCCGGGCAGAAGAAGGGGGCAGAAATGGAGCATCCGTACCATGAGCGGGTGCCCGGCAGCTTATGCTAAGCTACTGGCTACTGCTGTGACAGCAGGGGCAATCACTGTATAGGCGCCTTGAAAAAAGTAGACAATAGGAAACAACAGGAGTATCATGGAAGGGACTTCAGAAATATACTTCAGAAATATATCCCAATGATGGGGGAGCAGGGATGATAGCGAAAAAGGATCTGGAAGAGGTTTTGCAGGCCGCCCTCGGGGGCGGGGATTTCGCCGAGATTTTCCTGGAGAGAAGAACTCAGACCAGAGTGAGTTGTGAGGACAGGAAGATCGAGCGGGTGATCTCAGGGCGTGAAGAGGGGGCCGGTATCAGGATCGTGAAGGGTGACAGCACGGCCTACGGCTACACGACCGATCTCAGCAAAGAGGGATTGCTGAAGCTGGCGGAGCTGGTGGCCAGGGGGAGGAGGAGCAGTACTCCCGCCCTTATGTTGCCGGACAAGGAAAAAGCTCCAACCTCTTCAACCATCAAGGAGCGTCCCGACCGGGTAGGGATCGAGAGGAAGGTAGCGCTGGTCAGGGAGGCGGAGGAAGCGGCGCGCTCCGTCGACGAAAAGCTGGTCCGCCAGGTCACCGTGGGTTATGCCGATGTCCTTCAGCAGGTGACCATTGCCAACAGCGAAGGGGTTTTCGTCGAGGATGAGCGGGTGCGCTGCCGGCTGGTGGTGAATGTGGTGGCCTCCGACGGGCAGGTAATTCAGACCGGCTATGAGTCCGCCGGAGGCACCAGGGGGCTGGAGCTCTTCGAGGAAGGGAAGCCTGCAGCCCTTGGAAGGAGGGCGGCGGAGAGGGCGCTGTTGATGCTTAAGGCGCGCCGTGCCCCTGCCGGGCGGATGCCGGTGGTGATTTCCGGAGAGGCAGGGGGAACCATGATCCACGAGGCCTGCGGTCACGGGCTGGAGGCCGATCTGGTTCAGAAGAATCTTTCCGTTTATGCCGGAAAGAAGGGGGAACAGGTGGCCTCGGAGCTGGTAACGGTGATCGATGACGGCACCCTTCCCGGAAAGTACGGGGCGTTCCGCTTTGATGACGAGGGGAACCCATCTCAGCGCACCGTCTTGATCGAGAAGGGAATCCTGCGCGGCTACATGTACGACCGGATGACTGCCGCCAGAGACGGGGCAGAGCCGACCGGGAACGGGAGAAGAGAGTCCTTCCGGCACCGCCCGATCCCGCGCATGTCGACGACTTACCTGGCCCCGGGGAAGGACAGTCCCGAGGAGATCATCAGGGATACGAAAAACGGCCTGTTCGTCCGCAAAATGGGGGGAGGTCAGGTCAACACCACCACCGGTGACTTCGTCTTCGAAGTGCTGGAAGGCTACCTGATCGAAGACGGTAAGGTGACCGTGCCCGTCAGGGGGGCTACCCTTACGGGAAACGGCCCGGAGGTGCTGAGGATCATCGACCGCGTGGGGAACGACCTCGGCTTCTCTTTGGGCACCTGCGGGAAAGACGGACAAGGGGTGCCGGTTTCCGACGCCCAGCCCACCATCCGGATTCCGGAGCTGGTCGTAGGGGGAATTCTGGAAGAAGAGGGTGATCTCCGGTGACGGCCGTCAAGAGCCTCGATGGTCGCGAGCTGGTCGCTTTTGTTATGGAATATGCCGGGTGCCGGCATGTGGATCTGGCGGAGGCCTACTTCAGCCGTGAAGAGGAGCTGAGTATTGAGGTAAGAAACGGTGAGGTGGAGAACCTGAAGATTGCCCGGGATGAAGGCCTGGGCATCAGGGTGATCCATCGGAAGCGCCAGGGCTTCGCCTTTACCTCCGACTTGAGCCGGGAGGCGGTCCAAAACGCCCTGGATGCCGCCCTGGCCAATGCCCGGGCAGCCGACGAGGATCCCTGTTATGTCCTGCCTGAACCGGCGGCGGCCTACCCGGATCTGGAACTGGACGACCCCCGCCTGCGGGAGGTTACTCTGGAAGAGAAGATCGAGATGGTGCGCCAGATGGAGGACAGCGGGCGCTCCTTTGACCACCGGGTACGGCTGACCGAGCAGGCCAGCTACGAGGAGGTGCGCTACCAGACCGCCATCGCCAATTCAAAGGGAGTCCTCGTTTCTTCCGGCGGGTCCTACTGCGGCTGTTATGTCGCCTTTGTGGCCGGTGAAGGCGGTGACCAGCAGACGGGATTTGCCCTGAGCTTCAAGCGCCGGATAGCAGAGCTGGATCCCGCTGCCCTGGGGCGGGAGGCTGCAGACAAAGCTGTGCGGATGCTCGGGGCGCGCCGAAAGCCCACGAAGCGCCTCTCCGTGGTGCTGGATCCCTTTGTTGTCGCCAGTTTCTTGGGAATGCTCTCCTCTGCCCTGACGGCAGAAGCCGTTCAGCGGGGGAGATCCCTTTTCGCAGGTAAAATGGGCGAACAGGTGGCAGCAAAGGGAGTCACCGTCATTGACGACGGTGCCCTCCAGGACGGGATCCTGAGCGCTCCCTGTGACGGGGAGGGTGTGCCCACCCGGCGCACGCTGCTCCTGGATGATGGGGTGCTGTGCAGCTTCCTGCACAACTCCTATACGGCGGCCAAAGAGGGAGTATCCTCTACCGGGAATGCCGTGCGCGGATCGTTCCAGTCCCCGCCGCAGCTCGGAAGCACGAACTTTTATCTGGAGCCGGGATACCCCTCTCCGGTGCAGATCATCAGGGAAATGGATGAGGGCTTATACGTCACCGAGGTGATGGGGATGCACACCGCCAACCCCATTTCCGGTGATTTTTCTCTAGGTGTGGCAGGAATTTGGATCGAGCACGGCGAATTAACTACACCGGTACGGGGTATGGTAATTGCTGGCAATATCCTGGAGCTGCTGTCCAGGATTGATGCTGTGGGCAGTGACCTCCGCTTCTTCGGGGGCAAGGGCGCTCCCACCGTTCGGGTTGGCGGTTTGACCGTCAGCGGCCAGTAAGGGGAAACAAAGGCCGCACGGCGGGATAAAATGGTCTATGGGGTGAGCTGCTGGTGGGGCGTGTTCTGGTGCTGCACGGACCTAACCTCAATTTGCTGGGGGAAAGGGAAGAGGGGATTTACGGAAAAACAACCCTGGAAGAGATCGACCGCCGGCTCGTGGAGCAGGGAAAAGATGCTGGGGTGGAGGTGGTCACCCGGCAGTCCAATCATGAGGGGGAGATCATCGATGAGATTCACGCTGCTCGAGGGAGGTTCGACGCCATCATAATCAACCCGGGGGCGTTGACCCACTACAGTTATGCTTTACACGACGCCGTCAGGGCGGTGGACATTCCGGTGATTGAGGTGCATTTGAGCAACATTTATGCCCGAGAGCGCTGGCGCCGCCGGTCGGTGGTGGCAGCGGCCGCTCGCGGCCAGATAGCGGGGTTTGGGCCACTCAGTTACTCCCTTGCCCTGCAGGCGGCATGTGAGCTTATTCGTGAGGAAGGCGGAAACAGATGAGGGATATCCACGGCGGGCGCCTGAAGAGGCTGCGCAGCCTCCTGGAAGAGCAGGAGCTGGAGGCCCTGCTTGTGGCCAAACCGGAAAACACCCGCTATCTCAGCGGGTTTACCGGTGAGGCGCTGCTGCTGGTGACCGGAGAAGTGGGCTATCTTTTTTCCGACGGGAGGTACGAAGAGCAGGCCAGACTGGAGGCGCCCGGGTGGGAGTTCGTCAGGTTTAAGAGGTCGTTCACCGAGGTTCTCAGGGATCTCTGCCGGGAGTTAGGGCTCCGGGAGCTGGGTTTCGAGAAGGATTACCTCACCTATCAGCAGTGGGAGCAGCTGAAGGACGGTTTTTCTGGGGTGCTACGCCCTGTGGCCGGCCTCATCGAGGGGCTGCGCCTGATTAAAGACGATTACGAGGTGGGCCTGATTCGAGAGGCCGGGATGATCACCGCCGCTGCTTTCCGCTATGTGCTGGGGGAGATGTACGAGGGGCAGGAGGAGCAGGAGATCGCCGGTATTCTAGAGCTGTATATGAGGCAGCAGGGAGGGGGACCGCCTGCCTTTGAGATCATCGTAGCCTCCGGAGAAAGGGGTGCCCTACCTCATGGAACGGCATCGGGGAAGAAGGTAAGGCGTGGCGAATTCATTACCCTCGATTTCGGCGCCCGCTTTCAGGGGTATGCCGCCGATCTCACCAGAACGGTCGCGATGAGGAGCTTGTCCACTAAGCAGCGTGAGGTCTATGAACTTGTCAGGGAGGCCCAGGAGCGGGCTCTGAAGGTGATTCGGGCAGGAGTAACGGCGGCCGCGGTCGACGCCGCAGCCCGCAGTTTTCTAGAAGAAGCGGGATACGGAGGGTATTTCAACCATTCCCTGGGACATGGGGTGGGCCTAGCCGTTCACGAGGAGCCGCGCCTGGCTCCCGGGCAGGATCAGGAGCTGAAGCCGGGAATGGTGGTTACCGTGGAACCTGGAATTTACATTTCAGGCTGGGGGGGTGTGCGGATTGAGGATACCGTTCTCGTAAAGCAAAACGGTTGCGAAATCCTCACCCCAGTTACGAAGGACCTGATCGTCATTTGATTCTTGAGGGTAACATACTGAAAAAAAACTTATAGAAAGGAGTAGGCTCCGGCCGAAGTGGTTAATGGCCGGTTTGTTTAACGAAGATGGTTTCAACGAACGATTTGCGAACTGGCTTAACAATAGAGGTTGACGGCGAAATTTACAGTGTAGTGGATTTCCAGCACGTCAAGCCGGGGAAGGGATCCGCCTTCGTGCGCACCAAGCTCAAGAATATCCGTACCGGTGGGGTTATCGAGCGCACCTTCAGGGCAGGGGAGAAGCTCCCGCGGGCGCACCTGGAAAGGAAGGAGATGCAGTATCTTTACCGGGAAGGGGATTCCTTCGTCTTCATGGACAACGAAACTTACGACCAGGTCAGCCTCACCGTGGAACAGATGGGGGACAGCGTCAAATACCTGAAGGAGAACATGAACATCTGGCTGCTCACCCATAACGGCGCTTTGATAGGGATCGAACTGCCTAACTCCGTTGAGCTAAAGGTCGTCTCCGCCGAGCCCGGTGTCCGCGGTGACACTGCAACAGGCGCCACCAAGGCGGCGACCCTGGAAACAGGTCTGGTGATACAGGTACCCCTTTTTGTAGAAGAGGGGGATGTGGTGAGGGTTGATACGCGGACAGGAGAATACCTGGAGAGGGCCTAAATCTTAAAGGAAAAATTAACAGGAGGTTGAGATGGTGGACGATTTACGGGAAAAGATAGCTTACCTGCAGGGGCTGGCGGAGGGGCTGAAGCTGGAGGAAGGCAGCGATGAGGCGAAGATAATCAAACAGATAATCGACGTACTGGCCGACTTAACCGATGAAGTGGAAGAACTGCAGGTCGCTGTAGAGGATCTGGAGGATTATTTGGATGAAGAGCTTTTCGTGGAAGAAGAGGAAGATGAGGAAGAGTGTGAAGGGGACGAGTTTGAGGATGAAGATGATGACGTTTATGATAACGCCGACGACATCGATTACGTGGAGGTAGAATGCCCGCAGTGCCATGATATCATCTGCTTTGAGTCCGATATCGTGGATGACGAGGATGTTATTGAGGTGACCTGCCCGAACTGCAATAAGGTTGTTTATGTCAATGACGGTTCTATGCCTCTTCCGAAAGGATGGAAGAAAAAAGAGGAGGACAGAGAACAAGAAGATCTGTAAGGTTACCGCTAACGGTTAACAGCACTGCCTGAACAAGGCGGTGTTTTTTTATTTCATAATCATGGCAGCGGAAAAATATATATCAATATATACCGGCAATATATACCGGCGACAAGGAGGGAGGAGGATGGCCAGACTGGCTGCAGCCCGCCTCTGGGAAGTTTTGCTTTACCTGGCGCCGTCGATCAGGGGGATCCTGGAACGCCTGCCCCCTTCCGTAGCCGAGGGGATTGAGGAGATCCGGCTGCGCCTGGAACGGCCTCTCGCCATCCGCTACAACCAGCAGGAGTACTTTTTGGATGCGCAGGGGAGGATTACGCGAGAGCCTTCTGCAGCCTATCATGTTGCTGCAGAGGATATATCCAGAACAGTTCAGTCGATCAGCCAGGGGTCCTTATATGCCTTTGAGGAAGAGTTCCGGCAGGGATTTCTAACTCTACCCGGCGGGCACAGGGTAGGCCTGGCGGGCAAGGCCGTCCTGGAGAGGGGGGATATCAAGACCCTCAGGGATATCGGCAGCCTGAATTTCCGGATCGCCCGTGCCGTACCCGGCAGCGCCCGCCCGCTGCTACCCTACGTCCTTGATTTCCGAAACAAGCGTCCATATCACACCCTGTTGGTCTCTCCACCCTGCGCCGGAAAAACCACCCTCCTGCGGGATATCATCCGTTCCTTGAGCTATGGTATACCGGAACTGCATTTTCCGGCCCTGTCGGTAGGAGTCGTTGATGAGAGATGCGAGCTGGCCGCCTGTTATCAGGGGGTGCCGCAGCACGATCTGGGACCGCGCGTGGATGTCCTCGACCGCTGCCCCAAGGCCGCCGGGATGATCATCCTTTTGCGCTCCATGGCACCTCAGGTGATTGCCACCGATGAGATTGGCCGGTGTGAAGACATCAATGCCATTTGGGAGATGCTTTACACCGGGGTCAGCATTCTGGCGACGGTTCATGCCAGTTCCTGGGAGGAACTGGAGCGGCGACCTTATCTCCAGGACGTGGTGAATAAAAGGGTTTTCCAGCGCTATGTCTTTTTAAGCAGAAGGAAGGGGCCTGGCACCGTTGAAGGGGTCTGGGATGCCCAACGCAACTGCCTTTTCGGTGAGCAGCGGGAGAGGTGAGCGGGAGGTGTTCTGGAGTCTGCTCGGTGCGGTTATGATTATAGGTTCGGCCGGGTTGGCCGGGATGTTAAGGGCCTCCTACTTTTCTCGCCGCCCTCAAGAACTGCGCCTTCTTCAGGAAGTGCTGCAGATGCTGGATACGGAGATCATGTATGCAGCTACACCTCTTCCCGATGCCCTGCTCAAGATCGGACGGACAGGGGAAGGGGTGATCGCGAGAATTTTCACCTTTGCGGGAGAAGCGCTGGTGCAGGAGCGGGGAATTACACCTGCCGAGGCCTGGGAGAGGGCTCTCCGGCAGAACTGGCAGCTGACGGCACTAAGCAAAGAGGATCAAGCCATTCTCTCCGCTTTCGGGGAAAGGCTGGGGATTTCGGACAGAGAGGAACAGCACAAGAATATCGCCCTGACCTCGCTGCACCTGCGCCGGGAGGAGGAAAAGTCCCAAAGGGAACGGGAAAAGAACGAGCGCCTGTGGCGTTACGGAGGGTTTTTACTGGGGATCAGCATTGTGCTGTTGCTGTTGTAAGGGGGACAGGGAAGGTGCCATGAACGTCGATCTGATTTTCAAGATAGCCGGGCTGGGGATCCTTATCTCTGTGCTCAACATCATTTTGAAGCAGGCGGAAAAGGAGGAGCAGGCCCAGATGCTGACTCTTGCCGGTGTTGTTGTGGTGCTGATTATGGTAGTCCAGCTGATCAACGACCTGTTCAACATGGTTCGCTCGGTATTTCACCTCTTTTAGGAGAGGTTTGCGGCATGGAGATCCTGTACGTTGTCGGCTTTGCCCTTGTCGTTGCCGTTTTTGCGGTGCTCCTGCGGGAGGAGCGCCCGGAAATGGCTCTGCTGCTGGTCCTCGGCTTCGGCGTCCTGATTTTTATCCTGGTGCTGGGGAAAATGGGGGCGGTTATCGGCCTCTTTCGGGATCTGTCGCGCCTTGCCAGGGTTGATGAACTCTACCTCACCACACTGTTGAAGATCTTGGGGATCGCTTATATTGCCGAATTCGGTGCCCAGATCTGCCGCGATGCGGGGGAGGGTACCATCGCCAGTAAAATCGAAATGGTGGGCAAGATTTTGATCTTGGTATTGGCGCTTCCGATCTTCGCTGCCATCATGGAAGTGATCGTCCGGCTGCTACCATAGAACGCTCCTTAACCGTTCCCTGACGGGTGTCGGTAGGCGGCCATTGTATAGTGCGTATTGGCCGTTTGCCAGCGGCTGAAACGGCCGGTTAAAGACGGCCGAACGCATCCGCTTTGAAGGGGGGAGAGCTGTTGCAAAGGCGCCGCCTGCAGTTTCTCTCAGCAGACATTATATTCCTTATATTGCTCGTGTTTTTCCTCTGGCCGTACCCTGAAGCCGCCGCTGCCCCTGCAGAGGATGCCGGTTCCGGTCTTTCTCAACAGTATCTTTCCGAGCAGTTGGAAAAGCTACCCCTTGACGATCTGGAGGTTTTCTTAAAGAGGGTTGATGGAGACATCCAGGAGCAGTTGTCCGGTTTCAGCCTGATCGAAATGCTGGAGGGAATCCGTCAAGGGGAGATCGACTTCGACCTGAAGGGGCTCTTCAAGGAATTGATAAAATTCTTTTTCCGGGAATTCCTCACCCACGCCGTTTTGTTGGGCAAGCTGATTGTCCTGGGGGCCGTTCTTGCCCTCCTCGCGCACCTGCAGTGCGCCTTTGAGCAAAATACGGTGGCCAGGCTGGCACACAGCGTCGGTTTGCTGTCCCTTTTTACGGTGGCCCTCAGTTCTTTTACCCTGGCCCTCTCAGCCGGGCGGGAGGCCATCGGCAGCATGGTCGGTTTTATGCAGTCGTTGATTCCTGTTGTCATGACCCTTCTGGCAGCGGTCGGCAATTTAACTTCGGTTGCCCTCATGCACCCTGTCATTTTTCTTTCCTTAAACGTCTTGGGTACGTTGACGCAGAACATCGTCTTTCCTCTGATTTTCTGCTCTGCCGTCCTCGGAATTGTGAGCCAGCTTTCAGAGCGCTTTCAGGTGTCCCGTTTGGCGGGGCTTTTTAGGGATGGAAGCGTCCTCTTGCTAGGGCTCTTTTTGACGATTTTTACCGGCATCCTGGCGGTTCAGGGGGTGGCCGGAGCTGTTGCGGACGGAGTAGGACTGCGCACGGCCAAGTACCTGACCGGAGCCTTTGTTCCTGTTGTCGGGGGTATTCTCTCGGATGCCGTAGAGGCCGTCGTGGGCTGTTCCCTGTTTATCAAGAATGCCGTCGGTATCCTCGGGGTGCTGGCTATTTTCTTCCTGTGCACCATTCCTGTGGTCAAAATTCTGGCTGCGGCAATGGTGTACAGGCTGGCGGGGGCCATATTGCAGCCCATCGGGGCCAGGGAATTGTCCGACAGCCTGCACCTTTTGGGGAACCATCTGTTTCTCGTCTTCGCGGTGGTGGCTGCGGTGGGGGTCATGTTTTTCATGGCCTTAGGCATTATCGTGGGGTTGGGCAATCTTGTGGTGATGCTGCGGTGAGCCGTTGGGGGGTTGTTCTTGGAAACCATCTATCAGCTGGTTAGAAATATCGTTTTTCTGGTGCTCCTGGCTGCCTTTCTAGAGATGCTTCTACCGCTAAAAGAGACGCGGCGGTTCGTCGAAGTGATTTTTGGGCTCTTTGTGGTGGTTGCCGTTCTTAACCCCGTCGTTGCCCTCTTCGATCAGAAGCGCTTCTTAACTCAAGAGGTCTACCAGGAGGTGGGAGCGGAAGAGCTGGAGGCGATTCTTTCCCGGGGGAAGGAACTGCAGAGAGCCGCCGCAGTTGAGGCGCGTGCCGTGTACGGAAAGCGCCTGGAAGACCAGATCAGGACGATGGCGTGCTTGGTGCCCGGCGTCGGCGCGGCCGTAGTGAAAGTGGAACAGGAGGCTTGGGATCCCTCTCTGCAGTCGGTTGGAGGGGTGGAAAGGGTGTTCATTACCCTAAGGCCGGAAGAGGATGATAATCAGTCGATTCCACCCGTGGAAAGAGTGTACGTTTCTTCGGAGGCCGACGAACCGGACCCGGGAAACAGGAATCCGGAAGGGCGGCAGGGGCGCGAGGAAGCGCGGCTTCGGGTTCAAGAGACGATTGCTTCTTTTTTCGGGCTGCGCAAGGAGCAGGTGATTGTCATCTGGGAGAATGAGAGGTGAGGGTATTGTCTGAGAAAAACCTGTTAGCCTGGTGGGATACGGCCAAAAACAGAAAGGAGTGGTATTTACTGCGTTCTCCGCAGATGCTGCGGCTTCTTATTGTCCTGATCGGGGGCATATTCATTCTGGTTTGTGCCGGGAACCTGGTTTCCCCGTCTGAAACCGTATCCGGAGAGGGTGCAGGGGGGGAAACGGAGGTGGCCGCTCCGGAGGGGACGGCCGGCCTGGCGGCTGCGGAAAGGGATTTGGAGCGCAGGCTGGAGGCAATACTGAGTTCTGTTGCCGGATCAGGTGCGGTGCAGGTAACCGTCACTATGGCCGCGGGGCCTGAGCATATCTATGCAAAAAATTTGTCCAAACAAAACAGAACGACCGAGGAAAGGGATCAGGCTGGTGGCAACCGCATTACCACTGAAGTCAATGAGGACGGGAACCTGGTTTTGGTGCAGTCGGTTTCCGGAGGGAAGGAAGAGCCGGTTTTGATCAGGACGACGCGCCCGGAAATTGCCGGGGTGCTCGTTCTGGCGGAAGGAGCCGACAATCCCGCACTGCGTGAAGAATTGTCCCGGGCGGTGGAGACGGTGTTGGCCATTCCTCCGCATAAGGTAACGGTATTACCTAAAGAAGGCAGGTAATGTCTGATGTTCTTCATCTGGGATAAAAAAGCAGTTGTTCTTGTGGGTCTGGGGCTGGCCATTCTGATTGGCGGCTGGTGGCTGACCAGGGGTGGCTTTTTTCTTCGGGAGAAGAACAGGCCGGTCGAGGTGGATTTGCACGTTAAAAAGGATGTTCCCAAACCTTCCGGCGGCGATTTGGAAAAGGCGGAGTTCTTTGTGGACTGCCGTTTGGCCAGGGACCGTATCCGCAGCCAGCGAATCGAGGTGCTAAAAGAGATTGCCGCCAACCCCACATCCGACAGCGAGAACCGCAGCAGGGCACAGCAGGAATTGATGAGTATTATGGACCAGGCGGTCAAGGAGACAGAGCTGGAACAGATGGTGGTGGCAGAGGGGTTTAAGGATGCCGTCGTGATGATTCAGGAAAAATCGGCAACGGTGATCGTCCAGGGGCGCTCCTTAACGAGTGCCGATAAGGAAAAGATCAGGGATATCGTTGCCAGAGTGGTTTCTATTGAGCCTGGAAATGTGCTGGTGATGGCGAAGCTGTGAAGGATGAGGATATTGTATACTTACCCGGAAATGCTTGAAAATCCTGAGACTCAAGGATATAATCATCTAGAATAGAATTGCAACAGATCTAATCACCAGAGCCGGTTATTGCAACCGATTTCTTTTTTACTCGGCATTGTTTATATAAGCGTCGAAATACCCCAACGCCGGTTCAAAGCCGCTGAGATGCTGAAAGCTGGTAAGGGGTTGTCGGCTGTTTCGAAAATTTGATGTTTTCGACGGTTTGAAAGCAATTGTTGCTGGAGATATTATTTTCATGGTTTGGTATGAGACGGCCGGCCTGCTTATTTTTCAGGGTGAGGAGGTTGAGCGGTGGAGGGACCAAAAATCACAGACACCACGCTGAGAGATGCCCACCAGAGCCTCTGGGCGACCAGAATGCGTACCGAAGATATGGTGCCGGTTCTGGAAAAGCTCGATGAGGTCGGTTATTTTTCTTTGGAGATGTGGGGTGGGGCAACTTTCGATGTCTGCATCCGCTATCTCAATGAGGACCCCTGGGACAGGATCAGGATCATCAAAAAGCACGTCAAGAAAACCCCTCTGCAGATGCTGCTGCGCGGTCAGAACCTGGTCGGATATGCCAATTATCCCGACGATGTGGTGGAGGCCTTCGTTGATAAGGCTGCCGAAGTGGGAATAGACATCTTCCGCGTCTTCGATGCCCTGAATGACGTGCGCAACCTGGAGGTGCCGATGCGGGCGGTCAAAAAGACAGGTAAACACCTTCAGGCGTGTGTCGTTTACACCCTTAGCCCTGTGCACACCAACGAGCACTACCTGGAGACGGCCCTCCGCCTGCAGGACTTAGGAGCCGATTCCATCTGCATTAAGGACATGGCCGGGATGATTGCCCCTTATGTGGCCTATGAGCTGGTTTCCTTGCTCAAGGAGAAGCTCGATGTTCCCATTCAGCTGCACACCCATTATATCGGAGGAATGGCCATCGGAGCCTGCTTGAAGGCAGTAGAAGCGGGAGTAGATGTTTTTGATGCCTGTTCGGGGCCTTTGGCTTTTGGTTCCTCGCAGCCTCCGGTAGAGACCCTGGTTCGGGCGCTGCAGGGCACTCCCTGGGATACCGGCCTTGACCTGCATCTGCTCTTTGAGATCTCGAACTATTGGGAGGAGCTGCGGCGCAAGCGAGGCTTTGAGCGTGGGGTTACCAGGATTTCCGACATGAAGGTTTTCGACCATCAGGTTCCTGGTGGAATGATCAGCAATCTGGTGAGCCAGCTGGAGGAGCAGAAGGCCCTGCACCGCATCGGCGAGGTGTTGGAGGAGATACCGAGGGTGCGGGCTGACCTGGGCTATCCTCCATTAGTGACGCCTACCAGCCAGATCGTCGGTATCCAGGCTGTGTTCAATGTTTTGACCGGTGAACGCTACAAGATGGTGCCTCAGCAGGTGAAGGATTACGTGCGGGGCTTTTACGGAAAGCCGCCCGGGAAGATCGATGAAGAGGTGCGGCGACTGATCATCGGGGATGAACAGCCCATCACCTGCCGCCCCGCCGATCTGCTGGAGCGCAATTTCGATAAATTAAAAGAGGAAATCAAGGATCTGGCGAAATCCGAGGAGGACTATCTCACCTACGCCCTGTTCCCTGCCGTTGCCAGGAAATTTTTCGAATACCGGGAGAAGGTCAGGAAGGGTGAAGTGCAGCCCGCACCTGTGGACGAACCTGCCGTTAAGCCGGCTTCCGGCGAGCCTGCAGTCAAACAGACGGCGGCTGGAGGCAAGCAGCAGGCTTCGCGAACGCCGCGGGAGGACGGAAAGATGATGATCGAAGACATCAAAGACTTTATTAAATTGATTAATGAAACAGATATCAACGAGCTCGAGGTGGAGACGCCGGGGATGAGGTTGAATATCAGAAAGGGGATTACCGGCAGCTCTACCGGCAATTCGAGTCGCGCCCCCATTTACGAAGAAGCTGGCAGGGCAGATGCGCCCGAAGCGGCTGAGCCTGCCCCAACCCAAGAGCGCCGCGATAATCTGGTTGAGGTGGTAGCCCCTATGGTGGGTACCTTCTACAGGGCGCCGGCTCCCGGTGCACCCCCCTTCGTGGATGTGGGCAGCAAGGTGAAGAAGGGAGATACCCTCTGTATCATCGAAGCTATGAAACTGATGAATGAGATCGAGGCGGAGTGTGACGGGGAGATTGTGGAGATCTTGGTTGAGAACGCCCAACCTGTGGAGTACGGTCAGGTTCTCTTCCTCATCGCCAGCGAGGGATAAGAAGTGCATCTTGTCCCAAGGCAAAGACCCGCTGGTGCGGGAAACAACCGGCGCTTGAAAACTGTAGCGCCGGGTTTCATTTTATCCTGAGGGGGTATTCTCGTGTTTAAGAAAATACTCGTAGCCAACCGGGGTGAAATCGCCGTCCGGATCATCAGGGCCTGCCGGGAGATGGGGATCAAAACCGTTGCCGTCTACTCCGAAGCCGACCGGGATTCCCTGCATGTCAGTCTGGCCGACGAAACGGTCTGCATTGGGGGCCCTCAGCCTGCCCAGAGCTATCTCAACATACCCAACATCATCAGCGCTGCAGAGGGGCGCGGGGCGGATGCCATTCATCCCGGCTACGGTTTCCTGGCGGAAAATCCATATTTTGCCGAAGTTTGCGAAGGGCGGGGGATCAAATTTATCGGCCCTCCTGCGTCGGCCATTACTGAGATGGGGGCCAAGGCGCGCGCCCGCCAGCTTATGGTGGAGGCGGGAGTTCCGGTAGTTCCGGGGTCATCCGGCCTTCTCGACGAGAACCTCGACATCTCGGCGGTAGCCGCCGAGATCGGCTACCCCGTAATGATCAAGGCCTCCGCCGGAGGTGGGGGGAGAGGGATGCGCATCGCCCGCAACCAGGAGGAGCTGGAAACGGCCTTAATTACTGCCCGCCAGGAAGCGGAGGCGGCCTTCGGGGACGGCAGCCTTTATTTGGAGAAGCTTATCGAGAGGCCGCGCCATATAGAGATCCAGATTCTGGCGGACGAGTACGGCCATGTGGTTCACCTCGGGGAGAGGGACTGCTCTATCCAGAGGAGAAATCAGAAGCTCGTAGAGGAAACCCCGAGTCCTGCCATCACTCCGGAGCTGAGAGAGAAGATGGGGGAGGCGGCGGTACGCGCCGCCCGGGCTGTCAAGTACACCGGTGCCGGAACGGTGGAGTTTTTATTGGATAGGGATGGGAATTACTATTTTATCGAGATGAATACCCGCATCCAGGTGGAACATCCCGTTACCGAATGGGTCACCGGGATCGATCTGGTTGTGGAAACCATCAGGCTGGCCGCAGGCGAGGAACTGGGCTACGAGCAGGAGGATGTCGAATTCCGGGGGGCTGCCCTGGAGTGTCGCATCAATGCCGAAGACCCGGAAAAAGATTTTCGCCCCTGCCCGGGCACCATCACCGAGTATCTCCCTCCAGGGGGGCCGGGGGTGCGCGTCGACAGCGGCATCTATCCCGGCTATCGGATACCGCCCTATTATGACTCTCTGCTCGCCAAGCTCATCACCTGGGGGCGAAATCGTCAGGAGGCGATCCGGAGGATGGAGCGTTCTCTCTCAGAATTCCGGATCGCAGGGGTGAAAACGACCATTGACTTTTTGCGGCGCATCATGGAAAACGAAAATTTCCGGCGCGGAGAAGTGGACACGCTATTTGTACCGATGCTTTTGGGCGAGAAATGAGATGTTTGCTTTCCATTTCCTTTTGCTGCTGGTATAATGGATTTAGAATTGGGCATAATTAGCAAGAATCTTTGAGAAAAGGGGTTGAGTTCAGGATGGAAGCTGACAGGTTTGAGGAGGCGGAACGCACTTCTTTAGGGGCAATCCGTATCGCCAACGAAGTGGTGGCGGTAATTGCCGGGCTTGCTGCCACAGAGGTTGAAGGCCTGGCGGGCATGAGCGGCGGGATTGCGGGCGGAATCGCCGAGATGCTCGGCAGGAAAAACCTGTCTCGTGGCGTCAAGGTTGAAGTTGGTGAGCGGGAGGCCGCAGTTGACCTCTATGTGATAGTTGAATTCGGCGTGCAGATCCCTGAGGTTGCGCTGAGGGTTCAGGAGAACGTAAAACAGGCGATAGAAAGCATGACCGGCCTAAAAGTGATTGAAGTCAACGTTCATGTGCAGGGAGTATCTTTTCCCGAAGCCCAGGAAGAGCAGCGGGTTAAATAGGGCGACGGAAGGGGCTTACAGATAGATGGGCATATCATACCGTTTTTTCGTTGCCGTCTTTGCCCTGTTCATTTTGCTCCTGGGAGGATGTGCCTTTGCGGTAGCCCTGGGATGGTCGCTGCCATTAACCCATCTGGAAGATTGGCTGGCGCTTCCGGGCAATCGTTGGGCGGTGGCCGCCGTCAGTGCCTTTCTTGTTCTGATGGCCCTCTGGATCCTCATGGCTGCCCTGCGCCGCCCGCGTGAACACGAGGTGATCATCCGGGAATCGCTGTTGGGCAGAATCGAGATTGCAGCAACCGCCCTGGAAAGCCTGATTCGCAGGGCCGCCCGGCAGGTGCGAGATGTACGAGAGGTCAAGCCGATCCTGCGCTCTGACCGCGAAGGCCTGGTGGTTCTCCTGCACATGAATATCAACCCCGATGCCAATCTGCCGGATATTTCCCAGGAGGTACAGGAAAGAGTGCAGGAATACCTGGAAAAGAAGGCAGGGGTTCAGGTATCTCAGGTGCAGGTGCTGATCCGGAGCGTTGCGGCTGAACAACGCCCTCGTGTGGAGTAGCCTGCGCTCCTCCAGGGAAGAGGAAGAAGGTGTTGCCAGATGTGGGACGGTAGAAGTTTTTCAGAGATCTTGCAGGAACTGCTCACGAACCACCGGGGTAAAGTGCTGGGACTGGCCCTCGGCCTGGCAGTCGGGCTGCTGATCATAACGTTCGGATTTTGGAGATCGGTTTTTATCGTCATCTGCGTTCTCATCGGCTACTTCTTAGGAAAGCGCTTTGACGAAGAGGGAAATTTGAGAGATTGGTGGGATCGCTTTTTCCGCTGACGAACTCCACCATCCGGGCAAGAAGGCGAGGAAACAAGGAGGTTCTCTATTTTGAGCAGGAGACGGGCCAGAGAACTCGCTCTGCAGGTTTTGTTTCAGGTCGACGTAGTCAGGGCGAACCCAGAAAGGGCACTGGAATATCTGCTTGCCGAGCATCAGGTCAGCGACGAAACCGCCGCCTTTGCGCGATCGCTGGTGAAGGGAACGCTGGCGAAGATACGGGAAATAGATGATTATATCAAGCGCTACTCCATTGAGTGGGATCTTCCGCGCATGGCCAACGTCGATCGCAACATACTGCGGCTCGGACTCTTTGAAATGCTCTACTACGGGAAAACCCCGCTCAATGTGGCCATTGATGAGGCCGTTGAGCTGGCCAAGACTTTCAGCGAGGAGAACTCCTGCCGATTCATCAACGGAATCCTTGGGCGCATCGCCAGAGAAGTTCCCCGGAATCCCGGCGATTAACCTTAAAGCCGGGGTTTTTTCTTTCTTGAAAACGGAAGAAACTTTCTATTGGGTGGCAGGAATTTGCATCACCGGAAACGAATATTATAAACGAATATTATACTTGTGACAGCCCTCTGACCGCTATGTTTCTTGTTTAAGGATGGCTACAACTACCATCTTTGCGCAACGGGAGCAAAATTTTCCCGGTTGCCTGCGCGTTATTGAAGCGAGAGGATGTGCAAGGGGGGGGTGAGTTAGGAGGGTATTTGATTTTTAACAACCTGTTTTCATAACAAATTTGAAGGAGGATGAAAGATGCCGGCAGAACTTTTAAAAGGTAAGCCTCTTGCAGACAAGATCAAGGCGGAAGTGGCGAAAGAGGTAGAGGAATTAAAGGCCAAAGGCGTTGCTCCGAGTCTGGTGGCTGTTCAGGTAGGGGAAAATGAAGCATCCCGGGTTTATACAAATGCTCAGAGAAAGAACGCCGAGCAGTGCGGAATCAAGTATGAGCTGCAGGAGTTGCCTGCCGATACCACCCAGGAGCAGCTGCTCAAACATATCGCCGGGCTCAATGCCGACCCCAATGTGACGGGCATTATCCTGCAGATGCCGTTGCCGCAGCATATCGATGCTAAGGTCTGTCAGTGGAGCATTGCTTACGAGAAAGATGTTGAGGGTGTAACACCGACGAATATGGGTCTGGTCACCTTCGGTAAACCCAGGCTTGTGCCCTGCACTGCCATGGGGGCTTTTGAATTGATTAAGTCCACCGGTGTCGATCTCTATGGGAAGGAAGTCGTGGTTGTCGGGCACAGCGATATCGTCGGTAAACCGGCTGCTTTGCTTTTGTTGAACAGCTTTGGAACCACAACCATTTGCCATATTGCTACAGGACAGAGAGGAATGACCGAATCACATGTAAGGCGGGCCGAAATTTTGGTTGTTGCTGTTGGAGTACCACACCTGATCAAGGGAGAGTGGATTAAGGAAGGGGCCATCGTTATCGACATCGGAATCAACCCCACCAAGGATGGCAAGATTCTGGGCGATGTGGAAACTGAGGCGGCAGCCGAAAGGGCAGCCTGGATCACTCCGGTTCCCGGTGGTGCCGGAACGGCAACAACGGCAATTTTGATGCGCAACACAGTGGAAGCAGCTAAGTGGCAGATGGAGAAAAGGTCCTGAGTTGAAAATGATATGAGCGGAGAACTGGATTATGTGGGAGGTCCAGTTCTCCTTTCCTTGTCCAAAGTCTAATAATGAAGGGGGCATTGAGATGACAGCAGTGCGTATCGCAGGGAAGGAAATGGCAGCGCAAGTCAGGGAACAGCTTTCCCGGGAGGTCGAAGAGCTGAAAAGTAAAGGCGTCACCCCCAGTATGGCCCTGATCCTGGTAGGGGATGCCGAGGATTCCGCCCTCTACGTGCGTTCCAAGGCAAAGGCCTGTGAGGGCGTTGGGGCATTTGCCGAGACCCATCACCTTGGGGCGGATACTACCCTGGAGCAGCTCCTCGATCTCATCGACAGGCTCAACAAAGATGATAAAGTGCACGGGATTCTGGTGCAGTTGCCGCTGCCGGAACACCTCCATGAGTACGAAAAACGGGTAATGGATGCCATTCTTCCGGAAAAGGATATAGATGCCTTCCACCCCGTCAACATCGGCAACATGGTGATCGGGGACGACTGTTACCTGGGAGTTACCGCCAATGCCTGTGTCAAAATCCTGGAGAACATCGGAGTGGACTTTAAGGGCAAACATGCCGTTGTCGTCGGCTGGTCGATTGAGATCGGAAAGCCCGTCACCATGATGCTCTTTGAGAAGGGATGCGCGGTGACCCTGGTGCACCCGGATGAGGACTTCGTTCCCTATACCAAACAGGCCGATATTATCATTACGGAGGTCGGGAGGCCGCGCGCCATTACCGGTGAGATGATCAAACCGGGCGCCATTGTTATCGATACCGGGGCCAACTGGGTTGAGGGGAAATCGGTGGGTGATGTGGATTACGACAGTGCCGCCGAAGTCGCCAGCTATATCACACCGGTCCCCGGCGGTGTAGGCCCGATGCGGATCATCATGCTGATCTATAACCTCGTGGAGGCGGCTAAACGCAAAGCCGGAGTTCGTTAGTGCTGAAGCGCCGGATCTATCGTGTGGGAGAGGTTACGGGATATTTACGCGATTTGCTTGAGGCCGACCCTCTGTTAAACGACCTGTGGGTGCGGGGGGAGATCTCCAATTTCAAGCGCCATCCGTCGGGACACCTCTACTTTACTTTGAAGGATAGTGATGGCAGCTTGCGCTGCATGATGTTCAGAGCGCGCAGCAGCCGCCTTCAATTTCTGCCGGCCGATGGAATGGGAGTTCTGGCGCGGGGTTATATCAGCATCTACGAACGGGATGGGCTCTGTCAGTTCTATGTAGAGGAGCTCTCTCCTGACGGACAAGGGGCGCTCTATCTAGCCTTCTGCAACCTGAAGGAGCGCCTTCAGAGGGAGGGGCTCTTTGCGCCGGAGCATAAGAAACCTCTCCCCTATCTCCCCCGGAAAATCGGCGTCGTTACTTCACCTGCTGGAGCTGCCTGGCGTGACCTGATTACGATCATCAGGCGGCGCTTTCCGGGAATGCCCGTTGTGCTGGCGCCTGCTGCAGTGCAGGGAGAACAGGCGCCGGGGGAGATCTGCGAGGCACTGGCTGCTCTCAATAAACGCTGTGATATCGATGTGATCATCGTGGGACGAGGGGGAGGTTCCTTAGAGGAGTTATGGGCCTTCAACACCGAAGAGGTGGCGCGCGCCATTTTTCGCTCTCGAATACCGGTTGTCAGCGCAGTCGGTCATGAGACCGACTACACTATTGCCGATCTGGTTGCCGATCTCCGCGCCCCTACTCCTTCTGCAGCCGCCGAAATGGTTGTTCCCTGCCGGGTGGAACTGGAAGAGAAGATCCGCCGCCTCAAGGAAAGGTTGGAAAAGGCGATCAGCGTTAATTTGAGTGTGCGGTGGGAAAGAACCCGGGCGTATTCCGAAAAAAATCTGGGCGGCTACCTAAAGAGGATCATCCGGTTGCACAAACAGGACATCAGGATCCTCAGGCTGCGTTTGGGGAGTGGGATGCGGGCGCTTTTGGATCGGTCCGCCGGAGAGACCAGAGCGCTGGCCGGGAAGCTCAATGCTTTAAACCCGCTGGCGGTGCTGGAGCGAGGGTTCAGTCTGTGCCTGAACCCGCAGACAGGCGGGATTGTTCGGGACAGCGCTGCCGTTGAAATCGGCGATACGGTGACGGTCATTCTCAGGAAAGGGAGTTTAAGCTGCCGGGTTCAGGGAAAGAAGGAGGATCCCGAGTGGAAGAACAGGAAAACCGGGAAGAGTCATTAACAGAAGAATCACTAACATTCGAAGCTGCTCTGGAGAAGCTGGGCGCTGTCGTTGCCGATCTGGAAAGGGGTGACCTTACTCTGGAAGAGGCCCTGGCCTCTTTTCAGAAGGGGGTGGGCCTGCTGCGGTATCTTGTGCAGAAGCTGGATGCCTTTGAGGAACAGGTTGAAGTGCTGCTTAAGGACTTTGAATCTAATGCACCTGCCTGGCTCGGCAACCATGATTCCGGAGGGGGTTCCCGGTGAACTGGCAGCAGGAACTCACCACCAGGGCGGACCTTATCAACAGCAGTCTGCAGTCCCTTCTGCCTCCTGCCAGCTGTTATCCTCCTGTTATTCATGAGGCCATGCGCTACAGTTCTTTTGCGGGGGGCAAACGCCTGCGCGGGGTACTCACCCTGGCGACTGCGGGGATGCTGGGGTTGGAGGAAGAGCGAGTGCTGCCGGCGGCAGCTGCCATCGAGATGATCCATACTTATTCTCTGATCCACGACGATCTCCCGGCGATGGATGATGATGATTACCGGCGTGGCAGGCCGACCTGCCATCGGGTTTTCGGAGAGGCCATCGCCATCCTGGCCGGAGATGCTCTCCTGACTCTGGCCTTTGAAACGCTCTCCCGCCTCGCCGAAGGTGGGTTTGCTTCCTCTGTAGTGCTTCAGGTCATCCAGGAGGTAGCTTCCGGTGCTGGATCCCGGGGGCTCGTCGGCGGCCAGGTGGTTGACCTGGAATCAGAAGGGAAGGATATAGAGGCCTCTGTTCTCGAGTACATTCACCGCCATAAGACAGGTGCCCTCTTCCGGGCGGCGATAAGGAGCGGCGCTATTTTGGCAGGTGCAGGGGATAAGGAGCTGACAGCGCTTACCGGGTATGCCGAGGCCTTCGGACTGGCCTTCCAGATCACCGACGACATTTTGGACCTTGCCGGGAGTGAGGAGAAGCTGGGGAAGAAGACCGGACGCGATCTGGCCAGAGGAAAGGTTACCTATCCCGGGCTGTTCGGGATGAAAAAGGCGCGGGAAATGGCGGCATGCCAGGTGGAAAAGTGTCTGATGAGCCTGGCCGTTTTTGGTCCGGAAGCAGAATTCCTCAGGGAAGCAGCGCTTTATCTCCTTTCTCGCCAAACTTGAGCCCTTTGCCGGCGTTCATCATGGCTTTCGGCCCGTTCCGCCTTTTAACAAGTTCAACTGCTTCTGCTGTTATTTGTTTAGTGTATCTATTTGTGTTATAATAACGCGCATAAAGCCGGTAAAGCCCGGCTGTACGTGAGGAAACAGCAGGTGGTGCAGTATTCTAGTCGCTGAGACCTGCTTCAAAGGCGGGCCTAAAAATCCGTCAAGGGCACATCGATGAAGTTCCTGGTGCTGGCTTTCAACGCCCAGTTGGGGGCTTGTGCTGGGAGTTAAGGAGAAAGGGCGATCTACAATGGCATGTAGGCGTTGACCCTTTCTCCGCGGAGGCTCAAGTTCGTGGGATAAAACCTACGGCTTTGAGTTAAACCTGCATGCGGTGCCAGATGAGCGCTGTGTGCAGTGTAGCCTGCCTTGAGTGGTGCTGGTGGATGCCGTAAAAAGGCTTTTTGACCGCAAGGGCCCTGCGGAAAAAGCCTGTGCTGAAACCTTCACTGCAAAAGAGGCTAGAAGCCGGTCGAAGCGTTGAGGAAAACTCCTAGACTGTCTGCCCTGCCGGCAGCATCTGTCGGGGATTAAAGTGTGGACTAAGTGGTAATCTAGCCCTGTTACCGGCAACGGAACAGAACGGGCTTAAAGGGGAACCACCAGAACGGCGACGTTCTGGCGCCTCGTTGGGAAAACCTGCTAGACCTAAGCCACAATATTTACCCGGCAGGTGACCACCTGCAGATATTGTTTTATGTTATTTAAGGGTTGGAGGATGAGGTGATAACCTTACCCCAACCTCTTTATATAATTTTCCCGGTTGCATTTATGCATTGATGGAGGAGATGAATGTCAGATCAAGGCAAATGGCTGCGCCGCGCTCTCAGCAACGCACTTCTAACCTTTGTGCTTAGCATCCTCTTCAGCTATCTGTCAGATCTCTTACTGGGCAGGATCACAGCTCTTTTGTTAGGGTTCGTCATATTATTGATTGTTATACTTATCGGTGTTCTATTTGACATTATCGGTTTTGCTGCTGCGGCGGCGGACGTCGGCCACATGAATGCCAGGGCGGCCAATAAGGTATGGGGTGCGCGGCAGGCAGTTAAATTGATCAAGAACGCCGATCAAGTGGCGATCTTCTGTAATGACGTCATGGGTGATATCTGCGCCACGGTCGGCGGTGCCGTCGGGGTAGCCATCGTATTCCGGTTGCTTGCCGGTCATCCCGGTCTCGATACGACCTTGTTGATGACGTTGATGACAGGCCTGGTCGCTGCATTGACTGTGGGAGGTAAAGCGATAGGTAAAGGTTTTGCGCTTAATGAGGCTACTGAGGTCATGTTCCGAATCGGTCAGATAGCTGCTTGGATAGAAAAAATAACAGGATACGAGTTCTTCTGTCCGGTGAAGAAAAAGGTGAAGAATTGTGATTCTTGAAAAGATTAACGCCCCTTCTGATCTGCGCGGTCTGACCTTGCCCGAACTGGAGAAACTGGCGGAGGAGATCAGGTCTTTTTTATTGAAGGTGGTCTCGCGAACCGGCGGACATCTTGCCCCGAACCTGGGAGTCGTAGAGTTGGCCATTGCCCTTCATTATGTCTTTGAATCCCCACGTGATAAGATCATCTGGGATGTGGGGCATCAGTGCTATGTACATAAGATCCTCACCGGCCGCAGGGACAAAATGGAAACGCTGCGGCAGTACAAGGGATTGAGCGGTTTCCCGCGATGCTCCGAAAGTGACCATGACTGCTTTGAAACCGGGCACAGCAGCACCTCCATTTCCGCAGCCTTGGGCTTTGCCATCGCCCGCGATCTCAAGGGGGAACAACACTCCGTCCTGGCGGTGATCGGGGATGGGGCGCTGACTGGAGGGATGGCTTTTGAAGCCCTAAATCACGCCGGGCAGTTAGGTACCCGTTTAATTGTCGTCTTAAATGACAATGAGATGTCTATCAGCAGAAATGTCGGAGCTCTGGCAAACTACCTCAGCAGACTGCGCACCGATCCTCTCTACTACCGCAGCAAGGAAGAGATTAGGGACGTGCTCCGCCGCATCCCCAATATCGGTCCGCGTGTTTTCAAAGCTGTAGAGCGCTTTAAAGACAGCTTTAAATACCTGCTCGTTAACGGAATTCTCTTTGAGGAGCTCGGGTTTACGTACCTGGGGCCGATAGACGGGCATAATATCGGGCTCTTGATACAGGTTATGGAGCGAGCCAAGGGGTTGCCGGGCCCCGTTCTGCTACATGTCTCTACTGTCAAAGGAATGGGTTACCCCCCTGCTGAAAAATATCCCAACAGGTTTCACGGAATCGGTGCCTTTGATTTAGCAACTGGTGAGCCTCACCCTCCTGGACCTGCTCCGAGTTTCACTGAGGTTTTCGGTGCCACAGTTGTTCGACTGGCGGAGCGCCATCCCTACCTGGTGGCAATCTCTGCCGCTATGACCGATGGTACGGGGTTGCGTGATTTTGCAGAACGATACCCGGACCGCTTTTTTGACGTGGGGATTGCCGAAGAGCATGCCGTCACCCTGGCCGCCGGCCTGGCCAAGGCCGGATGCCTTCCTGTAGTTGCCATTTACTCGACGTTTTTACAGCGGGCCTACGATCAGATTGTGCACGATGTTGCCCGGCAAAAGCTGCACGTGGTATTTGCGCTCGATCGCGGCGGAATTGTGGGTGATGACGGGGAAACCCATCAGGGGATCTTCGACCTTTCTTATTTGCGGCATATACCGGGAATGACCGTGATGGTTCCTAAGGATCAGAGTGAACTGGTGGCGATGCTCAAAAGTGCCATCGACTATCCGGGGCCTGTGGCCATCCGTTATCCTCGAGGGGCTGGCCCCTTGATCGAGGTGGAGATGGACCCCACGGCCCTGCCTCTCGGCAGGGGAGAGGTGCTTCGGAGAGGCCGGGACGTGGTAATATTTGCCGTTGGGCCTCTTGTTTACCATGCTCTGGAAGCGGCAGCAATGCTGGCAGATGAAGGGAAGGATGTTGCCGTCGTCAACTGCCGTTTCGTCAAACCGCTTGATGAGGATCTGATTCTGGACTGGGCGCTGAAGACGGAAAAGGTCTTGACGCTGGAGGAAAATGTTCTGGCGGGGGGATTTGGTAGCGCAGTGCTGGAGCTGCTGGCGGCTCGCAATTATCGCGGTGAAGCAGCCTGCCTCGGTGTGCCCAACTGCTTTCTAGAACACGGGGATCCCCGCATCCTGCGGGAGGCTTTGGGGCTTGACCCTGCGGGGATTGCCAGATTTATCAGGTCGAAGGGTTGGTAAGGAGTGGGAGGCAGGAAGAAGCGACTTGATCAGCTTCTCGTTGAAAAGAATTATTTCTCCAGCCGTGAGCAGGCTCGGCGGGCGATTATGGAAGGTGTCGTTTTCTACCGGGGGCAGCGTATTGAAAAACCAGGCACGTTCGTGGACCCTGAGGGTGAGATCGAAGTTAAAAGAGATCCCTGCCCCTTCGTCAGCAGGGGTGGGCTCAAACTGGATGCAGCGCTGGATGAATTCGGAATAGATATCGGCGGCCGGGTAGTCCTGGATGCCGGGGCCTCTACGGGGGGATTTACCCAATGCCTTCTCAGGCGGGGAGCTATGCGGGTTTTTGCCGTTGATGTCGGCTACGGCCAGCTTGCCTGGGAGCTGCGCCGCGACCCTCGGGTCGTCGTCCTGGAGAGGACCAATTTGCGCTATCTTACCCCGGAAAAGCTGGGGACAAAGGTAGACCTTGTTACTCTGGATCTTTCCTTTATTTCTCTAGAAAAGGTTTTCCCCGCCGTCAGAGAGCTGCTGAGAGATGAGGGAGAGGTTGTCGCCCTTGTGAAGCCCCAATTCGAAGCCGGCCGGGCTCTCGTAGGTAAGGGGGGAATTGTCAGGGCACCGGAAACTCATTGTAGGGTTTTGGAAAAGGTCATCGCCGATGCCAGGGGAAGCGGTTTTCTCATGAAAGGTGTTACTCATTCACCGCTGCTGGGAGCGGAAGGCAACCTGGAATTTTTCTTATGGCTGGTGGCCGGAGAAGAGAAACATTCCGAACAAGGGTTAGTGGAACGGGAACTATCGGAAATGGTTCGCACCGTTGTTCTGAGAGCACACGATCTGCTGTTGAACAAGGGTGGCGGTGCCAGGTAGCTGGGAGGAAAAGATGAAACGGATAGGTTTGGTTGTTAATTATCGAAAGGCACGAGGCGGAAGATTTCTCGATATTTTAAAAGGATGGTTCGAACAGCGGGGGATCAGTGTTGTTCTGCCCCGCTATATCGAAACCGGTGAGCCGAGTTACGGTTGTCCTCTTCTTGAGTTCACCGAAGACGTGGATATTATCATGTCTCTCGGCGGGGACGGGACACTTTTGGGAGTGGCACGCCAGGTGGCCGAGAAGGGGACTCCGATCCTGGGTGTCAACCTCGGCCAGTTGGGCTTCCTCACCGACCTGGAAATGCCCGACCTCTATCCTTCCCTGGAAAAACTTTTGAAGGGTGATTATAAAATAGAGCCGCGCATGATGCTGGCCGCCGAGGTGCTGCGGGAAGGTTCTAGGGTGGCCAACTTTGTCGCCTTGAATGATGTCGTTATCAACAAGGGTCCGATATCCCGCATCATCAGGCTGGAGACCTATGTTGGAAACGATTACCTGGCTACCTACCGGGCGGATGGAATTATCATTGCTTCTCCGACCGGTTCTACCGCTTATTCCCTTTCGGCTGGAGGTCCTATCGTCAATCCGGAGCTGGAAGTGATGATCGTAACCCCCATTTGCCCGCATTCCCTTTATGCCCGTCCGTTCATCCTTTCCCACAATCAGGAGATCAGGGTAGTTCTGAAGTCCGATTCCCCCGAGAATATGGTGACGATTGACGGGCAGATCGGTTACCCTTTGCAGAAAAACGATTGTGTGATTATCCGGAAGGCTGCTGTTTATACCAATTTGGTGAAGGTCAAAGGAAGGTCGTTTTCCGAAGTTTTGCGACTGAAGATGCGGGAGGGAAACCGCTAGTTAGAGATTTTTAATTTAAGGAGGACAGGAACTCCTTTGAAACTGCGACGGCAGCAGATGATTCTGGAAATCATAGAGGAAAAACCAGTTGCGACACAGGAGGAGCTGGCCGAAGAGCTGCTGGCAAGGGGAATTAAAACCACTCAGGCCACCATCTCCCGGGACATCAAAGAGCTGCAGCTGGTCAAGGTTCCGGTTGGGCCTAATGTTTACCGCTACGCCCGGCCGCACAAGCTGGAGCCACCGCGCAGTAATGAGCGCCTTCGCCGGCTTTTCAGGGAAAACGTAGTCAAAGTTGATTTCAGTGAAAACCTGGTGCTCATCAGAACCCTCCCTGGTGCTGCTCAGGGGGTTGCCTCAGCCCTCGACCATGCCGGCTGGAAGGAGATCATCGGAACGGTGGCCGGTGATGACACAATTCTCGTTATCGTCAAGCCGCGGGATGTGGTGGTTCAAGTGGTGGAACGCCTGGAATCACTATTGAGGTGAGGTCGAAGGTGCTAGTCCAGCTCGTCATCAGAGACTTTGCCCTGATCGATTATGTGGAGCTTCATCCCGGACCGGGGTTAAATGTTTTAACTGGGGAAACCGGTGCCGGCAAGTCAATTATCGTTGATGCCATGAATCTGCTGGTGGGTGGCCGGGCATCTACGGAACTGGTGCGCACAGGCGCAGAAAAGGCCTGTGTTGAAGGGCTTTTTGATTGTACAGATTACCTGCACGTCGCCGAAAAGCTGGTCGAACTCGGGGTTCCCGTCAGTGAGGACGGAACCCTGTTGCTTTCTCGGGAAGTGGTGCGGGAGGGGAGAAGCCTTTGCAGGATAAACGGGAGGATAGTCCCCCTGGCAATGTACCGCTCGCTGGGGGAACTGCTGGTGGATCTGCACGGGCAACATGAGCATCAGTCTCTCTTGCGCGTAGGCCAGCACGGTGAGTTGCTCGACCGTTACTGCGGGCGTGAAGTTCTGCAGCAGCGTTCACTCGTTGCCGATCTGTACCGGCGCCTTGTAATGGTGAAGGAGGAATACGAACAGCAACAGGCTCATGAGGCAGAAGTAACGCGCCACCTGGAATATCTGCGGTTCGCTGTGGCGGAAATCGACCGCCTTAAGCCGCGCCCCGGCGAGGAAGAGGAGCTGCAGCAGGAGAGGGAGCGCTTCCGCTGCGGTGAAAAACTGGCCGGTCTGGTCAAGGAAGCTCTGGAGGAACTGGCAGGCGGCGGCAGAACTGCTCCTGCCTACGATCTTCTGAGCAGCGCCGCCCAGAAGCTGCAGGAGATAGGGAAGCTTGACGGTTCCATGGAGGAGCTTTGTTATGAGTTGAATGATATCGTTTACAGGCTGGAGGATGTCGTTGAAAGGCTGAGGTCCTACCAGGACAGACTGGAATTTGACCCTCAGCGCGCCCAGGAGGTGGAGGACCGGCTTTTTGCCCTGCGGGGACTGATGCGCAAGTACGGGAATTCCCTCGCTGAGGTTTGCGCCTTTCGGGAACAGGCCGCGGCCGAGATCGAGGGAATGGAGGGGGCAGCCGGACGGAAGGAGGCCCTGGCAGACGAATACCGGCGTTTGACAAAGGAGTATGATGCCGAGGCTAAAAAACTGTCCTCATTAAGGCGTGCCGGTGCGAAGCGTTTTGTTGCCGCCGTTCTCAGGGAATTGGAAGGTTTGGGCATGGAGAATGCCCGCCTGGAAATCGGCTGGAAGGTGTTAAGCGACCCCGGGCCTAAAGGATATGATGAGGTCGAGTTTCTGTTCAGCGCCAACCCGGGCGAGCCCTTGAAGCCTCTGGCTAAAATAGCCTCAGGAGGCGAAATGTCGCGCGTTATGCTGGCACTAAAGGTGATTCTGGCGGAAAATGACCGTATACCTACTCTGATTTTCGATGAAATCGATGCCGGGATCGGAGGGTTGACGCTGCAGGCGGTGGGCGAGCGCCTGGTTGCTGTGGCCGGGGGGAAGCAGGTGTTGTGTGTCACCCATGCACCGCAGATCGCGGGGAGGGGGCAGAGGCATTTTCGCGTTGAAAAGACCTTTTCGGGGGAGAGGACGTGTGTTTCCGTTCGCCTGCTTCAAGAGGAGGAGAGGATCGACGAGCTGGTGAGAATGCTCGGTAATTCCGGCAAGAAGGAAATTGCCCGGAAGCACGCCCGGGAGATTCTGAATAGCAATTTGTCTGTGAATAAAACAGGAAGGTAGAGGTTAATTTAATCCTAAGAGGATACGGCTCGGAGGAACAGCCCAACAAAAGACTGAGGAGTGAGGCAACATCAAAGCCAGCGATCGCCTGAGAATTCCCGGTCTTTTTTTCTTTGTGCTAGTTGCAGTGACCGGATATCTCTTCCTGTTTCAGATAAGAGCTGTGATACCCCCTCTCATACGTATTAATGTGGGAGAGAAAGTTGAGCTGGGAACCCTTTTCCCGGATTATCTTGCCAAAAGGATTTTCGCTCTTATAGACGATGGAGAGGGAAACCTGATCTGGGAGGAAGAGGGGTTTTTGCTCGGCAGTACCCAGGCCGCAATGGAAAAAGCACCTATTGCTGCGGCACCAGGCCTTTTCAAGCTTGAACTGCGTCTTTTTGGGTTCGTTCCTCTAAAAAAAGTTATCCTTCAGGTAATCACACCGGTAAAGGTGATGGCCGGAGGGCAGTCGATTGGCGTCATCTTGAACTCCACCGGGGTACTGGTTGTAGGGTATTCGAATATCCCTGGAGTGCTGGGTACCGGATCCTGTCCGGCACGAGAGGCGGGAATTATGCCCGGCGATCTCATTATTAAAGTCGAAAACGCAACGGTTCACAGCGATGTTCAGATGAGTTTTTTGATCGACGAACTGGCCCGGAAACGGGAACAGATCCGGCTGCAGGTAAAACGCGGGGGGCACCTTCGGGAGTACTGGGTGAAACCGGAATTCTGTCGGGACACGCGGCGCTACCGGATCGGGCTTCTCGTCCGTGACGGTGCTGCCGGAGTAGGGACACTTACTTTTTATGAAGCCCAAACGAAGAAGTTCGGTGCCCTCGGACATGAGATTACGGATTCCGAGAGCGGAAGAGCCCTGGATCTCAGCGATGGGAAGATCGTCATGGCATCGGTGCAGGGAATTCAAAAAGGGGAAAGGAGCCGCATTGGGGAGAAAATAGGGGTCTTTTTTAATGAGAGCGGTGTTTCGGGAAGTATCACCAAAAACACAAAATACGGCATCTTCGGCACGCTTCATCGAGACTTAACGAATCCTTTTTTCTCCCATCCTCTGCCTGTCGCCATGAGCAGTCAGGTGCATGAGGGCACTGCTACCATGCTTACGGTGTTGAGCGGTGAAACCATCGAGGCGTTTCAAATTTACATAAAGACTGTCTTCCCCAGACCGCGCCCCGACGGCAAGTCGTTTATTATTGAAATAACCGATCCCGATCTGCTGCGCCGGACTGGAGGGATTATTCGGGGAATGAGCGGCAGCCCCATCATACAGAACGGGAAGCTGGTTGGAGCGGTTACCCATGTTTTCGTCAATGACCCCAAGCGCGGCTACGGGGTGCTGGCCGAGCTGATGCTGGAAGAAGTGGGGTTGATCCCGGCGACGAAGAACAGCGCGCCAAACAGCTTGCTGCTGAATAAAGATGCAAAACCGTTTTTAAAGCCCGCCTACTACCCCCGTTGTTCTCCGCTTTGAGCTCGACTGAAGTAAAATGGCCTCAATAATCCACAGCGTAAATCCACGGCTCCACGTTTAGCCATCTTTTTCCATAATTCGAAGCAGGATATTGGTACTCATCCGTCGAATCTACAAATGAGAAAATATAGAAAATAAGGTAACCATGTTATTAGGGGGCGAAACTGCATGGCAAGTAAGGTAAAAATCATGATTGTCGATGATAATCGGGAATTTTGTGAGATTTTAAAGGAATATTTCGATGGAGTTGAGGATTGTGAGGTTTGCGGCGTTGCTTATGACGGAGTGCAGGCTTTGGAGATGCTGCAGCAGGAAATGCCGGATGTTATGATTCTCGATCTGATCATGCCTCATCTCGACGGAATTGGAGTTCTTGAAAAGCTTGCCATGGATTATGATGACAATCGCCCGAAAGTGATCATCCTCACCGCTTTCGGGCAGGAGGCCATGACCAAGCGAGCGGTGGAGTTGGGAGCGAACTATTACATCTTAAAGCCGTTTGATCTGGAGGTGCTTGCCAATCGGGTGCGGCAGTTGGCGAACAACCAAATAGAGCCGGTCCGCAATTCCTCCCAGCCGCGGGTGCGCAACCTGGATGTTGAAGTGACGAACCTGATTCACCAGATGGGGGTTCCCGCCCATGTGCGCGGGTATCAGTATATAAGAGATGCCATCATTATGGTCGTCGAGGAGACAAGTTTGCTGGGAGCCGTCACAAAAGAGCTCTATCCGGCGATAGCGGAGAAATACAACACGACACCGAGTCGGGTCGAAAGGGCGATTCGCCACGCCATTGAATTGGCCTGGGATCGCGGCAATGTGGAGCTGATGAATAAGTTCTTTGGCTATACGATCGACGTGGAGCGCGGAAAACCAACCAACTCGGAGTTTATTGCCATGGTAGCCGACCGCCTGCGGGTGGGAGCCAAGGTCAGTTGAGGCTTCCAGCTTGCACCTGATCGGCGTTTGGTTTAAAATCGAAGACGAGGAAAAACGGTTTACGGCGGTGTGGTACGATGGTTATTAAAGGAATTGCCAAGGTTGATAAGAGGACAAAAAACCTCATCAAGCGCTTGCGCACCCATGAAATTGCAGTTATCGACCATGCCGACCTTGATGAGCTGGCAGCTGAGAGTATCGTTAACTGCCGCCCGAAAGCGGTAATAAATGCCAGTCGATCAATTACAGGCAGATATCCGAATGCGGGTCCTCTGACTCTACTCAAGGCAGGGGTCCCGCTTCTTGATGCGGCGGGTTCCGCGGTTATTGAAGAGATCCATGACGGGGATGAAGTGGTCATTAGGGGGGAAGAAGTCTTTTGCGGTGGCAGGTTAATCGCAAGGGGTAGATGGCTTTCAGAACTTGAGGTAAGGGCCAAAATGGAGGCCACGAAAAAGAATATCAAGCAAGAACTAGCCAAATTCGTGGAAAACACCCTTGATTATGCCCGCAGAGAGCAGGGGCTGATTTTAGGGGATTATCCCGTACCCCGCCTGCGCACAAAGCTCCAGAATCGGCATGCCCTCGTCGTGGTGAGAGGCCAGGGTTATCATGAAGATATTATCACCATTAAATCCTACATCGATGAGGTCAAGCCGGTGCTGATCGGTGTGGACGGAGGTGCCGATGCCCTTTTGGAACTCGGCTACCGACCCGACCTCATCGTTGGTGACATGGATAGTGTTTCCGACGAAGCACTGCTGTCAGGTGCCGAGATTGTCGTGCATGCCTATCCCGACGGCAGGGCGCCGGGGCTGGCCAGGATCGAAAAGTTGGGATTGCCGGCTGTGCTCTTCCCGGCTCCCGGCACCAGTGAGGACATCGCCCTGCTGCTGGCCTATGAAAAAGGGGCGGAGCTGATTGTGGCTGTTGGCACCCACTCCAACATGATTGACTTTTTAGAGAAGGGTCGCTCCGGCATGGCCAGTACTTTTTTGGTAAGGCTGAAGGTCGGCTCGATACTGGTGGACGCCAAAGGGGTCAGCAAACTCTATCGGCAGAGGCTGCAACCGCGGCACTTAGCGCAGATTTTTCTGGCGGCGATGCTCCCGCTGTTCGTGGTCGTTATGGTATCGCCAGCAACGAGGGGTTTTCTCAAGCTCCTGATTATGCAGATCAAGCTGCTGTTGCGGATTTGATGAGGGAAGGAGACTTGAACTTGATTTTTGACATCAGGCATCATATTGCTTCCCTGGTCGCTATCTTTCTTGCCCTTGGTATAGGAATCGTAATCGGGACTTCGATGATCGGCAGCGAAGCCATAACCAAACAACAGGAAAAGATAATCAACAGCATCGAGCGAGAGTTTACCGTATTGAGGGAGGAAAACAAGAAAAACGCCGAAGCATTGATCCAGGCTCAGGAAGTGATGGCAAACCAGAAAAAGTTCAATGAAGCGGTTCTTCCTGTCTTGGTGCGCGGTAAATTGCAAGATCGGAGGATCGCCATAGTTGACCTCAACTATCGTAAAGAACATGACAGTCTGGTGAGTGTGCTGCGTTCCGCAGGGGCCGATGTCCGGTCAATAACGGTCGTTAATTTGATGCTCCTGAGAGATCAGCAGTTAAACAGGCAGGTTGCTGCTTTCCTGGGAAGAAGCGAGGAGGTGGCGCCCGACAGGTACCTGCCCGACTTTGCGCGGCTTCTCGCAGCAGCCGTCCTCAGCGGCGGGAATGAGGATTTCGTGCGTTTTCTCGACGAGAGTGAAATTATTAAAGTTTCCGGGGTGTACGGCCCCCCGCTGCAAGAGGTGATCCTCATCGGGGGAAGCAATGATAAGGAGCAGGATTACGCCAAAGTATTTGATTTGAATATGATTGAGGTCTGGAAGGATGCGGGTATTAATGTTTATGGGGTTGAGGATAGCAATGCTCTGATTTCTTACATGCGCTATTATCAAAGCGCCCGGATATCGACTGTGGATAATATCGATACCGTCTTCGGTCAGGTTGCCCTGGTCCAGGCCATGAGCGGCTATCCCGGACAGTACGGGATCAAGGAAACTGCCGATGCTTTCCTCCCTCCGCTGGAATAAGGATGTGACATTTCTTGATTTCCGTGTTAATTCCTGCCTATAATGAAGAAGAGTCTATCGGGAGGACGGTTAGAGCGGTAATTAAAGCACCTGGGGTGCGGCAGGTGCTGGTGGTTGATGACGGGTCCCAAGATGATACCGCTTCCCGGGCCGCCGATGCCGGTGCCGAAGTGCTGCGTCTTCCCTATAACGTTGGAAAGGGAGGTGCCCTTAACAAGGGGGTGCCCTACCTGAGTCAGCCTGTTGTCGCCCTGCTCGATGGAGACCTGGGCGAAAGCGCCAGGGAATTGGAGGTTTTGGCCCGGCCGGTCCTGGAGGGGGAGGCGGATCTGACCATTGCTACCTTCCCTCCGGTTAAAAACCCAGGCGGCTTTGGGCTGGTGAAGGGGTTGGCAGGTGGTGGTATCAGGTTATTGACGGGCCTGCGTCTGACGGCACCGCTGTCAGGCCAGCGGGTAATGCGGCGGGAGGTGCTTCAAGCCGTCGTTCCCTTTGCCTCTGGTTACGGGGTTGAGGTGGCGATGACGGTGCGGGCGGCGCTTCGCGGCTTCCGCATTCTGGAGGTTCCTACAATGATGACACACCGTCACACCGGGAGAGATTGGGCGGGGTTTTGCCATCGCGGAAGGCAGTTTTGGCATGTTTTCTTGGTGCTGGCGGGTATCTTTATGAGTAAGGTGTTGCGGAAAGAGGTGTGATTTTTGGAACTTCTCATCGGGGGTGGATTGGGTTGGCTTCTAACCCTGCTGTTGCTCCCCTTTTTTTTGAGGTTCTTGCAGGAGAACGGATCTGCCTGCCTTAACTACCGCGGCCATCTCATTCCTGTGGGAACGGGTCTGGTTTTTGTTTTCGTTTATCTGCTTGAGGCCTTTCTTCTCTTCCGCTGGCATGCAACCCCGAAGGTTGCCTTCTTCCTGCTGGGGATGATTTTTTTTGCCTTTCTCGGGTTCATCGACGACCTGCTGGGGTCTCGCGGCAGTAAAGGGCTGAGAGGGCATTTCGGAGCCCTCTTCCGCGGGCGGCTGACAACAGGAACCCTGAAGGCCCTCGGTGGTGGTGTGGCTGCTCTGCTGGTTGCTGCCGGCAGTCTGGCCGGACGGCCGCTGTGGGAAAATATAACCGCTGCCGTATTGATAGCCCTGACGGCGAACACCATCAACCTTCTGGATTTGCGCCCGGGGAGGGCGGTCAAGGTTTCTCTGTTGTGGTTTTTAATTCTCCTGGTAGGTTTCAGGGGGGATAGCGATTTGCTTTTGCTTGCCCCTCTGGCAGGTGGTCTGTGCGCCTATGCTCCCTGCGACCTGCGGGGGAAGGCGATGCTCGGGGATACCGGTTCCAATCTGATCGGTGCAGGACTGGGGATGGTCACGGCCTGGGTGTTGCCGTTTTCCACCCAGCTGCTGGTTGTCGCCATCTTGATCCTGCTGCACCTGTTTACCGAGAAGTATTCCCTCACAGAGATTGTTGAGAGGAATCGCTTCCTGCGCTTCCTGGACCGCCTGGGAAGAAGGGGTGAAGAGGCAAAAGGAGGTAATGATGATGTGTGATTCTGCGAATATCAATGAAGAGAGGCTGGCGCAGGAATTTATTAGAATTGCGGAGATCCCTTCACCCTCGTACAGGGAACGGGATCTCGCAGATTATCTGAAAGGGCGGCTGCAGAAGCTGGGCCTTGATGTCGAAGAGGATGATGCGGCGGAAAAGATCGGCGGCAATTGTGGGAATTTGCTGGCACGCCTGCCAGGGGAGGAGCGGTATCCGGCCCTTCTTTTTTGTTCCCATCTGGATACGGTAACTCCTGCAGAAGGGGTTAAAGTAATCCTCGAGAACGGCGTTTTTCGCAGCCGCGGGGATACCGTTCTGGGAGGGGACGATAAGGCGGGGATCGCTGCGCTCCTGGAGTTTTTGGATATGCTGAGGGAGAGTTCTCACCCCCACGGCACTCTGGAAATACTCTTTACAGTTGGAGAGGAACAAGGCCTCCTGGGAAGCAGGAACTTTGACTGCAGCCGATTGAAGGCGCGGTTCGGCTACGTTTTGGACTCCAGCGGCAAGCCGGGAGCGATCGTCACGGCCGCCCCGGCACAGAACGTCTTCCATGTAACCGTGAGGGGAAAAGCCGCCCATGCAGGTTTCGAGCCGGAAAAAGGTGTAAATGCCATTAAAATCGCCAGTGAGGTAATCGCCCGCTTGCAGCTGGGAAGGATCGACGCGGAAACGACGGTCAATATCGGGGTTATTAAGGGGGGCAAGGCCACCAATATCGTCCCTGATGCCGTTTTCATCCAGGGGGAGGCCAGAAGCCTGGATCGAAAAAAGCTGGAGGCTTTAACGGCGGAAATCGTGGCCGAATTCGAAAGCGTATCGAAGTTCCCTGGGGCCAGAGGTGAGGTGCGCGTCACCAGGGAGTATCCGGAATACCGGTTAGCTCCGGAGCAGCCGGTGGTGCAGTTCGCTTCCCAAGCCATTTCCCGGGCCGGTCTTGAAGTGCGGCTGGAAACGAGCGGGGGAGGGAGTGACGCCAACATCTTCAACGCCATCCCCGGACTTGCGGTGGCCAATCTGGCCGTGGGAATGCAACAGGCACACACCACCGAAGAGTACCTGGAGCTGGAGGATTTGGTCGCCGTTGTGCGCATCCTCTGGGAGATGCTCAAGTTGAGCACCGAAGGGGAGGGGTCGGCCTTTGATTTTCTGGAAAAAGGGTAGGATAAGCCGGGTTTTGCGCTCAGAACGGGACATTCAGGAGCTGTTGGTGGAGTGTGAGGGAGTGCCCTGCCGGGCCTGGAATTACCCTCTGCTGACCGGGGAAGCGAGGGTCGGGGATGAAGTCTATTTGAATACCACCGCCGTGCAGTTGGGGCTGGGGAGCGGCGGATATCATTTTGTTATCGCCAATTTGAACCGCCTCCCTCACTTCCCGGAGGAGCCCGGCCACATCATGAAGCTGCGCTACACCCCTTGCCAGCTTAAGGTGTTGAGCGTCGAGGAGGAAGCCAGTCCGCATCATGGGCGGATCAGGGATTTTTCATCCTTAAATGGGACTCCGGTGATCGTCGGAACACTCCACAGCATGCTCGCCCCTGCTGTTGCCGGCTGCCTGTCAGAAGCGAAGAAAGGGATCCGAATTGCCTACGTCATGACCGACGGGGCCGCCCTTCCGCTGGCCCTCAGCAGTACGGTGCGCATCCTAAAAAGAAAGGGGATGTTGGCAGGTACCGTCACCGCCGGCCACGCCTTTGGAGGGGACCTGGAGAGTGTGAATATCTATTCCGGCTTGATAGCGGCATATACGGTTTTCCAAGCGGATGTGATTGTCGTTACCATGGGGCCGGGAATTGTAGGGACGGGGACGAATTGGGGGACGACGGCGCTGGAACAGGGGGAGATTGTTAATGCCGTCAGCGTTCTCGGAGGGCAACCGGTGGTTATCCCCAGGATCAGCTTTGCCGACCCCCGCCCGCGGCACCGAGGGGTAAGCCATCACACCCTGACCGCGCTGGGAAAAGTCGCCCTCAGGCAGGCTGTCGTTGTTCTTCCCGAGATGCCAGCCCCTCAGTACGAGCTGGTCGAGGAGCAGCTGGCGTTGGAAGGCATCCTTTCCCGGCACCGGGTGATCACGGTTGACGGCAGCCCCGCCCTCAAGCTTTTAGAACAGGAAGGCATTACCGTACGCAGCATGGGAAGAACCCCTGCGGAGGACCCTGCCTTTTTTCTCGCCGCAGGAGCTGCAGGCCGGTTTGCAGCTGGAAATCTTTAAAGCCTTCGACGGTCGGCTATTGAGCCACTTAAGAAAGAGTCCACAAAGAATTTTGCTAAGAGAAGGGAGAAGAAATTCATGAATAAAGACCCTGAAGCCAGGCTCAAAGAGAGGCACCTTTCTAGTGAACGGGTTTATGATGGGAGCTTCATCAAAGTCCGGGTGGATACTGTGTGGCTGCCGGATGGGGAAAGGGCGAAGAGAGAGGTGGTCGAACACCCCGGTGCCGTAGCCATCCTCCCTCTGACCGAGCGGAAAGAGGTCGTAATGGTGCGGCAGTACAGACATGCTACCGGTGAAGTGCTGCTGGAACTTCCCGCCGGAAAGAGGGAAGGGGATGAAGAACCGCTGGCCTGTGCCAGAAGGGAACTGGAGGAGGAAACAGGGCTTACTGCTTCTCAGTGGCGGGTTCTCTTTTCTTTTTACACATCCCCCGGTTTCTGCGATGAACTGATCTATCTGGTGCTCGCCAAAGGGCTGTCCCAGGGGGAGGCCCATCCGGATAGTGGAGAATTCATTGATACCGTCACAGTTCCGGTGGACGAGGCCAAGAGAATGGTTTTTTCCGGAGAGATCAAGGACGCCAAGACCGCCATTGGGATTCTTGCTCTCGAGGCAATGGGGGAGGTATAGGTGCTCGCCGGGTTTTTTGCGGATCTCCACATCCACATCGGCCGCACAAAAGAGGGGTTTCCCGTCAAGGTGACTGCGGCGCGCTCTCAGACGCTCCGTCTGGTACTGGAGGAGGCGGTATCGAGAAAAGGGCTTGACTTCGTCGGGATTGTCGATGCTGCCTGTCCCAGGGTCTGCCGGGAGCTTGAAGAGATGGTAGCGGAGGGCGAATTGAGAGAGCTGCCGGGAGGTGGTCTGCGCTGGCGAGAGAGCCTCACGGTAATCCCGGGGGCTGAGGTGGAGGTAACAGAAGAGGGCGGTTGTTCGGCCCACTGGCTGGGATACTTCCCGGGTCTCAAAGAGCTGCGCTCTTTCTCTGAATTTTTGGCTGAGCGTGTTGCCAACCCGGAATTGAGCACCCAGTGCTGCCGGTTGCCGGCGCGGCTCTTGCTGCCCGAAGTGCTGGCACGCTCCGGCATCTTCATGCCGGCCCATGCTTTTACACCTCATAAAGGGGTTTACGGTCAGTGCACGGCGAGGTTGGAACCTCTGCTGGGGAAGAGGTGCTTTCAGAAGATCTCCGCCCTGGAGCTGGGTTTGAGTGCCGATACCGCTCTGGCCGATCGCCTGGAAGAACTGGGGGGTATCTCCTATTTGAGTAATTCCGATGCCCATTCCCTGAAAAACCTGGGACGGGAGTATAATCTTCTGCTGTTGGAAGAACCCGACTGGAGTGAACTGAACAAGGCCCTGCAGGGGAGGGAAGGGAGACGAATCGCTGCCAACTACGGTCTCGATCCCAGGTTGGGCAAGTACCACCGGACCTTTTGCCTTTCCTGCGGGAGGATAGCCGGGGAGCCCTATCCTGTCATTGCCTGTAGTGCCTGCGGAAGCTCCCATGTGGTCAAGGGAGTGCTCGACCGCATCTGGGAGATTCAGGACAGGGAAACCCCTCTTCATCCACCGATGCGCCCCCCTTATTATCACCAGGTTCCTCTGCTCTTTCTGCCTGGTGTGGGACCGAAGACGGTTTCCAGGCTCCTGGAGCGGTTCGGAACAGAGATCGATGTGCTGCACAGGGTGGCTTTTAAGGAGCTTGTGGACGCGGTAGGGGAAAGAACGGCCACGCTCATCCAGCAGGCACGCCTGGGAAAGCTGGCTATTGCAGCCGGTGGAGGTGGAATTTACGGGAGGGTTTCGTTGGTGAGGAGTGAGAAGGGTGAGGGAAGGTTATAGAAGGCTCCTGACCGTAACCGCCGATGCCAGCGGCGCCTACATGGCAGCCCTGGCCGGTCAGGTGGTCGTTATCGTGGATGTTATCGATATGAGCACAACGCTGGAGGTTGCTCTTCAAAACGGGGCCGCCCTGGTGCTGGGTGCGAGCCCTGTTCCCTCAAGGGCACCGGTGCCGGTCAACCCTGCTGCCGTGGGGAGGTATGCGGCGGATGCCGCCGCTAAACTGGGGGCAGAGGTCGTCGTTATAGCCGAGCCGCGGGTCGGCAAGGTAGAGGAGCGCCAGGAGAGAAGCTCGGGTCTGCTCAAGGGGCTGCGCAGCGCAGGAATCCGGGAGGCCGGCATTTACCCCAACCTCGGGGCGGAGACGGGGAAATTGGTGGATTTTCGAAATAAGGTTGTGGTTGCCGTTACCGATTGCGGTGGAGCGGCGTTCGATGCCGCTTTTAATGCCGGTGCTCCGGTAATAACGGGAACGGTGGCGCGCACACCGGGATGTACAGGGTGGGAGAACGCCCGCTCTGCTGTGGAGAGAGCGCTGCGGCTGGCCGAAAAAGAGGGAAGGGGGATTGCTATTGTTGCCTCCAGCGGCAAATCGGCGGAGGATGTGCTGGCCACCCACTACCTGGCGGAGCGTCTCAGAGAGAGCGGTTTTTGCTGCCATGTAATCGGTTGATGCTTCCCGGCATAAACTTCTCTGTAGGAAGATTTTTTATTTTTCTTCCAAGAATCTGCCGGGAGAGGTAAACCATGCCTTTTTCCACTCAATGCTTCACTGTCTGCAACCGCAAGGATGTCCTGGTCTCCGCAGCACTGGCGGTGGGTATCTTCTTGTCCGGGCTTGTTTGGGGAGCTTTGACGCTGCACAACCTGAACACGCTTTTGCAGGAGGATCTGAGCAGGTATCTGGCAGCCTTTTTGCAGGGAGTGGAGGCCGATTCCGGCAGTGGTCTGGCGGACATAAAGGCCTGGTTTGAGATCGTTAAAATGCAGACCGCGGTTTTAGGCCTGCTTTGGTTTTTGGGATTAACGGTACTGGGCACCCCTTTAATTCTTCTCGTTATCGGTGGGCGCGGCTTTATTCTCGGCTTTACGGTTGGCTTCCTGGTTCAGGATAGAGCCGGTCAGGGATTGCTCCTGGCCCTGATCACGGTGCTCCCGCAAAATCTCTTTTACGTGCCGGCTTTCCTCGGAGGTGGCATCCTCTCTGTTTATTATTCCCTCATGCTGCTCCGTGGTTCGCGGGGGACCCCCGTTTCCCTGCGGTTGGGCGTCTATTCCCTTCTCTTTTTATTTTTCATGCTCTTCGTTTTAGCCGGTGCCTGGATCGAGGCCTGTATAGCTCCCGGCTTTTTGCGCCTTTTGCTCTCTCTGTACCGGTAGCTGTTAGATGTTATCCCTCCTTATCGAAGTTTTCACTACGGCCCCTCACCATCAGCTTTTCCAACCGCGCGGGTTCTGACTATAACGGACAGCCCTGGTTCTACCAGAAGGCATGAGGTGCATAAGATGTTGGAAAAGGGTTTGATTTTTCTTTTACTGAGGAAAGGAGGGAGGATGGTGCTTCTTGTTACGATTACCAACTGGAAACACAAGCTGGGGGTGCTTTTCAGGCTTTTTCTCTTTCTCTTATTGATCGGACTGGTTGTTCCACAGTTTCTCAGCCTCATTGCCGGCGAGCTGGTGGAGCTGAAGGGGCGTTCAGAAATAACCAAACCACCTGCGATGCGCGTGGAGAAAGAAAAGGCGGAAGCAGAGCCGTCCTCAGAGCTGACGATTTTAGAGAGGCTGCGCCAGTTATACTACGGTAATGAGGGGAAGGAGAGTACGCAGGACAGGTAGTGAAGGGCCTGTTATTTTTTTGCCCTTTTAAGCCGGTGGTGTCGTCAGTTCCCGGTTTTAAATTTACTAAGTGACGGACAATTTCCGGAAGCTACCGGCATTACCCGGCAGTCATAAAAGTGGGAGATTGTCTCTTTTCTTTTAGAGGAAGGAGGAATTGCCCGGCAAGAAGTGGTATAATTATCTTTGGAAACCAGATCCAATCAGACCGGTGAAGAGTCGCTTTGCGAAGTTTCGGTTTCTTGACAAAAGGATGATAACGACAGGGGTTGGTCCGCCTTGAAAGAGCGGATGATGGGTGTTTTGTGCGACTTTTTAAGCTTTCTCCAGGTTGAGAGGGGTCTTTCCCGGAATACGGTACAGTCTTACCGCTATGATCTGGAGCATTTTATATCTTTTTTGTCCGGACAAGGCTGCAGACCGGAACAGGCCACACAGACTGCGATTTTGAGCTTTATGAATTACCTCCAGATGCAAAACCGGAGCGCACGGACGCGATCCCGGAAGCTAGCGGCTATCCGCACCTTTTATCGCTATCTGCTACAGGAGGGGCGGATCGGCTTGGATCCTACCGAGAACCTGACTTCGCCCAAGCTGGAGAGGGTTTTGCCCCGGGTGTTGAGTGTTGGAGAGGTGGAACTCCTTCTTTCCCAGCCTGATACCAGAACCGTGATCGGGCTGCGGGACAAGGCTATGCTGGAACTGCTTTATGCCACAGGGATGCGGGTTTCGGAAATGCTCAGCCTCAATACGGAGCACCTGAATCTCGATCTGGGGTTTGTCCGCTGCCTCGGAAAGGGTTCGAGGGAGCGGATTATCCCAGTCGGTGAAGTGGCATTGCGCTATTCCAGGGAATACCTTTCCCGGGGGCGGTTAAAGCTAAGAAAAAACAATTGGGAAAGGGCGCTTTTCTTAAACAGGCACGGTAGCCGCCTGAGCAGACAGGGCTTCTGGAAAATACTTAAGGGCTACGCCCGCAGGGCCGGGATTACTAAAGAGATTACACCGCATGTCCTGCGGCACTCCTTTGCCACCCACCTACTAGAAAACGGGGCGGATTTGCGGGTGGTTCAGGAAATACTAGGGCATGCCGATGTTACTACAACGCAGATCTACACGCATTTGAGCCAGGGAAAGTTGAGGGATGTTTATGAGAAAGCCCACCCGCGGTCTTAGGAAAGCCCGGGTGCTGATTTTGGTGCTCGACGGTTTAGGGGTCGGCGAGCTTCCCGATGCTGCTGACTTCGGGGACTCCGGCTCCTGTACGCTGGGGAACCTGGCAGAGGCTGTTGGAGGTCTGAGACTCCCCCATCTCGGGAAGATGGGCCTTGCCAACATTATCCCGGTACGGGGTGTCCCTGTAGCAGACAGGCCGACTGCCGCTTACGGAAAGATGACCATGAAGGCCGCCGGGAAGGACACGACCAGCGGCCATTGGGAAATGATGGGTGTGATTCTCCACCGGCCCTTTCCTACCTATCCGCACGGATTTCCTCCTGAGGTTATCAAACCCTTTGAGGAGAAGATTGGGAGAAAGGTGATCGGGAATAAACCCGCTTCAGGCACGGAGATCATCCAGGAACTGGGGCCCTTGCACATGGAAACCGGCTGCCCTATCGTCTATACTTCCGCCGACAGCGTCTTCCAGGTGGCAGCCCATGAGGAGGTCATTCCTGTTGCCGAGCTCCACCGGATCTGTTCGATAGCGCGGGGTATCCTTTCAGGGCGCCATGCGGTTGGGCGGGTGATCGCCCGCCCCTTTGCGGGAAAACCGGGAGGCTTCTGGCGCACTCCCCGGCGCCGTGATTTCTCACTGGCACCTCCGCGTCCTACTCTCTTCGATTCACTTGCTGCCGCCGGCTATCAGGTGGTGGCCGTGGGCAAGGTAAACGACATTTTCGCCGGGAAGGGGGTAACCGATGTCGTTGCCGCTGCGGGGAACGAAGAAATATTTAAGAGAGCCCTTGATTCCCTGCAGCAGCTCAACTGCGGTCTGGTTTTTGCCACCCTTGTGGACTTCGACACCCTTTACGGGCACCGCAATGATGCCAGGGGCTTTGCCCGTGCTCTGGAGGAATTCGACTGCTGGCTGTCATCTGCAGACGGCTTGTTGAAGGAAGAGGATCTTTTGGTCATAACAGCAGATCACGGCTGCGACCCGACGACGGAAAGCACCGACCACTCGCGGGAGTTCGTTCCCCTCCTTATAGCAGGCCCGCGGGTTAATCCCGTTTTTCTGGGAACCCGGGAGACCATGGCCGATCTCGGGGCAACCCTGGCCGAGTTTTTCCGGGTGGAGAGGGGAGAAGGCACCCCCATTGCCGGGCTGTTCCGGGAAGGAGAAGAATAATATGCGTGTGCTCGATTTGATCGTTAAAAAAAGGGATGGACAGGCTTTAAAACTGGAGGAAATTGACTTCCTGGTGCAGGAATACGTAAAGGGCTCGATCCCCGATTACCAGATGTCCGCCTTTTTGATGGCTGCCTATCTGCGGGGGCTCAACTTTGAGGAGACAAAGGCATTGACCTGGGCGATGATCCGCTCCGGGGAGGTACTTAACCTGGCGGACATCCCTGGTGTGAAAGTCGATAAGCACAGTACAGGAGGGGTCGGGGACAAGACGACCCTAGTATTGGTGCCTCTGGTGGCGGCAGCGGGAGCAAAGGTCATGAAAATGTCCGGGCGCTCCCTCGGCCATACAGGGGGAACCGTCGATAAACTGGAGGCAATTCCCGGTTTCCGTGTAAGTTTCACTCCGGAAGAAATGAAAGGGGTTGTGCTCCGCACCGGAGCCGTGCTGGCCGGACAGACAGAGGGAATTGTGCCAGCCGATAAAAAGATCTATGCGCTCCGTGATGTTACCGGAACTGTAGACTGCCTTCCCTTAATCGCCAGCAGTGTGATGTCGAAGAAGATCGCCGGTGGGGCAGACCGGGTCGTCCTCGATGTTAAAGTAGGGCCCGGTGGCTTCCTGTCCGATTTGCAGCAAGCCCGCCGCCTCGCTGAATTAATGGCCGAACTCGGCAAGGAGTTCCGCATGAAGACGGTGGTTCTACTCACCAGTATGGTACAGCCGCTGGGACGGGCGGTGGGAAATGCGCTGGAGGTGGAGGAGGCCGTAATGACTCTGCAGGGAAAGGGGCCGCAAGATCTGACGGAGCTATGTCTGGCGCTGGGTGGAGAAATGCTGGCTGCGGCCGAAGTTGTGGCGACACCTATGGATGGGCGCAGGAAGCTGGAGTCTCTACTAAAGAGCGGTGCGGGGCTGGCCAAGTTCCGTGAACTCATAGCGGCCCAGGGCGGTTCTCAGGAGGTTGTCGACGATCCCTCTTTGTTGCCTCGGGCGCGCCGATTGATAGAGGTCAAGGCCTCTGAAAGCGGTTTTATTCGTGAAGTCAACGCCCGGGAAATCGGAGTGGCCGTCCTCCTGCTGGGTGGCGGACGCCTGCACAAGGATGATACCATCGACCCGGCTGTAGGTGTTGTTATGGAGAAAAAAGTGGGGGATTATGTCCATGCCGGGGAACCCCTGGCAGTCCTCCACGTTGACGATGAAAGCAATCTACCGGAGGTGCAGGAAAGGGTAGCCCAATCCTTTCTCATAGGAGAGGAGAAACCATCCCTGCCGCCCCTGATCTATGAACTGATCTCCTGATCAAGAACTCCCCTTTTTCTCTTTCCATGCTGTTCCAGGAGTAGCCAGGTCAGAATTGCAGATAATAAAGCGGAGAGAGATCAAAAGGGGAGGTAATTGCCATGCTTTGCCGGAAGGTAATGCCTGTTTTGCTGGCAGTTTTTCTGCTGCAGTTGGTTCCTGAGGATCCCGCCTGGGGCAGTGTCACTCCGAAAACGGCGGCACCCTCTGCCGTCCTGATGGATGCCCATTCAGGAAAGATCTTATATCAGAAGGAGCCGCACCGGCGGATGGCTCCGGCAAGCGTGACCAAAGTGGCGACAATGCTGGTAGCCATGGATGCCCTGGCCGCAGGAAAGGTGAACTGGGACGACCGGGTGGTCACCAGTGAAGCCGCCTGGGAGATGGGGGGTTCAGAAATCTGGCTGGAGCCCGGTGAGGAAATGTCTTTTCGGGAGATGATGGTTGCCATAGCCGTAGGCTCTGCCAATGATGCCTGTGTAGCAGTTGCCGAGCACATCGCCGGCAGTGAAGAGGCTTTCGTTGCTCTGATGAACCAGAAGGTGAAGGAGCTGGGATTAAAGAACACCCGTTTTGTCAATTGCCACGGCCTTCCTGCAAAGGGGCACTATACCAGCGCCTATGACATGGCAGTGCTCTGCAGAGAGGCCTTGAAGTACCCCGAATTGCTCCAGCTGACAAGCATCAAACACTATTACAAGCTGCGCGGTGGAAAAACCAAGCTCGACAACACCAATAAGCTGCTTTGGTGGTACGATGGAACCGACGGCTTTAAGACCGGCTGGACGACGGAGGCCAATTACTGCCTGGCTTCTACGGTGAAGCGAAACGGACTGCGCCTTATCTGCTGCGTTTTTGGAATTCCCGAACCCGGCGGGCACTTCGAGGAATCGGTTAAGCTGTACAACTGGGGTTTTGCCAATTATACCTTTCGAGAAGTCGTCAAGTCCGGCCAGGTGGTGGATAAGGTGCGGGTAGGCAAAGGAGCTGTTGAAGATGTAGGGGCCGCGGCACAGCAGAGCGCCGGTTTCTGTGTCCGGAAAGGGAAAGAGAGAGAAGCCAGGCTTAAAATAATTCTTCCTGATTACATTTCCGCACCTGTTGCTAAGGGCACTCTCTTAGGTGAACTGCAGGTTGTGAGCGAGGGAAGAGTGGTAGACAGGGTACCATTGATAGCACAGAACGATGTCCCCAGAGGAAGCTTCTGGAACCAGCTCAAAAAGACCTTTCGCTCCCTTGCCGGATAATTAATCCTGGTGAATTTCGAATTCCCCACCCAAGAGAGGGGGGAATTCTTTTTATGCCAGATTTTAGCAGGAATTTCTTCTCATAATGCAGAATTTACATCCGGAAAAAAACAAAAGGAGGTTGCACCCTTGAGCCTGGAGATGAAGAAATTGGGGGAAACTCTTGTGGTGCGTGTCTTTGGCGAGTTTGATCTTCGATCCGCAGACTTCTGCAGGCAGGAAATTGACCGGATGCTCAAGGCTGAAGGAGCGCAAAGCATTCTTTTCGATCTGGGAGGGGTCTCTTTTATCGATAGTTCTGGATTGGGTGTGATTCTGGGCAGGTATCGTAAGGCCAAGGAGAATGGATGGGGTATGGCTATATCCAACGTACCCCCCGCCATTGTCAAGGTCTTAGAACTTGCGGGTATCACCCGTCTCCTCCCCGTGTATTCCGATAATTCCCAGGCCCTGAAGGATCTGGCCAGGAGGGTGAAGCAATGAAGCTGCATAACCGCATGAAAATAGAATTGATGAGCCTTCCTGAGAATGTCGGCCTGGCCCGGATTGCCGTAGCCGCTTTCGCTTCCGAATGCAACTTGGATGTCGGCGAGCTGGAAGAGATTAAGGTTGCGGTCTCGGAGGCGGTTTCCAATGCCATCATCCATGGCTATCAAAAGGATGCCAACGGTGTGGTCACCCTCACCGCCACCCTTCAGGACAACGTTCTGGAAATTATTGTAGAGGACAAAGGAAGAGGAATAGCCGACCTGGAGCAGGCGCTTGAGCCGGGTTCTGCAGATGACCCGGAAAGGATGGGGCTGGGCTTTGTTTTCATGAAATCCTTCATGGACGAGGTCAATGTAGAATCTGAACCGGGCAGGGGGACGAGAGTTAGGATGATAAAAAAAATACCGAAGAACCCTCAGGCCGAAAACTGAGAGGAGTCGGTGATGGGTTCGCTGCAGGATATGAGTTTGCCTAGATTTCCCCTGCTTCCCGAAAAGGAGACGCTGCAGCTGATTAAGAAGGCACATCAGGGAGACTGTCAGGCCAGGGAGAAGCTGATCAACTGCAATTATCGCTTGGTGTTTAATATTGTCAAGCGGTTCACTGGGCGCGGCTATGATGAGGATGATCTCTTCCAGATCGGTGTCATCGGATTGATCAAGGCGATTGACAACTTTGATCCTTCCTATGGGGTTAAGTTTTCCACCTATGCGATCCCGATGATTATCGGTGAGATCCGCCGTTTTCTGCGGGATGACCATCCGGTGAAAGTTGCCCGGGCCTTGAGAGAGAAGGCCGTTGATGTCAAAAACACCCGGGAGAAGTTGATGCGGAAACTGGATCGCGAACCCACGGTAGGTGAGCTGGCTGATGCCTTAAAGATGACCAAAGACGAAGTCCTTCTTGCCCTGGAAGCTGTTCAGCTTCCTGTTTCTCTTTTCGAAACTATAGGAAATGAGGGGGAGGAGTCCCCCCGCATGATCGATTGCCTGCAGGAAAAAGCCGACGAAGAGACGAGATGGCTGGAAAGGATCGACCTGCGTGATGCTCTCGTCCGTTTGCCGGAGCGTGAGCGACAGATAATTTTGCTGCGTTACTTTCAGGATAAAACCCAGACAGAGGTGGGCTCTCTACTCGGGCTGTCACAGGTCCAGGTGTCCCGTTTGGAGCGGCGGGCGGTTGCCAAACTGCGTGAATACCTCTGTTGAGATTTTTTCTTGGTAGAAGCAGCGATCAATGAACCGGTATATTTCCTGGGCGGCCGGAAATAATAGAAGTAAAAAGCAGGGAGGTTGAGATCTTTGTACGTCAAGGTTATGGAGCTCGTAGGGGAGTCGGATACCAGCTGGAAGGATGCCGTACGGAATGCGGTGCGCCAGGCATCCCAAACAGCCGCCAATATTACGGGTGTTGAGGTTATAAATTTAACCGCCGGTGTTCGGGAAGGAGATCTTTACGAGTACAAGGCCAATGTGAAAGTTGCATATACGGAATGAGCAATCGTCAGTGCTCATTAAGCTCTTATTAGGGTACTGAGAGTTTTTCTGGTGGGGTCCGAAATAAGGGAGTGCCTGCGGGTGCTCCCGGTAAATTTTGGGGGAACAACGAATGAGCAAGGGTAATATTGAACAAAGGGAAGAAAAGGAAGGGCAGATTGCAGAATACCGCCTGATGATCGATCAGATTAAACCGGCACCCGATGTCTTCAAGAACTGCCTGCGGGCCTTCCTGGTCGGCGGGAGCATCTGTCTGGTCGGGCAGCTTTTTCTGACCCTCTATGCAGGCGCAGGATTAGGAGAGCGAGAGGCTGCGGCTGCAACGGCGGGCACTATGGTTTTCCTGGGAGCGTTGTTGACCGGGCTGGGCGTTTATGACATCATCGGGAAGTACGGTGGGGCGGGTTCGATCATCCCCATCACTGGATTTGCCAATTCCATTGTTGCTCCGGCGATGGAGTTCAAAAGGGAGGGCTTTGTCTTCGGGGTAGGCGCGAGGATTTTTAATATTGCCGGACCGGTGCTGGTTTACGGGTTTATCGTTTCCTCCCTGATCGGGATAATCACCTTTTTAGCCGGTTAAAAAACTATTAAGGTGCCCGGCTGTATGATGAATTTTATTCAGGGGCGTCCGCTTGTTATTTGCTTAAAACTGCGATTACGGATTGGGTGAAGGGATGAGCAACAGGGTCGGCAAGCAATCGTTCTGCTTCTCCAACCTGCCCGCCATTGTCTCGGGAGCCACCATTGCAGGCCCCGAAGAGGGGAAGGGGCCCCTGGCTGCAAGCTTCGACTGGATTCTTGATGAGCCGCTTTTCGGGGAAAAGACGTGGGAGATGGCGGAGCGGAAAATGCTAGAGGAAAGCGCCAAACTGGCACTCCGAAAGGTCAACCTCCAGCCCCAGGATGTCGAATTTTTCCTGGCGGGGGATTTGTTGAATCAGATCATCAGCGCCAATTACGCCGCCCGGGGACTGGAGATCCCTTTCATTGGACTTTTCGGAGCCTGCTCCACTTTTGTTGAAGCCCTCCTGTTGGGAGCGATGCTCGTGGACGGGGGTTTTGCCAGACGTGTTCTTCTGGCTTCATCAAGCCACCACATGACGGCAGAAAGGCAGTTTCGTTTCCCCATCGAGCAGGGGGTTCAGAGACCGCTCTACTCCCAGTGGACGGTTACTGTAAGTGGTGCCTTGCTCCTCGACGCCGAAGGGAACGGTCCCCGCGTGGTGCAGGGGACGATGGGGAAGGTGGTGGATCTGGGGGTGTCAGACATAAACAATATGGGTGCGGCTATGGCTCCCGCTGCCGCGGACACGATCCTAACTCACTTTCAGGATACCGGCACCAACCCTGACTCCTATGATCTGATAATAACCGGGGACCTGGGAGAGATAGGATCTGCCTCTCTTCTGAAGCTGCTTCGGATGCGGGGTTATGACCTTGAAGGGAAGCTGCAGGACTGCGGCCTGCTTATTTACGACCGGGAAAAACAGGACGTCCATGCCGGGGGGAGCGGTTGTGGCTGCGCAGCTGGAGTTTTCACCGCCTGGTTCTTGAACAAAATGCGGGAGGGGCTCTATCATAAGATTCTTTTCCTGGCAACGGGGGCTTTGATGAGCCCTACCAGCTCCCAACAAGGGGAGACGATTCCGGCTGTTGCCCATGCTGCCGTTATTTCTGCGGGATGAGGTGGGTGCTGATGCAGTTTCTTTTGGCTTTTGTTGTCGGCGGTATTATTTGTGTTATCGGGCAGTTGTGGATGGATTTGACCAGACCTTCCGTAACTCCTGCCCATATCCTGGTGGGGTATGTCATTGCCGGTGCGCTGTTGAGCGCCTTTGGACTCTACCAGCCGTTGGTTGACCTGGCCGGGGCGGGGGCCACGATACCCCTATCGGGGTTTGGACACAGCCTCGCCCAGGGGGCAATTCTGGGGGTGCAGAATAAGGGCCTGCTGGGGGCCTTCGCCGGGGGTATTGAGGCAACTGCTGTCGGCATTGCAGCTGCTGTTGTTTTTGGATACGCCGCTGCGGTTTTATTCAATCCCCGCAGCTAAAAGATCATAGTATTATTGTAAACAGGGCCGGCTCAGCGAGGTAATCAACCGGACCTGTTAATCTATTGTGTGGATAAGAGGTTAGAGGTCAATGAAGAAGGTCGGCATACCGCGTGCATTGCTCTATTATTACTTTTACCCGCTCTGGCGGGAGTTTTTTACCGGACTGGGAGTGCAGGTTGTAGTATCTCCGGAAACCAATAAACGAATTATGGATGCCGGAGTTAAGGTGACCCTGAGTGAGGTTTGCCTTCCGGTTAAAATTTTTTTTGGGCATGTCATTGCTCTGGCGGACGATGTGGATTACCTTTTTGTGCCGCGCATCATCAAGGTAGAACCGAGGGCCTATATCTGCCCGAAGTTTATGGGTTTGCCCGATATGCTGAGGGCACGAATTCCCGATCTGCCGCATCTCCTCGAGACAGCGGTCGATATGCGGAAGGAGGAAACCGATCCGTTTCGGTGCTGGGAAAACTGCTTCCAGGAAGTGGGAAGATTAATTACCCGGGATAAGCGCCTGGTGGAAGAGGCAACCCGGAGGGCTTTCCGGGCGCAGCAGAACTTCCAGCGGCAGCTGGCTGCCGGACTTTTGCTTCCGCAGGCTCTTGAAGAGGGAAATACTGGTGAAGTTGAGGTGGCGGTGGTTTCCGAGCAGTCTGCGTTGCGGATCGGTCTTCTGGGACATCCCTACAATCTCTATGATCGCTACATCAGCATGAACCTTATCGGAAAGCTGCAGGACCTCGGGGTATCGCCGGTGACACCGGAATCCCTTTCCGTGCAAGATATCGAGAATAAGGTAGGGAGCCTGCCTAAGAGGCTCTTTTGGACGCTCGGCAAGAGAATGGTGGGGGCCGCCCTCAACTTTTTTGCGGATACGCGGCTGGACGGCCTGATCTATCTTTCCTCTTTCGGATGCGGGCCGGAATCTCTGGTCGAGGAGTTGGTGGCGAGGTGGGCGAAGCAACAGGGGGGTCTCCCTCTGATGTTGCTGACCATTGACGAGCATACCGGAGAGGCGGGGATGAACACCCGGTTGGAGGCATTTACGGAAATGATTAAGCGAAGGAGGATAAAATGAAACTGACCTATCCCCATATGGGGAATCTTTACATTGTTGTCAGGGCACTGTTGACAAGCCTCGGGCTTGATCTGGTGCTTCCCCCTCCGACTTCTAGGCGCACAGCGGAGCTGGGTGTGCGGTATTCACCTGAATTTGCCTGCTTTCCTTTTAAGTTGAATCTAGGGAATTACCTGGAGGCGGAGGAGCTAGGGGCCGACACCATTCTGATGGCGGGAGGGGTTGGCCCCTGTCGGTTTGGCTATTATGCTCAGGTGCAACGGGAGATTCTCCGCGACCTGGGCGTGGATATGGAGATGGTGGTGTTAGAGCCGCCCGATGTGGGCTACCGGGAGCTGACCGACAAGGTCCGCTACCTCGTAGGGGACTGTTCCTGGTGGCGGGTTGTTAAGTCAATTAGATTTGCCTGGCAAAAGGCCCTGGCCCTGGATAACGTCGAGCGAGAGCTCTTATATTTAAGGCCGCGGGTCTTGGAGCCGAACTCTTTGGAGAAAAGATACCGGACGGCGGTCGAAGAGATCGACGCTGCTCCCGACAGCAGAGCAATATCAAGAGCGGTACAGGAATTTTTCAAAACATCCCGGCGGATGCCGCAGAGGCAGGGGCGTTTTTTGCGGGTTGGGTTGGTGGGGGAAATCTTCACCGTTCTCGAGCCGTTTGCCAACTACGATTTAGAACGACGGCTGGGCCGTCTCGGTGTCCAGGTCGAGCGGAGCATCTGGTTGAGTGCCTGGATCAACGATCACCTCTTCGGAGGCCTCCTGCGGGTGAAGGGCGGCTTGAAGCATGCAGACCGCCTGGCTTCCCCTTACCTGAATTCTTTTGTGGGTGGTCACGGCAGGGAAACGGTGGGTGGTGCAGTGGCTTGTGCCCTCCAGGACTGCGACGGGGTGATTCAGGTGGCGCCTTTGACATGTATGCCGGAAATAGTCGCCCACTCGGTACTCCCCTCGGTTTCGCGGGATTATGGGATTCCCACGTTAACCCTTTACCTTGACGAACAGTCGGGGGAAGCGGGCATTCAAACACGGTTGGAGGCCTTTGTCGATTTAATGGCTGCCCGGAGGAGGAAAGGGAAGGGAGGAATGCTCGATGGATCTTTTTCTGGGTATTGATGTGGGGTCGGTGAGCACGAATCTGGTCCTCATCGACGACCGTGGAGACCTCTACTTGAATCCCCTTTATCTGCGCACCCAGGGGCAGCCGGTTGCCGCCATTAAAAAGGGATTGAGAATGCTCCAGGAAATTCTTGCTCCGCAGGACCGGATTTGCGGTGTCGGGACCACAGGCAGCGCCCGTTCACTGGCAGGGGTTCTGGTCGGGGCCGATATCGTCAAGAATGAGATTACGGCGCATGCAGTGTCAGCCCTGCGGGAAGTACCCGATGTACGAACGATACTGGAGATCGGAGGCCAGGATTCAAAGATCATTATCTTGCGGGATGGTGTTGTCGTAGATTTTGCTATGAATACTGTTTGCGCTGCCGGAACCGGATCCTTCCTCGACCAGCAGGCATTCCGCTTGAATCTCTCCATCGAAGAGTTCGGTAGAATTGCTTTAGAGGCGGACAACCCGGTCCGAATCGCCGGCAGATGCACCGTTTTTGCAGAGTCGGACATGATCCACAAACAGCAGATGGGGCACAGCCTCCCCAACATTGTTGCCGGCCTCTGTGAAGCCCTCGTGCGCAACTATTTAAACAACGTCGGCAAAGGAAAGGAGATTCATTCCCCGGTTGTTTTCCAGGGCGGTGTTGCCGCCAGCGCCGGGATCAGAGTTGCCTTTCAAAAGGCCCTGAACATGGATATTTTGGTTCCCAAGCATTTCAACGTGATGGGAGCGTATGGGGCAGCCCTGTTGAGCCGGGATTGGATTACGGAAAGGGGGGCGGAAACCCGCTTCCGGGGCTTTGAGGTGGTATCCTGTGATTTCCGGCCGCGCAGCTTTATCTGCAAGGGTTGTCCCAATGCCTGTGAGGTTGTTGAAATCAGGCAGGACGGTGCCGTACTCGCCAGGTGGGGTGACCGCTGTGGTCGCTGGGGTGTTGCGGATGAAAAGGTGGAGGACGCAGCGTTAAGCTGCAGCCACCCTTTGAGATGAGCCGCCGCTTTATCGATTGCGGGATATGTCACGTCTGTGTTCTTCGTTCCAGGCGGTGATGTCTGTATGCGGAGCAAATAATTGATGAATGGGGCTTTGGTATAGCCGGCATCAACCACCACTACGTCCGCAAAGTGCTTATAGACCTTATAGAGCCAGTGCGGCGCGCTTTGTTGATTACTGCCGCAAACGAGCTTTTTGATCGCGGCCGGTTCCATCCCAATCGAGCTGTGACGGATGGTATCCGCAGAGGGCGGGTCTTTTCTTTCATCTTTTGCCCATTTTTGTCCAGCCTTCAGGCAGGAAAACTTTATGTATGTATCGAAGAATATCTTTAAGCTATCGTTTCGACATCGGTGGTGCACCTCCTGGAGATGTAAGGGGTAATGTTTATTTCCAGGAGGTTTTTGCTATTTGTGGGGCATTTTCCTGCCTGCTTTTTTAAGTTTTGCCTAACGCTGCCTTTCTTGCGCTACAAGGGATTCAGGGGTCAGGTGCGAGCTTCTGGCAGGAATGACCATTCGTTGACACTTAGAACGCAGGCGTGTTAGAATAACCTATATTGTTCGGATTGGAGATGTCTTCAAAGGTGAGACTGCAGGGCACGATGAGGATCAACGACAAAGGGCACCTGGAAATCGGAGGATGCGATGTGGTTGATCTGGCGGCCTCCTTGGGAACGCCCCTTTATATTCTGGATGAGGCCTTGTTGCGGCAGAACTGCCGGCGTTATTACCAGGCTTTCACAGGTCAGAATGAGAACGACCTGGTTCTTTATGCTTCGAAGGCTTTTCTGGTCCTGGCGATGGCGCGTATAATTCAGGATGAGGGGTTGGGACTGGATGTTGTTTCCGGGGGAGAGCTGGCAATTGCTCTGACGGCAGGATTTCCCGCAGAGAAGATCTTCCTCCACGGCAACAACAAATCGGCCGCCGAGATCAGATACGCCCTTCGGTGCGGGGTTGGCCGCATTGTTGTAGATAACTACTATGAACTGGAACTGGTTGAGCGGATCTGCGGGGAGATGGCCTTAAAAGCGGCCATCCTGCTGCGTATTGCCCCCGGTATTGAGGCTCACAGCCATTCCTACATCTCCACCGGCCAGGTTGATTCTAAATTCGGCTTTACCATGGAGAACGGGGATGCCCTGAGAGCTGTGAAAAAGGCACTGGCATCGCCTCATTTTGAGTTAAAAGGGGTTCACTGCCACATCGGCTCCCAAATACTAGAGCTGGAGGCGTTTCGCCTGGCAGGCAGGGTAATGATGGATTTCCTTGCGGAGGCCAGGCAGCGCACAGGCTGGACGGCAGAGGAACTGGATTTAGGTGGCGGACTCGGCGTGTATTACAGCGAGGGGGATGACCCCCCTACTATCGAAGAGTATGCCCGGGCCGTAAAAGAAAGTGTAGCCGACAAGTGCCGGGAACACGCCTTCCCCCGCCCTAGGATTATTGTGGAGCCGGGCAGGTCCATCGTCAGCCCTGCCGGCACGACTGTTTACACTATCGGCAGTATGAAGGATATTCCGGGGATCAGGAAATACGTTGCAGTAGACGGGGGGATGACCGACAACCCGCGGCCAGCCCTCTACCAGGCTAAGTATGAAGGGATTATTGCCAACAAAGCCGCAGAAGAGGCAGCGGAGGTAGTCTCCATAACCGGAAGATGCTGTGAATCCGGTGACATGCTCATCTGGGATCTGCCCGTGCCGCGGGTGGAGGCCGGCGATCTGCTGGCGATCTTTTCGACCGGTGCTTACAATTACTCGATGTCCAGCAATTACAACGCCCTTCTCCGACCGGCTGTGGTTCTGGTGCTTGACGGCAAGGCAGACGTTATTGTGGAGAGGGAGACCTGGGGAGATCTGATCCGCAATCATCGCCTGCCGGAACGCCTGCTTTAGTGAATGGTGTGGTTTGTAGTTAACGAAAATGGGCGACTTTTCTATAAGTGGGACAAGGGGGTTAGTATGTTGGATCTGAGTCTGACCCGCTTGGTGCTCTGGTTGCCGGCGGTGGTCATTGCCCTAACCTTTCATGAGTATGCCCATGCCAGGGTTGCCGACAGCCTGGGAGACCCGACCGCGCGCTACCAGGGGCGGTTGAGCTTGAACCCCCTTGTCCACATTGATCCACTGGGGTTTCTTCTTCTACTGGTTATGGGGTTCGGTTGGGCAAAACCCGTTCCCGTCAATCCACTAAACCTGCGTGGAAACATGAGAAAGGGAATGATGCTGGTGTCGGCAGCGGGACCGCTGATGAATCTCCTTGTGGCTTTTACCGCAGCCCTGATCCTTGCCCTTGCTCTGCCGAGTGCGGGGATCGCCGGTTCCGGTGCTCTATTGGTACAGGTTATGCGAGCAATCGTAATTATCAATGTTTATCTTGCCGTTTTTAACCTGATCCCGGTGCCTCCCCTTGATGGGGCGAAGGTGCTGGCGGGTCTCCTACCCTCGGGTGATTTCATCTATCAGCTAGAAAGATATGGGCCGGTGATATTGCTGATCCTGATCTTTACGGATATTGTCGGTGTTATCCTGTTGCCCCTGGCAAATATCATGATCAGCCTTCTGAGCCAGATAGCGCAGATTATTGCAGCGCCGTTTGCCTTTTTCTTCTAGTTTATTTGTGAGAAGAGGGGATGGATGTGAAGCAAGGTACTATTTTGAGCGGGATGAGGCCAACCGGACGCCTCCACTTGGGGCATTTAAGCGTCCTGGAAAACTGGCGGGAGCTCATGGAGAAGTATAACTGCTATTTTATGGTCGCCAACTGGCACGCACTTACCACGGCTTTCGATTACCCGAAGGTGACTGTGGAGTACACAAGGGAGTTGGTCCTGGACTGGCTGATGGTTGGCCTGGATCCTCTTAAGAGCACTATTTTCGTCCAGTCTGAGGTTAAAGAGCACGCTGAGCTGCATCTGCTCTTGTCTTTGATAACTCCGCTGTCCTGGCTGGAGCGCTGCCCGACTTATAAAGACCAGGTGCAGCATTTTCGGGAACAGGGAAGGGATATCACAACTTACGGTTTTTTGGGTTATCCATCTTTGATGGCCGCCGATATCCTTCTTTATAAGGCGGATGTGGTGCCTGTAGGAGAGGATCAGCTGCCTCACCTGGAGTTTTGCCGGGAAGTCGTCCGCAGGTTCCACCATCTCTATAAGAGGGAGGTCTTCCCCGAGCCGCAGGCTTATCTTCCTGAACTGCCCCTCGTTCCGGGGCTAGATGGCCGCAAGATGAGTAAGAGCTATGGCAACGAAATACCGCTGGCATCCAACCCCGAAGAAATAACGGCCAAGGTGCGGATGATGGTAACGGATCCGGAGCGGATTCATGCCACCGATCCCGGACATCCCGATGTTTGCACCGTCTACGCCTTCCACCGCCTTTTCAGTAAACCGGTTGTGGAAGATCTAGAAAAAAGCTGTAAAAAGGGTGAGATCGGGTGCGTGCCCTGTAAGAAGAGGCTGACCTCCACCCTGATCGAATTCCTTACCCCTTACTGGGAGCGGCGCCGAGAACTGGAGCGCGACCCGGATTATGTTTGGGACGTTTTGAAAGAGGGAGGCAGACGGGCGCGTCTGAAAGCTTGCCAGACTATGGAAGAAGTGCGGGCGGCGATGGGAATTGAAATACCAGGTCAAACTGGAAGTATATAATGGGCCCCTGGATCTTCTTCTAAGACTTTTGGAAAAAGAGGAAATACCGGCAAGAGATGTCTCTGTTTCTTCCATAATTGAGCAGTTTTTTGAGCATTTCAGAGGAACGGGTTCTAATGATATTGAGGAAGGCGGCCGCTTTCTGGTACTGGCGGCTGCTCTTTTGTCTTTAAAGGCGCGCCTCCTGCTGCCGCGGCCGAGAAGGCAGGAAGAGGAGAGAGGATATTGTAATGAGGAGGATGACCAGGAAGGTCTAGCAGAGACGAGCTTACAAGACTACCTTTTAATTGTGAAAGCGGCTGCGATCCTGGACGAGCGCGCCAGGGAATGGCGCCGCAGCTACCCCCGTTCTTTAAATATCGTCAGGGAGCAAAGAGGTGTCCAGGAGGATGTATCCCTACTCGTCAGGGCCTTTCAGAGGGTTCTGGCCGAACGGCCGTCACCGCCCGCTGCCTATGTGGTCGAGAATTCAGCCTGTGATCTCGAAGAAGCGATTGAAAATGTCAAAAAAATGGCGCAAGAAAGGCCGGAAGGCCTTCTTTTCAGGGAACTCTTCACCGATAAATCCGGTAAAGAAGAGGTTATTGCCGTTTTCCTCGCCGTTCTCGAGCTCGTTTTTCAAGGGGAGATCAAGGTCTGGCAGGACCGGGAGACGGGCGAAATACATCTTTTGGCGTGATGGTCATTTGAGAAAGGGGGAGCGAAATGCCGCTGATCTTTCCGCAGGAAGGAATGGCGGTGCTGGAGGCCCTGCTTTTTGTAGCATCGCGACCGCTTTCGGCAAACACGCTCAGCCGGCTGACGGGTTTGGACGAGGCGGATGTGGAACAGCTTCTCACCAGCCTAGAGGAGGTTTATAACAGGCCGGGGCGAGGCATTATGCTGGCAAGGGTTGCCGGTGGTTACCAGCTGGTTACCCGCCCGCAATACTCCTCATATGTCGAAAAGCTCTTGCAGGAAAAAGAGAAAACCCCTCCGCTTTCGCGTGCTGCCCTGGAGACTTTAAGCATTATTGCTTATTACCAGCCTGTTACAAGGGCTCAGATCGAAGCGATCCGGGGCGTACGGGTGGATCATATTTTGGCCGTCCTGATGGAGCGGGGACTGATCCAGGAGGTCGGGAGGGGAAGCGGTCACGGTCGGCCGATTCTCTACGGTTCCACCCCGGCATTTCTGGAATATTTTGGGCTTAAAGACCTCTCGGAACTGCCGCCCCTTGACGAACTGGAGCAAAGAGAAGAATAAATATTTTCCTTAAAAAGAATAGTTTTTTCGACAGGCGCAAACCTTAATATTTGATGGCGAAGATGGCATTTCAGGCAAAAGATAGCCGGGGGTGATGGGGTTTGCGCCAGGCTGATTTCTTTTTTCTTTTCTGTTTGGCTGCCTTTACCGTGGGCTTTCTTCTCCTGGTGATGCCGGTGGAGGTTCACTTCTACTACCGGTGGAAGGCAGAGGGGCATTTTCTTTTTCTGAAGTTCGGGATTTTTCAGGGTAGACTGGCCGTCGGCACCAAGTTGTTAGGTGAGCGGAGCGAAAAAAGCTTCCGGCTGGTCAACACCTTGGGTATTAAGGCGCAGGGAAGAGCGGCAAGCGACGAGCGTACCCGTTTCTCATTTACCCGGTGGGGAGGGTTAAAGTTTCCTTATTCTCGGGAATTAATCAGGAATGCTGAAAGATTGGCGAAGAACAGTCGCTGCAGGCGACTGGTGTGGGAAACGGATCTTGGCTTTCAGGATTACGCTCTTACCGGTGTGGCTACCGGGGTGATCTGGGCTGCAAAAGGAATTGCTCTGGGAGGCTTATCCCGTTTCTTAAAGATTGATTCCGAAGGTTTGCGGGTCGATGTCACTCCTCACTTTGGTTCCCCTCGCCTGGAAACCAGACTGGACTGTATATTGATGACGCGATTGGGTTATATTATAAACACATTTAGTTATTTTTTGATCTGGTGGATAAAGATCACATGGAGAAGAGGGGTGAGCAGGAGTGGCGAACCATCCGATCGAAACTCTCATGAGAACCGCCATGGAGAGCATTAAAGATATGGTTGACGTCAATACCATCGTGGGGGATCCGGTAGAAACTCCGGATGGAAGCGTCATCATGCCGGTTTCCCGGGTTTCCTGCGGCTTTGCAGCCGGTGGAGCGGACTACCAGCCGGATGGTGGAAGGAAGGATGAAGGAGCTTTACCGTTTGGAGGGGGAAGCGGAGGGGGTGTTTCCGTAAGGCCGGTCGGTTTTCTCGTGGTTGGTCAGAACCAGGTCAGACTTCTTCCCGTTGACGGAAACCCTATCGCCGAACGCCTGATCGATCTGGCGCCGAGTTTGTTGGAAAGGCTGCAGGTCATGATGCAACAGAAACAAGAGAAAGAGGAAAAGCCGGCAGAGCCCTCTACCGGATAATATGCACTCAGTAGGCCACCATGCCGCCAGCGGCGGCACCAACAGAGCATGAAAATACCCGGCAGGGTATGCGGTCTATTTTCATGACAGATCAATTCGACACCTGCTCAGATTCGGGACGGCAGGAGCAGGCAAGGGGGGTTCTCTTGCCTGCTCCGAAAATTTTTGCAGTCTTTGCTTTCGTCGCGGTAAGAAAGCCTTCCGGCGGTTGTTGCTTCGCAAGTAAAAGCCGGCTGCGCCTGATTTTCACCTGCAGTATAGTACCGCCCTTGTTTCTTAAAATAGCAGGAATCCCGGGCATCTTGAGAGAATTGCTTCTAAAAAAGAAAAGAAGGGTCAAGATGCGTTCCAGGATCTACAAAACTCTATCCGTGCTGTTCGCAACCTTTTTCTTGATAACCGCTCTTAACATCTCTCTGCCAGAAAGAGGAGAGGCAGCCGCCGGCATGTTGCCCGAATTGCCCGACATTCAGGCTAAAGCCGCCATCTTAATGGATGAAGGCTCCGGCCGCATCCTCTACGCAAAAAACGCCCACCTGCAGCTGCCGCCGGCCAGCCTGACCAAAATCATGACCGCCATTCTTGTAATAGAGAACGGTGACCTCGATCAGAAGGTATCTGTCAGCAGGTATGCCGCGGAAACAGGGGAGAGTTCCATCTGGCTCGAAGAGGGTGAGGTTCTGACCAGAAGGGAACTTCTCTATGCCCTGATGCTCGTTTCGGCCAATGATGCGGCGGTGGCCCTGGCGGAAAGCGTTGCCGGCAGTGAAGGCGCTTTTGTCGATAAGATGAACAGCCGCGCCAGGGAATTGCAGCTGAGCACCACCCATTTTGTCAACCCCCACGGCCTGCACGATCAGGACCACTATTCGAGCGCTTATGATCTGGCGGTCATTACCAGGGAGGGGATGCAGTATCCCATCTTCCGGGATGTCATCGCTACCGAAGAAAAGTACCTGCCCTGGCCGGGACACCCCTGGCAGAGGGCGCTTATCAACAAAAACAGGCTGCTTTCCAGGTATCAGGGAGCAACCGGGGTAAAGACCGGCTATACCCGGCAGGCGGGTAACTGCTTGGTAGGGACGGCGCAGCGGGGGGATTTGAGGCTGATATCGGTTGTTCTAAATTCCCCGCAGGTCTATGAAGATACGGAGAAATTACTCGATTACGGATTTCAAAGCTATGAGGCTGTAATCTTGCAAAAAAAGGAGCGCGCCGTTACCCGGGTGCCGGTGCGTAAAGGGGAGAAGCGGTTTGTTGAGGTGGCGCCGCAACAGGATGTGGTCGTGGCGGTGAAGTCGGAGGAGAAGAAACATCTCTCCTATCGGATTGAACTGGCATCCAATGTAGAAGCACCTGTTAAGAAAGGTGCGGTATTAGGGGCGGGGAAAATCCTGCTGAGAGGGAGGGAGATCGGAAGGGTTGAGCTTCTTGCCCGGGAAAGCGTGTCTTTAAAGCCTCCCTTATGGCAGGTCATATGCAGCTGGCTGTGGTCACTTTTTCTCAAAATCATAGGTTAAGATAGGGTAGAAACTTTTCGGCCGGACAGGTCTATTTATAATCCCTCCTTGCATAGAGGTGAAAAAGGTAGCAACTGGAGGAGGGAGAAGAAATGCTCAACCTGATCTGGCTTTGTTTGATTCTGGCTGGGGTTGTTGTAGCGGCCGGAAACGGCAGGATCGACATCATCACAGAAACATTTTTCAGCGCCGCCGACGAGGGGGTCAAGGTCTGCCTGGATCTAATCGGGTTGATGACTCTCTGGCTGGGGATGCTGGAGGTCGCCCGGCAGGCCGGTTTGATCAGGATTTTGGCGCGCCTTGTGCGCCCGCTGGCTGTTAGGTTGTTTCCAGAGGTGCCCCCTGAACACCCCGCTCTAGGGGCGATCATTATGAATATCAGCGCCAATATTCTGGGATTGGGAAATGCTGCCACACCTTTCGGCCTCAAAGCCATGGAGGAATTGCAGAAGCTCAATCCCCGTCCGGATACGGCTTCCGATGCAATGTGTACATTCCTGGCTGCCAACACCTCTTGCATCACCCTGGTGCCCGCCACCATCATCGGTGTCCGCATCGCTGCAGGTTCCGTTAATCCCACCGAGATTGTCGGCCCTACTATCTTTGCTACCGGGTTTTCCATGGCCTTCGTCCTGCTCCTCGACTCCCTATGGCGCAATTTCATCAAAACGAGGCGGCGGGTGTTTTAAATGATGCAGTTATTGGAGGCCGTATCCCGCTGGGCAATTCCCTTTCTTTTATGTCTGTTTCTTGTGCTGGGATGGGTGCGCCGTGTTCCTGTCTATGAAGCATTTATCAAGGGAGCGGCAGAAGGCTTTCAAACCGCCGTCAGAATCATCCCTTACCTGGTGGCCATGTTTGTTGCTATAAAGGTTTTTCGCGAGTCCGGCGCCATGGATCTCTTTGCCCGGATCGGGGCGCCTTTTCTCGGACTGCTTGGGATTCCCCCCGATATTCTCACTCTGGCCTTGATGAGACCGCTTTCCGGAAGCAGCGCTCTGGGAATCGCCACCGAAATCATCAGAACATATGGTCCCGATTCCTTTGCCGGCAGACTGGCCTCTGTAATGCAGGGGACTACGGATACCACTTTTTTTGTTTTGACGGTCTATTTTGGCTCGGTCGGCGTCAGGCGTTACAGGCATGCTGTGGCCCTGGGGTTGCTTGCCGACTTGACCGGACTTATTGCCTCCCTTTTTATCTGTCACCTGCTTTTTAACCCCTAAAGAACTTAACTCAAGAACGATTTACTCATGGTTTCTTTTTCAAGCCGTCCAAGCCAACGGGGCGGCTATCAAGAGCGCGGTAATAAAAGCGGGAAATGGCAGGAAAGAAGTGAATAATGTCGAAATATTTCTGTAATTCCGAGGGGGGGCGGAAAAAATGAATATCGGTATCGTTGGGGCAGGAAAAGGTGGCAAGGCGATCCTGGCGGCCACCTATGGGTTGCCTGGGGTAACCGTTGTGGGGATTGCTGATATTGATGACAATGCCCAAGGGATCAAGCTGGCACGTGAATTGGGGATTAAAACTTTCAGGGATTGTCTGGATTTATTAAAGCTGCCGGATCTGGAAATTGTGATTGAAGCCACAGGCGTTCCCCAGGTGCAGGAATTATTATACGAGAACAAGCAGCCGGAAACCAAGATCATAGACGCATCCGCAGCGCGCTTGATGATGATAATGGTGGAAGCCAAGGAGGAGATGATCAATGAACTGCATCGTCGGGCACAGCAACTGGCTGCTATGACTGATGAAATGAACAAAAGTGTCAAGCAAATTGCGGCAAGTGCCCAGGAGCTGGCCGGAGGTGCCGAAAATCTGGCTTCTCAGGGGAAAAAGCTGGGGAGTATCGCCGATAAAGCGAAAAACTATGTAACGGATACGGATGAGGTGCTCAATTTCATTAAAAAGGTGGCCACCCAGACTAAGCTTCTGGGGCTGAATGCGGCTATTGAGGCTGCGCGAGCCGGTGAGCACGGGCGAGGCTTCGCCGTTGTTGCAGATGAGGTGAGGAAGCTCGCCGAGGACAGTGCCGTCTCGGCGGAGCAAATAGGGGTTATTCTAAAGAATATTGAAAAATCCGTCGGGGAAATAATAGATGGAATCAGTGAAACTGCCGGAGTTAGTGCCGGGCAGGCCGCGGCTACGGAACAGGTTGCAGCAACCATAACCCAGTTGGGTAGGCTGGCTGGGGAGCTGGAGGAGGTGGCCCTTAGGCTGGCCAGTATGTCTTAAATTGCTGAGGATCAAGGTGGTGAAAGGAAGATCGCGGGCGAACGGCTGCAGAAGGTTCTGGCAAAAGCTGGAGTAGGAGCGCGGCGTTTTTGTGAAGAGCTCATCCGGGAAGGCAGGGTTACTGTTGACGGAAAAAAAGCCGAACTGGGAATGAAGGTCGATCCGGGAGTGAACAGGATTTGCGTAGACGGCCGCGAAGTAATTCTTCCCCGGGAAAACACCTCTGTGCTTCTCTATAAGCCAAAAGGGTACGTATCTACGGTCAGGGACCCCCAGGGCAGGCCGAAGGTAACAGATCTCGTACAGCTGCCTGGGGTTCGCCTTTTTCCGGTGGGAAGACTGGACTACATGACAAGCGGGCTGATAATCTTAACGAATGATGGCGAGCTGGCTGAGCTTATGACGCACCCGAGGTACGGGATCTGGAAAACCTATCACGCCCTTGTGGCCGGAAAACCCACTTCGGCGGCACTGCAGCAGATGCGCCGGGGGGTGCCTCTTCCTGAGGGAAGGTCAGCCCCGGCGAAGGTGCGTTTGCTGGCGGTACTTTCCGGTGGCAGGTCGCTGCTGGAAATCAGCATTCGAGAAGGCAAAAAGAGACAGGTACGAAAAATGTGCAGTTATGTTGGGCATCCGGTCATCGAGTTGAAGCGCACCAGAATCGCCTTTCTTGGTCTTCATGGGTTGCGTCCCGGCGAATACAGATTCCTCTCCAGAATTGAGGTGGAAAGACTGAAGAAACTGGCTAAAAGGAAGCAGGAATCTTAACTGCAGAAGAGAAATTATTATCCATCGTGAATATCTGAGATTAGTGCCAGTTATTGTTGCAAAATTCGGAGGGTACAGCCATGTCTTTGAAAAGGTTCTCCATCCTGATGGCGGCGGTTTTTGCCGTGGGGTGTATGCTTGTTTTGTTTGGCGGCTGCCGGGAGAAGGGGAGCTCTGGAGAAGGGGATGCCGCTGCACCGGCAGGTAAAATCGTTGTACGCGATGACTCGGGTTATGAACTAATACTGGATAAGCCGCCGCAGCGCATTATCTCTCTGGCCCCCAGCAATACAGAGATCCTGTTCGCTCTGGGAGCAGGGGAGCGGGTGGTCGGTGTGACCACTTACTGTGATTACCCGGAGGAAGCCAAAGAAAAAGCCCGGATTGGGGATCTGCAGGGGAATTCTGAAGAGATCGTGGCTCTGCACCCCGATCTGGTCGTTGCCAAATGGACTCTCAACAAAAATATGGTGGATAAGTTGCGAAAATTGAACATCCCCGTTCTCTGTGTGGAGCCGGAAAGCATTGAAGGTGTTTACAGGGCTATAGAAATGATAGCACTGGTAACCGGAACCGAAGAAGTCGGTGAGAAAATCATCGCCGACATGAAGAAAGAGATCGCCGAGGTGCAGGAAAAGATCGCCGGGATTCCTGAAGAGCAGCGGGTGAGGGTCTTTATCGAAGTAGGCACCGATCCCCTCTTTACCGCAGGCAACAAAACCTTTGTGGATGAATTGGTGCGCCTGGCGGGGGGGATCAATGTGGCCTCCGAAATTGAAGGGTACCAGATGTACAGCTCAGAGTCTGTTATTGAAAAGAACCCCGATGTCATCCTGGCTCCTGACAGTTACTATGTTGATGTCGAGCAGGTGATTAACAAGCGTCCCGGGTGGGAGCAGATTAAGGCCGTTCGTGAAGGGAGGGTGATTACGAAAATTGACCCTAACCTGATCAACAGACCCGGTCCTAGGTCGGCACAGGCTGTAAAACTTATTGCGGAAGCGTTTTACCCGGATTTATTTGAGTGAAAAACTTAAGGTGATGAACATGGCTTCCTGCGCCTGGAGACACCGCAAGATTTATGCAATGTTGACCCTTCTGCTGCTGCTTTTCATCTCCGTTATTTGCAGCGTGGCCATTGGCAGTGCATCGATATCCTTTGTGGACACCGGCAGGGTCTTGCTGACGCACATCCCCGGTCTGTCTTCTTTAATTAAAGTGAAGACGGATACCGCTCTGGATGTGATTGTTCTTCAACTGCGGCTGCCTAGAGTGATACTGGCTGTTTTTATCGGAGCAGCCCTAGCCGTTGCCGGAGCCGTTCTGCAAGGGCTCTTGCGCAACCCTCTTGCAGAACCCTATACCCTTGGGGTTTCTTCGGGGGCGGCGGTAGGGGCGGCTCTTGTTTTTGTTATCCTCAGGGGAGAAGGAACGGTCTTCGGCGCAGCGAGTCTGCCCTTTTCGGCTTTTATCGGCGCCTTGTTGACGGTGATGATCGTTTACAAGTTGGCCTTGATGAACGGCTATCTGGCGGTAGAAACTCTGATTCTGGCCGGAGTCGTGATGAATTCCTTTATGTCGGCCGTGCTCTCGTATTTGCTTACTATGGCTGGGGAAAATCTTCACCAGGTTGTCTACTGGCTGATGGGAAGCCTGGCCCTGAGGAGCAGTGAATATTTTATTTACACCTTGCCTTTCCTTGCTGTCGGCATCCTTCTGGTGTGCTTTTTCGGCCGGGACTTAAATATTTTGACCTTTGGTGATGAGACGGCCGGTCAACTGGGGATATCCGTTGAAAGGACAAAAAGGTTCCTCCTGACGCTGGCAACTCTGCTGACGGGCATTGCCGTTTCCCTGGGAGGTACGATCGGTTTTGTGGGGTTGATCGTGCCTCACCTGGTCAGGCTCGTCGTCGGACCAGATCACCGCATCTTGTTGCCTTTTGCGGCTTTAGGAGGAGCGCTCTTCCTGATCTGGGCCGATACAGTAGCGCGCACCATCGTGGCTCCAGTTGAACTTCCGGTAGGTGTAGTCACCGCCTTTTTGGGAGCGCCCTTTTTCGCCTATCTCTTGCGAAGTCGCAAAAGCGGGGGAAGCTGTTTCGGCGCCTGATTGCTTCTCTTTGTTTCGCTTCCGTTCTGGTTCAGTTCTCATCGAGGGGCTGGTAAATTGCCTTTTCTAAGGAGTAGGGCGAGATGGACATGATTTTTAGGATTCACGGTGTGGAATTTCGTTACGGAGCGCGACAGGCCCTCCGGGGGGTAAGCTTGGATGTTCCTCCGGGGAGTTTTCTCGGAATCATCGGTCCGAATGCCGCCGGCAAATCCACTCTGCTGAAAACGATAGCGGCCACCCTCAGGCCGACGCGCGGGGTTGTCTATTATTGCGGTGAAAGGCTGGACAAAATATCCCGGCGTGACTATGCGAGAGATGTTTCCGTTGTTCCCCAGGAAATGGAAGCCCATTTCCCCTTTTCGGTTTTAGAGGTAGTACTCATGGGGAGGCATCCCTATCTGGGGAGGTTTTCCGGGGAAAGTGAAGAGGACCTGAGGATAGCTCGGCGGGCGATGGAAGCGGCCAATTGCTGGCATCTTAGGGACCGCAGCATTCTGGAGTTAAGCGGTGGGGAGAGGCAGAGGGTGGTTCTTGCCCGCGCCCTGGCACAGAATCCACAGGTAATACTGCTGGATGAGCCGGTGGCCCATCTTGACCTCAACGCTCAGCTGGAAGTGCTGAACCTGTTGAAGGAGATGAATGATAAGCTAGGGGTCACCGTAATCGGGGTCTTCCATGACCTGAACCTGGCTGCTCAGTACAGTGATCGGCTGATTGTCCTGCGGGAGGGTGAGGTTTATGCTGCTGGAACTCCGGATCAGGTGCTGACGCCGGAAATCATCAAAGAAGTTTATGGCGCCGATGTGCTGGTGATCAGGCACCCGCTAACCGGTGCTCCCCAGGTAGTGCTCCTTCCTGCCGCAGGTGATAATCCGGAGGCGGATTACCCTCATGTTCACCTGATCTGCGGGGGAGGGATTGGGAGCAACCTGATGGGTCGCCTGACGAGGATGGGGTGCCGGGTTTCGGCAGGGGTATTAAATATCAAAGATACAGATTGGGAAGTGGGTCGGGCTCTCGGGCTGCAGATTGTAGAGGAGAAGCCCTTTTCTCCGATAACTCTTGAGAGCTATGACTCCAATTTAAAGGTGGCAGAGGGGGCGGATCTCATCTTTCTCCTGGAAATCCCTTTTGGGAGAGGGAACATCCTCAATTTAAAGGTTTTAGAGCCCTTGCTGGCGTCAGGGAAGAAGTGCTTTTTGATTAATCCCGGGCAATTACCGGAAAGGGACTATACAGGTGGAACCGCTATGCAGATAGTGGAGGTATTGCGTGAACAAGGCCTGCTCTTTTTGCCCGATCAACAAGCGGTTTTACGGATAGTCCAAAACTATCGAAAGGGTGATCACGGTGCCGAGAAGACCGCGCTTGGATAGGGGGCTTGTTCAAGTGTATACGGGAGAGAGCAAGGGGAAGACAACAGCGGCTCTCGGACAGGCCCTACGTGCCATTGGGCACGGTTTTCAGGTTTGTTTCATTCAATTTTTAAAAGGAAGTGCCTATTCGGGAGAGCTGTTTGCTGCCCAGCGGCTTTACCCCAATCTTGTCGTGCGCCAGTACGGAATTTCCTGCCCTCGCAGCGCTCAAATCAGACAGGGGGAAGATAAGTGTCGGGGCTGCGGGGAATGCTTTCCGAGCAAGGCAGATAATGAAGAAGAATACAATGAACTGGCGCGCCTTGCTTACCGGGCCGCGGAAGAAGCAATTTGTTCGGGAGAGTTCGATATCGTCATTTTGGATGAGATCAATCAAGCCGTCTACTTGAATTACATCAGCGTGGAGGAGGTGCTTGCTCTTCTGAACAAGAAGCCCGATTTCGTGGAGGTGATTCTCACCGGGCGCAATGCTCATCCACAGGTGATCGCCAGAGCAGATCTGGTGACGGAGATGACCTTGCGTAAGCACCCCTTTCAAAAGGGTATCTCCAGCCGACGGGGTATTGAATATTAGTGACGGGAGGATTTTTAATGCCCGCTGACGAATTGAGGCGAAAAAGTACACGATTTGGGGAGGCTGAATAGACTTTTATGAGTAATGGCAATGAAAAAAAGCTGCGGTTGAGGGTTCGCTTCGATTACCGGGGGGAAGGGAAGCAGGGGCGGCTCTTCTCGCGAGGGAGAGAAGGGGAGGATGTAGCCGAGGAAATCAGAGAACAGAGGGCAATTCTGCTCCGCAACATTCCCGTGCAAGGTGTTCGGATTGAGGAGATCGACACCAACGGAGAGATTTACGTGCTCTATGATGAAGCTAGCGGGCGGGAAGTGGCCTACGCACCTGTGGAATTCACTATGGAGGCCGACACGATCGAAGATGTAATACCGTTCCTCCTGCGGGATGAGTTTCGTAAAGTAGAGGTCATTTCCCCTGATGAGGTCAGCCTGGACAGGCATGAGGTTGAGAGGATTATCTATAAAATCAACGAGGAGTTGCGCAATTACCGCCTTTACCTGGAAAGGCGCCTGAATTCTAAGTAAAATCTGCGTTGCTCGGTAGGCGCACGTCTGTCGGTCAGGGCGCTGTCGGAAATAGCAGTCAGATGCCCCTGCTGCCGATCCTTTGGGTGCTCGAGAAAGATGGCAGTCCCTGCATAAAAACCTCCGTATCTGCGTAAAAGATGGTTAATAAACAGTTTTCCCAGAACGGAGGTTAGTTTAAAGTGGGGAAAAGCATCTTTGACCGCCTGGAGTATTGGGAACAAAAGCTCAAGGTTATTCTGGCGCTTTTTTTCTCTTTCCTGATTGTCCTGCAGATTTTGTTGACGCAGGAACCGGTTCGTTTCTATTTGAGCTTTGCCGAAAGGCTGGAAGGTGTTCCCTGGCCCGGGAGGGAATCAGCGGCGGCTTTTTCGCTGCCAACCGCTACGGGAGAGGTGAAAATAAGGGTGTGCAGCTATTTTTCCCTCCCCCGAGCGGTTGTGCTTGTAAACGGCAGAGAGGTTGCCGATTTTCAGGATGGGGAAGTATCACTTAAGGTGTGCTCAGGAGATGAGATCGTGATTGACGGCAGCACTTATGACTGTCAGCTGGTATTTCAGATAACTGCCGTTTCGATGGGGGTACTCTGGCCTCCTGTGGATTACCGAGTGACAACCGATGCTTCCCGGGTCAGTTTGGGAAGGGTGTGGATTGAGCGTTAAAGGGGTGATCATAGAGTGAGCGGCTACGGAAGCAGGCAGGTTGCCGCCGTTGCTCTGAAAATGGCTCTTACCCAAAGCAGGGAAGAAGAGAATGAGCTTAAAACCCGTTTTTTCGAGCAGGGTATTAAGACGGCAGCCGTCGATTGTGGTGGTGAATTCATCAGCTCGGTCAAGAAGTTCATCGAGCGGGCGGTCGTCGCCTCCAAAAGGGAAAGTGTGATCAGAGAAACCCATAGCGAAGAAGGGGCCGTTGCCGGTGCTGCCAGAGAGGCTATCAACCAGATCAGCATGAAGGCTGTGGGGTTTAATGTGGGAGGAAAGATCGGTATTGCCCGCTATCAAGACCATGTCAGCGTAGCGGTGTTTTTTGGGATTGGCCTTTTGCATCTGGATGAGGTGGCTGTGGGTCTGGGGCACCGGGCCATATCTTAGGCGATCTTCTGGGTGATTTTGATGGAAAAGTACTGGGTGCGCGGTATCCGGGGAGCAGTCACGGTTGCCGAGAATACCCCGGAGGCCATCATTACTGCAACGAGGCAGCTGCTCGAAAAAATAGCTCGTGAGAATCTGTTGGAGCCGGAGCGGATTATCAGTATCATTTTTTCTGTTACACCTGATTTGAATGCCGCTTTTCCTGCCGAAGGTGCCCGCGCCCTTGGTTGGACAAAGGTGCCTTTGTTCTGTACGACGGAAATCGCGGTCCCCGGCTCTCTGCCCAGGTGTGTGAGGGTTCTCGTACATGCCTATCTGACCTGCGCCCAGGAGGATGTAAAGCACGTTTATCTAGGAGATGCTGTTGCCCTCAGGCCGGACTTGTTTTGAAAAAAAGCGGTTGACAATTCTTTTTGGGCGTTGTTATTATGAAAATGGTTTTCATTAATCTTTCATAAAGAGGGAGGGGAGAAAAGCCAATGCCGCCGAAAGTAGACCTTGACAAGTGTACGGGTTGCGGCACCTGCGCCGATGTTTGCCCGAGTGAAGTTTTTGAAATTGAGGATGACAAGTCTAAGGTGGCTCGTCCGGATGACTGCACTGAGTGTGAAACATGTGTAGAGGAGTGCCCGGAAGAGGCAATCACCCTTGAATAGCAGTTATTAAGTGGGGTGTTATCAAAAAAAGTTGGCTCACAGCGGGGTTCTTTTTAAGCTGTGAGCATTTTATTGCTCTCATTTCCCGGTTATGTTAAAATAACCTGAAGAAGGCGCAGAAGAGATGCAGTTTACTGGTCGGCAACCGAATAAGCGGGTCAGAGCAGGAAAGAGAATGGAGAGCTTTCGGGGGATACTCCCGCGGGGAGTATTTTTCTGTTTTTGCTCCTTTTTCTTAGCGAGGGGGTTGGGCGATTGATCGTAGTAATGAGTCCCCAGGCAACGGAGAAGGAAGTGGAAGCCGTACGGTCGAAACTGCTCAAGAAAGGTTTAACCGTACGTCTTTTTCGCGGTAACAGGGGTTTTATTATTGAAGCGTTCGGCGACGGCCCTCAGATTTTGGATATGGCCCTCGAGATTATGCCTGGTGTAGAAAAGGTGATCTCCCCCCTCCCTCCTTTCAAGCTCGTAAGCCGGGAATTTAAACGGGAAGACACCCTGATCAGGATGGGGGATCAGGTTATTGGAGGTAAGGAGATTCATCTGATTGCCGGGCCCTGTGCTGTTGAGGATAAGGTTCAGTTTCTGGAGATTGCCCATGCAGTAAAAGAGGCGGGAGCTACGTTTTTAAGGGGTGGTGTTTACAAACCCCGCACCTCTCCCTATTCTTTTCAGGGCCTTGCTGAAGAAGGGCTGGCAATTCTACATGAGGCCCGTGCTCAAACCGGCCTTCTGATCGTTACAGAGGTGATGGATCCTCGTCTTGTGCCGTTGGTAGCCTCTTGCGCCGATATTCTGCAGATCGGAGCCCGCAATATGCAGAACTTTCCTCTGCTGCGGGAGGTTGCAAGTGTTGACAAGCCGATTCTGCTCAAGCGCGGCCCGGCAGCGGAGATTGAGGAATGGTTAATGGCTGCGGAATATCTCCTGTTGGGAGGGAACAGCAAGGTTATCTTGTGTGAACGTGGAGTTAAAACCTTTGAGAGGTTCACCAGAAATACCCTTGATTTGAGCGCTGTTCCTGTTCTCCAACGCCTTTCTCATCTCCCGGTGTTTGTCGATCCCAGCCACGGTACGGGAAAATGGTGGCTTGTTCCTCCGATGTCCAAAGCCGCCGTGGCGGCGGGTGCGGATGGATTGTTGCTGGAAGTTCACCCATCCCCTTGCGATGCTCTTTCAGACGGACAGCAGTCCCTGACACCGGAGAATTTCCGGGCTCTCGTCGGGGAAGTCAAAAAAGTTGCCGAAGCGGTGGACAGGTGCCTGCCCAACTGCCTCGCAGCCGGTTTATAAGGAGGTGCCCGCAGATGAATCTCAGGGTTTTGCCATGCCGGGGGCTTACAGGTACCTGCAAGGTTCCCGGGGATAAGTCTATTTCTCATCGTGCTGCCATAATCGGGGCGCTGGCCGAGGGGACTACCGAGATCGACAATTATCTTTTTGGCGCCGATTGTTTGAGCACTCTGCGCTGCCTGGAGTCTTTGGGAGTGCAGGTTACCTGCACAGAGAATGGGGTCCGCGTCAAGGGATGCGGGCTCAAGGGGTTGAAGGAACCGGAGGACATTCTGGATGCCGGCAACTCAGGAACCACCATGCGGCTGCTGCTTGGTGCCCTCTCCGGCCAGGACTTTTTTGCGGTATTAACGGGGGATCGTTCTTTGCGTGGTCGTCCGATGGGCCGCGTTGTCAAGCCTCTGGTCATGATGGGGGCGGAAATTCATGGGCGCGCCGGTGATACCAGGGCACCTCTGGCCGTTAAAGGGTGCTCCTCCTTAAAGCCGATCGCTTACAATCTTCCTGTAGCTAGCGCCCAGGTGAAATCGGCAATTCTCTTGGCGGGTTTGAACGCGCCTGGAACGACCTGCGTGATCCAACCTCAGAAAAGCAGGGATCATACCGAAAGAATGCTGAAGTCGTTCGGTGCTCTAATCGAAGTCGATGGACTTGCTGTGCGCCTGCAGGGGGGTCAGCCCCTACAGGGCAGACGGATCCGGGTGCCCGGGGACATTTCGGCAGCGGCGTTTGTGATCGTGGCGGCCAGCATTTTGCCTGATTGTGAGGTCGTGATCGAAGATGTGGGAATCAATCCAACCCGCATTGGGATTCTCGAGGTGATGGAGAGGATGGGGGCTCAGATCGAAGTCACCAACCGGCGGGACTGGAATGGAGAGCCGGTAGCCGACCTCAGGGTCCGGTCTCACGGCCTTTGCGGAACTATTATTGAGGGCGCTCTTCTGCCGCGGGTGATCGATGAGATTCCCGTTCTGGCCGTTGCAGCAGCGGCGGCAGAGGGCAAAACCGAGATCAGGAATGCCGAAGAGCTGCGTTTTAAAGAGACCGACCGGTTGCAGGCCATTGCCCGCGAACTGGGGAAAATGGGAGCATGCCTGGAGGAAAGACCTGACGGTTTGGTGATAGAAGGTAAAGGAGCTCTAAAAGGTGCCCGGGTGCATTCCTGGGGGGACCACAGGATTGCCATGGCTTTAGCGGTGGCGGGGCTGTTAGCTGGAGGGGAAACAACGATAGAGGACTGTGACTGTGTCGATGTTTCTTTTCCCGGTTTTGCCACACTCTTGAGATCGCTGGGTGCGGTGGTAGAAACGGAAAGCTAGTCACGCGGATCATCTTGTGTTAGAATGAGACGGGAGTGAAAGAAGTGCCTCCTGGTTTTAATATTGCCATCGACGGGCCTGCCGGTTCCGGAAAGAGCACTGTTGCCAGAAAACTGGCGCAAAAACTGGGGTTACTGTATGTGGATACGGGTGCCATGTATCGGGCCGTAACATATCTCGTGCTTAAATCCGGGATTGACCCGGCCGACGAGTCGGCCGTCACCGCCTTCACTCAAGGACTTCGATTTTCCCTTGTCCGTTTCCTGCCGAAGGGTGTGGTCGATCTCTGGTGCAATGGGGAGGAAGTTACGCCTTACCTGCGGGAGCCCGAAGTTTCTCGAAGGGTGGCTGAGATCGCAGCCCTTCGCGGAGTGCGCGAACACCTTGTTCGCTGTCAGCGCCTTTTTGCCCGCAAGGGAGGGGTGGTGATGGAAGGACGGGATATCGGTACCGTCGTTTTGCCCGATAGTGAATATAAGTTCTTTCTGACCGCCGCCCCTGACGTCAGGCTGGCGCGCCGGGAAAAAGAACTGCTCGCCGACGGCCGGCATTTTACAAAAGAGGAATTACGGCGGGAAATGAATTATCGTGACGAAATGGATCTCAAGAGAGAAATTGCTCCTTTGAAGCCGGCATCTGATGCTGTGGTAATCGATTGTACCAGCCTGACGGTGGAAGAGGTGGTCGCCAAAATGCTGAGGATTTGTCGAGGGGTATAGCTTTATGTTTTATCGACTCTGTCGCGGTCTTTTCCGCATCTTGTTTACTTTCCTTTGCCGGTGGGAGATCGAAGGATTGCAGAACGTACCGGAGAAAGGCCCTGTTCTTATCATTGCCAATCACATCAGCAACTGGGACCCGATAGTCGTAGGAAGTGCCTTGAAGCGTCAAGTGCACTTTATGGCCAAGCAAGAACTTTTTAAGATACCGGTTCTTTCTTTAATCATTAAGGCACTCGGAGCTTTCCCCGTTGACCGCCAACGGGTCGATCGGGCTGCCATCAGGAGGGCTCTGGAGCTGTTGGAAAACGGCAAGGTTGTTTGCATTTTTCCGGAAGGGACGCGCAGTAAGTCGGGTGAACTCCTTGCGCCGAACTCAGGTGCCGCCTACCTTGCCTTGAAGAGCGGAGCCCCTGTCTGCCCGGTGGCTCTTCTGGGAACCGATCACATCTTCAGCCGGGGTTGTTTCAGGAAATTTCGGGTTAGAATTGGCCCCCTTCTGGATCTGAGGGGGCAAGACAGGCGGGACTACCAGCAGGTTGCCTTTTTGATGATGGAAAAGATTCGAGAATTATTTAGTTCTTCGGCTCAAATTAGCAGGAATCTTTTCTCGCCTGCCGAAAACACTATAAAAGAGAAGAAAGGGATAGGATGAGCGAAGGGAAAATTATTCGTGCCAAAAGCGCTGGCTTTTGCTTTGGGGTGAGAAGAGCTCTCGATCTCGTCGAAAAGGCGCTGCTTGATGGTTGCCAGATATGTTCCTTCGGCCCCCTTATCCATAATCCTCAGGTCGTGGATTCCCTACGGAAAAAAGGGGTTGAAATCATTGACGACCTGGGCAAGGCGGCGGGAAGGCCGGTTATCATCAGGTCGCACGGAGCCGCCCCCGAGGTCTTTCAACAGGCGCAGGAACAAGGGATTGAGATCATTGACGCAACCTGTCCCTTCGTTCGAAGAATTCAGAACCAAGCAGCAGAGCTGGTCCGTGAAGGTTATCTGGTGGTGATTGTGGGGCAGGTCGATCACCCTGAGGTTCGAGGGATCCTCGGTTGGGCAGGGGCAGGGGCGATCGTGGTACAGGGGATGGAGGATTTAAACTCCCTTAAAGTTACTGCTAAGGTCGGTCTACTTGCCCAGACCACCCAGAACCGCTCTCATTATTTTGCTGTTGCCAGGTCTTTGTTGGGAAAGACTCAGGAGTTGCGAGTATTCGACACGATCTGCCACGCCAGCCAGGCTCGTCAAGAGGAGGCAGCAGCGATTGCACAACGGGCAGATGTGATGATCGTCATAGGTGGTAGAGACAGCGCCAATACCAATCAGCTGGCCGAAATCTGCCGCAGGTTTACCAGAACCTATCATATAGAAAGTGTTGCGGATTTAAAGGCGAATGTGGATATGGAGTTGGTGCGGGGCGCGCACCTGATCGGGGTAACTGCTGGGGCCTCGACCCCAGATTGGATAATTGAGGAGGTTATTGAAAGTATGGCGATGTTTGACGAAGAGATGGAAAAAGCACAAGGGGGCGAGGTAGAGGCTGTCAGCGATACCACCCCGCAAAGCGCAACCGAGGAAAATCCCCCTACCGGCCAGGAACAACATGAGCCGGGGCAGGAGGAGATGATGAACCTGGATTTGGGAACTCCCCGCCAGATCCAACAAGGGGACATCATCAGCGGTTCGGTTGTGCAGGTGCGCGATGATGAGGTTCTGCTGGACATCGGAGGCAAATCGGAGGGAGTTATCCCCCGCCAGGAGTTGTCGTTGAAAAACACCGGCAATCCAATAGAGGAGATCAAAGTGGGGGATGTCCTTGATGTCTACGTCTTGCGCGTGGATAATGACGAAGGGCAACTCCTTCTCTCCAAGAAGCGGGCGGATCGCATTAAAGCTCTGGATTTTCTCGAAAAGGCGCTGGCTGAGAAAACAGAGCTGGCGGGAGAAGTTGTCCGTGTGGTAAAGGGTGGGCTCCTCGTTGATGTCCTCGGAATTCGGGGATTTGTACCGGCATCCCTCATCGAGCGCGGTTATGTCGGAGACCTGGAAAAGTACCTTGGTAAGACCCTGCGGTTGCGGGTTATCGAGTTTGATCGCAATAAAGCAAAGGTTGTGCTTTCCCAAAAAGCGATATTACAGGAAGAGCATCTGGAGGCCCAGAGAAGACTTTGGGAAACCATCGAGCCAGACCAGATAAGAAAGGGTACGGTCCGGCACTTAACCAATTTTGGTGCCTTTGTGGATCTCGGAGGGGTTGACGGCTTGCTGCATATATCCGAGCTTTCCTGGGGGCGCGTTAAACATCCTTCGGATGTCGTTCAGGAAGGGGACGAGATTGAGGTTTATGTGCTTTCCGTGGACAAGGAGAGAAAAAGGATTTCCCTCAGCCTCAAACAGGTACAGGGCAACCCGTGGGATACGGTGGATGAACGCTACCAGGTAGGGGAGATCGTTACCGGCACGGTCGTTCGCCTGGTCTCTTTTGGGGCTTTCGTGGAACTCGAGCCCGGTGTGGAGGGTTTAGTCCACATTTCCCGCATGGCGGACTATCATGTTGAAAAACCGGAGGATATCGTTGCCGTCGGTGAACAGATACAGGTAAAGATACTGGACATTAACAAGCAGGACCAGAGGATCAGTTTGAGCATTAAAGATGCCCGTTCTGATAAAAACGAACCGAGGGGGAACACGCAAGAAGAAGAGAAGTCTCAGCCGGCCAGTGCGGGAGTCGGTGTTAATTTGGGGGAGGTTTTCGGGGACCTGCTCACCAGAGCCGATTAATTTTTAGCCAGACTGGAGGGGGTAATAATGCCGGTCTACAGTTTCGCCTGTAAAAAGTGCGGTGAGGAGTTTACGAAGTTGGTCAGCATCAAGGAAAGGGAGCAAGTTGCCTGTCCTCACTGCGGAGAAAGAGAGCTGAAGCAGCTGTTCGGCAGGTTTAATTATGTGAAGATTACCCAAAAATATAACCCCGGCTGTAATGTTGCCAGCAACTGTGTTCAGGCCAAGAAGTACGGCTGTGGGAAGTACGCGCCTAACCCGGTGCCGATGCCTCATTCTTAAGAGGGAGTGGCATGAGGGCTTCAGGGGTAATTCTGGCCGGAGGAAAGTGCTCGCGCTTCCGCAGCAATAAGGCGCTGGCGGAGATCGCTTCCCAAAGGCTGATCGACAGAATCGTCTCCGAGTTCAAAGCTGTTTTTTCGAAAATAATTCTTGTAACAAATACCCCTGACGAATATAGAAGCCTGGATGTCGACCTGATTTCCGACATTATTCCGGGGAGGGGCCCGTTAAGCGGGATTCATGCAGGACTTGTGTCATCTCCTTTCGATCTTAATTTTGTTGTTGCCTGCGATATGCCGTTTATCAAGAGGGAATTGATCGCCTATCTGGTCCGGCGGGCAGAGCCTGGCGATGATGTGATCGTTCCTGTGGTGGAAGGTTACCCTGAGCCCCTGACTGCTGTTTACAGAAAATCCTGCCTGGGACCCATAGAGAACTGCCTTGCGGCAGGAAAATATCAGGTGAAGTCATTCTACCCTCTGGTTAATGTTAAATATATCCCCGAAGAGGATTTGCTGGCGTACGGAGGCAAGAGGAACTTTTTTAATATCAACACCAGGGATGACTACAGATTGGCAATGGAAATGGAGCAGAGATCGTAAGCTTAAAAGCCTCGTACCCAAAGCCCGATAGCATCAATCGGGCTTTTTTTATTTCCTCAAGTGGTTGATCTTAACAGGTATTGTTTCAGTTATCAGGTGACATTTTAGAAAAGAAGGAAGGATTGCAGGCTGGTTGACATGATATACCAGATTCTGAAAAACCGGTTTTAGAAAAAGCCTCAAAAGGAGAGTGCAGATAGTTTGTTGCGCATACCGTTTGGAACGATTATCTTGCTTATTATCTCCCTGCTTATTTATTTTGGTGTGGCCCAACGGGTGCTGGATAAATTGAGGCTGTCGGACAGGGCAGCTCTGGGCGCGATTGCCGCCATTATCGTAGGCAGCTTTATCAATATCCCCCTGCCGGGTTGGGCGCGGCTGGAAGCTTCGCTCAACATAGGGGGAGGGGTAGTTCCCATCGTCCTGGCAGGCTATTTGATGACGGACACTACAAACCTGGAAAGGGCGCGGGCTTTGGCAGGAGTGGTTGCTACTGCGGTTGCCATTTATTTAGCGGGCTTATTCCTTAAAGCCGAACCGGAAACGATGTTCATGGATCCCCTTTATCTTTACCCTCTTGTCGGGGGGGTAGTTGCCTATCTGGTAGGCAGATCGCGCCGGAGCGCTTTTATCGCAGCTACAATGGGAATACTTCTCTTCGATTTGATAACCTATTTGCGGATGCTCATCTCACGCATCCCCGGTGCCGTGGTAATTGGGGGAGGGGGAGCTTTTGACGCCATCGTCATTGCCGGTCTGCTGGCCGTTCTACTGGCAGAGTTCATCGGGGAAACCAGGGAGCGCCTGCAGGGAGGTCCTGTGGAAAGGGGAAGGGCGCAGGCTCTGCTCAAGCATTTAAAACCTCTGCCCGTTAAAAATAAAAAGGATGGAGGGGGTGAATCGGGTGATCCGGAGAAGGAGAATTAGCTTTTCTATTGCTACTTTTGGGTTGTTTTTGCTCATCACTTGCTGTGCGGTTGCCCTGGCTGATGAGGCCTCTGCGGCCACGACAGCCGAGACCGAGCGGAGGGATGGCGGATATTACACCATTGTCGATGAGCGCAACCAAAAAATTCACTGCACCGCGATCATTCTCAGCAAAGGGGATGAATTCATCACCGCGGACAATCTGCGCTACCGGATCACCGAAGTCAAAGGGAACATTGCTCGGGCGCAGCTGATCGGAAGGGAAAAAGATGAGAAAGCGGCGGCCGGCTTTTGGGGGTTCCTCTGGCTGCAGTTGATGACGGCTCAGAAAAGTAATGGTGTTGGTATTTACCACACCCACAGCGATGAGTCCTATGTTCCCACTGATGGAACCGACAGCATTTACGCCAATGGCGGAATCTTAAAAGTGGGTGAAGCCTTTGCGAAGAAATTGCGCCACCTGGGGTTTGAGGTTTATCACAGTAAGCGCCCTCATGACCCTCATGACATCAATTCTTACTATCGCTCCCGGCGTACAGCAGTGGAGCTGCTCCAGAAAAGGCCTCAGGCGCTCTTTGATGTTCACCGGGATGCCACACCACCGGAGGTTTATGCCGCCAGTGTCAAAGGACAAGAGGTTACCCAAGTAAAATTTGTGCTAGGAAGAACTAATCCCAATTTGAGTGCCAATCTCGATTTTGCCAAAAGAATAAAAAGGGTTTTAGACCGGACCCATCCCGGCTTGGTCAAAGGCATCCTGCTCGTCGCCAGCGACTTCAATCAGGATCTGGCGCCTAATTCTCTGTTAATCGAAGTGGGTTCTCATACCAACAGTCGGGATGCAGCGGAGAGGGGTGTTGCCTTCTTCGCCGAGGCGCTTCCTGAGGTTTTAGGGGTAGAGCCCCGGCAACCGGGCGCTCCTGCTCCTCCCGTCCCGGAGAACAAGGGTTCCTGGAAGGCGCTTTTCTGGGCGCTGTTCCTCGTAGCTGGTGCCGTTGGCGGTTACCTGTACATTAACACCGGAAGTCTGGAGAAATCCTGGTACCAGATCCGCGACTTCATCTCTCGCCTGAAAGTAGGGGAATCCTTGAGCCGGGTCCGTGATGTTTTCTTCCGGATCAAATCAAAACAATGACGGTGGAAGAAGAATGCCGTACCAGTGGAGCATCGTCGCAGGATTAGCTGCCGGCGTCCTGGCCAGGATATTCATGCTGCGTGTAGATTACAGGCAGTATCCTACCTATCCCCATGATGTAATAACTCACCTCGCCCTCGGTTTTATCGCAGCCTTAATAGGTGCGGTCCTGATCCCGGCTTTGTTGTCGAAGGAGTATACCGCCGTCACCTTTCTTGCTTTGGCAGCCGAACAGTTTCGCAATGTCCGGAATATGGAGAGGGAGACCCTGACGAAGCTCGACGAAACGGAGCTCGTCCCGAGAGGGGTTGATTATATCGAGGGGATCGCCAGAACATTTGAGGCCCGCAATTACCTGACGATTATCACTTCTGTCATTGTCAGTGGTTTTTTCATCTGGTTGGGATGGTATGCAGCGATGGCAGCTACGGTTGTGATTATTCTGGTCACTCAAGTGTTGAAAACAGGTCAACTTGTCGGCGACATTGCCGAGGTCGTTCCGGGCAAACTCCACTTTCAAGGCCCTCTTCTGATGGTGGACGATATCTTTATTATGAATATTGGTCTGAGCGCAACGAGAGAAAAGATTCTGGCGGAGGGGATGGGTGTGATTATTAAGCCCAAAGATGACAACGGGAGGGCGGTACTGCATAACATCGGGCAGCGGCAGGCGATCCTGCATACGGCCGCAGCTCTGCTGGGCACGAAAAGAGAGATCGATGAGCTGGATTTCACCCCTCTGGCGCGCAAAGACATCGACACGGGAGCTGTAGGGGTATTTATACTTCCTTTAGAAAAGGATTTCGAATGCTTGAGGAATATAATCGAGCGCACGCCCGTGCTCGAGAGCGCTTCGCGGAAGCCTCTGGCCAGCAGGGCGGGACGGATTGCTTCCGATTGAGGTGATGTAGCGCTGAGAACCGCATTGATAAAAACGATCCTGGCCGTCATAACGACGGAACCCGCGATAGTGGCCGGAGGAGCTCCCATTTTCGTGGCGCGCACTCCTGAAGAGCAGGAAAAGCTGGCACTTTATTTGAGCAAGGTATTGGGTGGGATGGTCCATGACCTGGGAAATGGGGTGTCGATCGTTGTCAGCCACTAGATGCCGGGTATGGCCAGAATAGTCTATCACTGCTACGGTGGTTCCCACTCGTCGGTAACAGCAGCGGGAATCCATCTCGGCATCCTTCCCAGGGAGAGGACTGCACGGGCGGACGAACTCCTGCAGGTACCCCATTTTGACAGAAGGGAATCGATAACTCACGGTCATTTCCGTTTTATCGGCCGTGACCGCAGTGGAAATGAAATATTTGTGCTGGGTAAACGGAGGGCGGGGCGGGATCTATCCGTCCATTTGTACAGAGTGGCGAAAATATTCGGCTGCGAAAACAGAATTTGTCTGGTAGACACGACAAAACCGATCAATCTCCTGATGATTGTGGGGGGATTTCTTTCCCGCGGTTTGAGGGCCGCCTCCCTGGGGCGTCCCCTGGTCCTGTTGGGCACGCGCCTTGCCTATTCATATCTTTTGCGGCTCGTCGAAAAGGTTCAGGAAGACATTAGAGAAGGCCAAGCGACAGCGGTCAATGGCGAGGAAGTATCTTTGCCGCAGCGCCGCGCTCTTTTCTACATATGCCCTGAAAAAGACCCGCTTGCCGTTTTGACTGCAATGCTTCACCTGCAGCCCGGGCTACCAGAGGATGTTCTGTTGGACAGATTCTTTTTATTAAAGAGCCAATTTACCGGTAAATTGGGAGAGGTGTACTTTGTTGGTAAAACCGCCGGTTATGATGTCTACTTGCTGGGGGCCGGAAGGGAGCCGCAGATCCTTTCCCGCATAATGCGAGAAATGCGTTTTCTTATTGCGATACCCCAGAACTACCTGATGATTGCTGAGAGCAGCGGAACACCGGTATTTTTGAGGCTCACCTGCCGGCTGTTCTTGCTGCCCGGGATGTTCAGAATGCTGCGCCTCTTAACAAGGGCAATTCTGTCGCTTTCTCTTGATTATTGCCTGCGGGAAAGCTTGAGAATCAAGCTCGCCATAAAAGAGGGGATTCTTGACTAACAACCTCCCCTTTATGATAATGGTATTAAAACGGAGCTAACAGCAGATGGAGCGCTACGATCGAACAGGCATACCGATAAGCGGCATAATTGCTGGTACCCCTGCGGCATCCTGGGGCATCAAAAAAGGGGATTATCTTCTTTCTGTTAACGGGGTTCGTCCCCGCGATTTAATCGCCTACCGCTATCTTATTGCAGGGGAAAAACTCAGATTGAGCTTTAGAAAGAGCAACGGCACTGTGACGAAGATCACGGTAGCCAAGGAATATGATTCCGATCTGGGGCTCGTTTTTGAAAACGACTGCTTTGATGGCATCAAGCGCTGTCGCAACAGGTGTATCTTTTGTTTTATCGACCAGCTCCCACCGGGACTGCGGGAAACGCTTTATGTTAAAGATGATGACTACAGGCTTTCTTTCTTGCACGGAAACTTCATCACTCTTACTAATTTGAGAGACCAAGATCTCACCCGGATCCTTCGGTTTAAGCTGAGCCCCCTGTACCTGTCCGTCCATACGACAAATCCCCATCTGAGGGGAATGATGCTCGGTCTAAAAAGAAAGGCTCCTGTTCTGGATAAGATCGCCACTCTTGCAGCCGCAGGCGTCAACATGCACATTCAGATCGTTCTCTGCCCCGGCTGGAACGACGGCAAGGAGCTGGAGCGGACTATCGGGGATCTGGCAGCCTTTCAACCGCAGGTGCGCTCGATTGGAATAGTACCGGTCGGCCTGACGAAGTTTCGCGGACAGCTGCCTTCTCTGCGTTCGCCGATAGGGGTGGAATGCCGGAGGCTGATCGCCGATTGCTACTCCTATCAGACTGCGTTTCGGAAAAGAACGGGGAGATCTTTCGTCTACCTGGCAGATGAATTTTATCTGAAGGCGAGGCTTCCCTTTCCTCCGTACTCTCATTACGATGATTTCCCCCAACTGGAAAACGGGATAGGCATGGCGCGCCTTTTAAGGGAGGAGTTCCGGCGACTTCTTCCATCGCTCCCGAAAAAATTAGCTGCTTCCCGCCGCTTCTTGATTGCCACCTCCCGTGCAGGGGCTGAAGTAATAAGGCCGCTGGTGGATCGCCTAAACCTGATTCAAAGGATGGATCTTAGGATTATCGCTATTCCGAATACATTTTTTGGGCCTCATATCAATGTTACCGGTTTGCTGACCGGCAGGGACCTTCTTTGGGGCCTGCGGAATGCAGCGGGAGAAGATGTTCTGGTGCCGTGTAGCGTGCTGCGCCAGGGCACTTCCTTATTCCTGGACGGTATGTCTGTTTCTGACGTCGAGCGAGAAACCGGCTGCTCTCTCCACTTCGTTGAGCCTCAGGCTGCCGCTCTGGTTAATTTTCTCTGCGGAAAAAAGGTGGGATGAGAGGTGGGCAAACCTATCGTTGCTCTGGTAGGGAGACCCAATGTGGGAAAATCTACGCTGTTTAATCGGCTGACCGGAAGGCGGACGGCTATCGTGGACGATCAGCCAGGGGTTACCCGGGATCGCCTCTATGGTGATGTGGAGTGGGACAACAGGAAGTTTACTCTTATCGATACCGGCGGCCTTTTCCTGGAAGACCCGGAATTCCGACGAGATGTTGAGAAACAGGTCGGGAAGGCGCTGGCCGAAGCCGATGTGGTGGTTTTTATGGTTGATGCCAGGGTCGGACCTCTCGTGGAAGATGAGAGAATTGCTCAGGAACTCCTCAAAGCCAAAAGCAGAACAATTGTTGCCGTCAATAAGGTGGACAACTTCCGGGAGCAAGACTTCTACGAGTTCTACCGGTTAGGGTTGGGGGAACCCGTTCCCATTTCCGGATTGCACGGCCTGAATATCGATGAACTCTTGGACAGAATTGTTGAGCTGCTCCCGGAGGGCCGGGAAGAGGAGAAAGAGGAAGGGGTGCGGGTGGCCATCGTCGGCCGTCCTAATGTTGGAAAATCCACCCTGGTCAACGCCCTGCTCCGTGACGAACGGATGATTGTTAGTGATATTGCAGGGACCACCCGTGATGCCATCGATACCAGTTTTGAAAGAGACGGCCGCCGCTACATTCTGATCGATACTGCCGGCATCATGAAGCGCAGCCGTCTTAAAAGAGGGATTGAATACTATGGTGTTGTGCGCGCCCTGCGCTCCGTCGACCGTGCCGATGTGGTTCTCCTCGTCCTCGACACTGGCGCTGGTGTGGTAGAGCAGGATAAGAAAATCGCCGGATATGTTGAAGAAAGCGGAAAAGGGGTTATAATAGTAATCAATAAATGGGATTTACACGCAAATATGAATGTTTTCCGGCGGGATTTTGAGGCTTATGTGCGTGCAGAGTTGGATTTTATCGATTATGCGCCAGTGCATTTTGTTTCCGCTCAGACTGGCCAGGGTGTGGATAAAATAATGGAGAAAGTGGATGCCGTTCAAAAGGAGCGGAGCAGGTGGATCACTACGGGCAACCTGAACTCCTGGCTGCAGGAAGCGGTTTATCTGAACCCTCCTCCGGGATCTGGGAAGCATGGATTGAAGTTTTATTATGCAACTCAAGTCGGCTCCAGGCCTCCTGTTATCGCTTTTTTTGTCAACAATCCGGAGCTGGTTCGTTCATCCTACAAGAGGTACCTGGAAAGACAGCTGCGGCAGGCATACGGATTTGAAGGGACACCGGTACGGTTGGTCTTTCGAGCGAGGAAACGTTCTTCTGAAAAATGAACAGGGGTGAGAAAAATTGCAGGTTTTGCTACTGCTAGGAAGTTATTTGATCGGATCCATACCCTGCGGTTACCTGGTCGGGAGAAAATACCGGGTTGATATCCGCCGCTATGGAAGCGGCAACATCGGTGCCACCAATGCTTTCCGGGTTTTGGGCCCCCGGGTAGGACTGCTGGTACTTCTCTGCGATGCTGCCAAGGGTTTTTTCCCCGTACTGATAATAAACCACTTCTTCGGCCCCGCCTGGGCGGTGATGGCCGGATTAGCCACCATGGCGGGGCACAACTGGTCGCTATTTCTCGGATTTCGCGGTGGGCGTGGCGTTGCGACCGGCGCAGGTGTCGTGCTGGCCCTCATGCCCGGCGTGGTTGCCGTCGCTCTAGTCATCTGGCTGGCGGTTGTCCTGATCACCGGTTATGTTTCCCTGGCATCAATCTTTGCCGCTCTCTTTGTACCGCTGATCGCTTTTTTCTTCAAAGTGCCTCCTCTCTATTATCTTTTTGCCATTCCTGCGCCGCTGATCGTCGTCTACAGGCACCTTCCCAATATCCGGCGCCTGCAAAAAGGAACTGAGCCCAGAATTCGTTTTCGATAGAGAATACGGGTCACGAAGTTGACGGGGGAGAGGAAGCTGTGCAGGAGGTTATAGCCGTATTAGGGGCCGGGAGCTGGGGAACGGCGCTGGCTGTACATCTGGCTTCCAATCACTATCGGGTAAGATTGTGGGCGCGCAATCCGGATTTCGCACGAGAGATTGCAGCCAAGAGGGAGAATGCAAAATACCTACCAGGGGTGACTCTGCCTTCCTCCATTGAAGTGATGTCAGAACTGCCCCTGCTTCTGGAGGAAGCAAAGATAATTGTCTTTGCTGTTCCTTCTCAGAGCATCAGAGAGGTTATTAAGAAAACAAAACCGTTATTAAAGGGCGATTGTTTTCTCGTGAATACGGCCAAAGGCTTAGAAAACAGCACCTGTTTGCGGCTTTCTCAGGTTTTTATCGAAGAGCTGCCGCAATACAAAAACAGGCTGGTGGTGCTTTCCGGGCCCAGCCATGCAGAGGAGGTAGGGCGCGGTATTCCTACGGCGGTAGTCGCTGCAAGTCATTCCCGGGAGGCTGCCGAGTACCTGCAGGACGTTTTTATGTCTCCAACCCTGCGCGTTTACACCAGCCTCGATCTCGTCGGAGTGGAGTTGGGGGGAGCATTGAAAAATATTATCGCGCTGGGAGCGGGGATCGCTGAGGGCCTTGGATATGGGGATAATACGAAGGCCGCCCTGATTACCCGCGGTCTGACGGAAATTGCCCGGCTGGGAGTGAAGCTGGGGGCAAATCCCCTGACATTCCTGGGGCTTACGGGGATGGGGGACCTCGTCGTTACGGCAATGAGCAGGCACAGCAGAAATCGCCGGGCCGGCCTTTTGATCGGGCAGGGCTACTCCCTGCAGGAGGCGCTGGAAAGGGTGGGGATGGTTGTGGAAGGTGTGCATACCACCGCTGTAGCCCGAAGAATTGCTCTCAGTTACCAGATCGAAATGCCCATTACCGAAAAAACGTACCAGGTGCTTTTTGAAGGGCTCCCGCCGGATGCGGCCGTTTCCCATCTCATGACTAGATCGAAACGCCATGAGGTTGAAGAGACATTCTTTCAAAGAATAGGGTACTGAATTCCATTCCACTTTAGTCGGAGGCGGAAAAAAGCGGTCAACAGCCGCTTTTTTTAATTCGCCGGGCACCTTCTCAGATCCACTGGGTTGAAGGGAATCGACGATACCTAACTGCCACCGGCAGGAAGACAATCTGCAAGGCAGGGGTCGGGGAAAGCCAGTCAGATGAGCAACCAGATCGGACGGAGAAGGCAAGCTGGATCTTCGATAACGATATCTTACTCGATTATCCTTTCTGGTAATACCAGTTAACGCCTGGCATATAATTATAGCAACAGGAAGGAACTGCTATTTTCGGACGTATTTAAAAAATGGCAGTTAAAAGGCATGAAAAAGTGGCGTTTTGCATAAAAAAGAATAGGGAGGGGGTTGCCCATGGAGATGGAGAACGTCAATATCTTCCGGGATATTGTCGAGAGAACCGGTGGGGATATTTACCTTGGTGTGGTCGGGCCCGTGAGAACCGGTAAATCAACTTTTATTAAGCGTTTCATGGAATTGCTGGTGCTACCCAACATAGCGAATCCCGCGGATAAGGAGAGGGCTACAGACGAGCTGCCGCAAAGCGGTGCCGGCAGGATGGTGATGACAGTTGAGCCGAAGTTCATTCCCCAAGAAGCGGTGGATATTGTAATCCGGGACGGCCTCAAAATGAAGGTTAGGATGGTTGATTGTGTCGGTTACACAGTCGACGGCGCCCTGGGATATGTCGAAGAGGAAGGCAGCCCGCGAATGGTGAAAACGCCTTGGTTTGAGCAGGCGATTCCTTTTCAGGAAGCAGCAGAAATGGGGACGCGAAAGGTAATTACCGATCATTCTACGATCGGGATAGTAGTCACAACCGACGGTTCGATTACAGATATTCCCCGGGAGAATTACCTGGAAGCTGAGGAGCGGGTGATCGGGGAGCTCAAGGAACTGGGAAAACCTTTTGTGGTGATTCTCAATTCCGTTTATCCGGAAGCCCCGGAAACGCAGGAACTGGTGCACGAACTGGAAGAGAAGTACGACCTCCCAGTGCTGGCCATGAACTGCAGCGAGATGTCCACCGATGATCTCCTCAATATTCTCCAGGAGTCGCTGTATGAATTTCCTGTCCAAGAAGTTAACGTTAAACTGCCGCTCTGGCTTGAAGAACTCGACCAGAACTACTGGCTGCGCACCGAATTCGAACAAACGATCCAGGATGCCGTCAGCAGTGTCAGCAGGCTCCGGGATATCGATCTGGCAGTTGAGAAGATCAGGGAAAATGAGCATGTCAGCACAGCCGTGCTCCAGGAGATGAATCTGGGAACAGGGGTTGCCGACATCGAGGTTCGAGTGGAAGAGGGACTGTTTTACAGGGTTCTTGAGGAGGTCAGCGGTCTATCGGTTGCTGGGGATCAGGATATTCTCCGCTTGATGCGAGATCTCGCCAAAGCCAGAAATGAAATGGAAAAAATCGCCCCGGCTCTGGAAGAGGTGCGTGAGCTCGGCTACGGGGTTGTTGCTCCCAGTTTAGATGAGATGATTCTGGAAGAACCTGAACTGATCCGCCAAGGTAACCGCTTTGGAGTTAAGCTCAAGGCGAGCGCTCCCTCTCTTCACATTATCAGGGCGGACATCACGACGGAAATCACCCCGATTATAGGGACTGAGAAGCAGTGTGAGGAGCTAGTGCGTTATCTGCTCGAAGAGTTCGAGGATGATCCTCAAAAGATCTGGCAGCGGGACATTTTTGGTAAATCATTACATGAATTAGTGCGGGAGGGGATTCAGAATAAACTGCACAGGATGCCGGAAAACGCTCAGGCGAAGCTGCAGGAGACTGTGCAGCGGATTGTCAACGAAGGAAGTGGTGGCTTGATCTGCATCATTATTTAAAGTTAGTTCGTACTTTTCAGAACAACGGTCATTTGACCGTTTTTTATTTTTGATCCAGGCAGGACTTGGGCAGTATCGCATCGAAAAAACGGTTATTGTGTTCTACCCTCAAATCGATCGGAGAGATGATGCTATGAACAACGCTATCGGTGTCGGATTGCTAGGCCTAGGTACCGTTGGATCGGGAGTTGTCAAGCTGCTGGAGGAAAACGCGCCCCGCATTTTTCAATTGATCGGGAGGAGAGTGGAGATAAAAAGAATCCTCGAGCGCAATCCCGAAAAGGCGCGGCTTTTGGGGATTCCTCCGGAGGTGCTGACGAATCGCTTCGAAGACATCCTGGAGGATGACGACATTCAGGTTGTCATTGAGCTTCTTGGTGGGATTGAGCCGGCGAGAACCTGGATGCTTGATGCGCTCCGCCGCGGGAAGCACGTGGTAACCGCCAATAAGGATGTTGTTGCCGATTACGGAAAAGAGTTGTTTGAGGCGGCTGCTGCCGGGAATGCGGACTTCTATTTTGAAGCCAGTGTCGGCGGAGGCATTCCGATAATTCATGCCTTGAAAGAAAACCTCTCAGCAAATAAAATTGAAGAAGTGATCGGAATTGTCAACGGCACCACGAACTACATCCTTACCCGGATGGCTGAAGAGAGCGTAGATTTCCAGTCGGTGCTGCGCTCGGCACAGGAAGCCGGTTATGCCGAGTCCGATCCCACCGCCGATATTGAAGGCCATGATGCTGCCCGGAAGATAGCCATACTAGCGTCCATCGCTTTCAACACCCGGGTTACCACTAAGGATGTTTTTGTCGAAGGGATTACAAAAATTGCCCCGGAGGATATCAACTATGCCAGGGAGTTAGGCTATGTTATCAAGCTGCTGGCCATCGCCAGAGATAACAATGAGGATATCGAGGTGCGGGTGCACCCTGCCTTTCTCCCCCAAGAACACCCGCTTGCCTCAGTAAATGGCGTCTTTAATGCTATTTTTGTGCGGGGCAATGCTGTTGGTGAAACCATGTTTTACGGGCAGGGCGCCGGGCAGATGCCGACTGCCAGCGCCGTCTTCGGGGACGTTATGGAAATTGTTCGCAACTTGGAAAGCGGCAGCACCGGCAGGTTTGCCTGTACCTGTTTTCTGGACAGGAAGATATGCCCTATTGGGCAGATTCACAGCAAGTACTACCTGCGCCTGATCGTCAAGGATAAACCCGGGGTGCTGGCCAGTATTGCCGGTGTTCTCGGTAACCATCAGGTAAGCATTGCTTCTGTGATCCAGAAAAGGACTCTGGCGGTAGAAGGGGAGATGCGGGCAGAGATCGTCCTCATCACCCACGAGGTTTTGGAACAGGATATTCAGGATGCACTTACGGTATTAAAGGGTCTTTCAATAATCAGTTCTGTTGAGAATGTTATCAGGGTTGAAGGAGGGAGTAAGATATGAGCTGGAAGGGTGTTATCGAGGCATACCGCTCCTTCCTTCCCGTTACTGAAAATACCCCTGTGGTAACCCTTTATGAAGGGAATACGGCTCTGCTTCCGGCGCCGCGTCTATCGGAAAGATTGCAGGTACATCTCTATCTTAAATTTGAAGGCCAGAACCCTACCGGTTCCTTTAAGGACCGGGGGATGACCATGGCCGTAAGCAAGGCCGTAGAGAGTGGCAGCAAAGCTGTTATGTGTGCCTCAACAGGGAATACATCGGCTTCGGCAGCAGCTTTTGCCGCCCGTGCCGGGATCAAGTGCGTAGTCCTCGTACCCAACGGGTACATCGCGCTCGGCAAACTTGCTCAGGCTTTGATTCACGGGGCGGAGGTAATCGCCATTGAAGGCAATTTCGATACTGCCCTCCGATTGGTGCGGAAGGTTACAGGGGAGCATCCCCTGACGCTGGTTAATTCCCTCAACCCCCACCGGATTGAGGGGCAAAAGACCGCTGCTTTCGAGATCTGCGACCAACTCGGGTTCGCACCTGATTACCTGGCCCTGCCAGTGGGAAACGCCGGGAATATTACAGCATACTGGAAGGGTTTCCGGGAGTATGCCTCCGCCGGACGTGTCTCGGGCACTCCGAAGATGCTCGGTTTTCAGGCAGCGGGTGCGGCTCCTATTGTCAGAGGAGAAGTTGTAACCGAACCCCAGACGGTGGCAACCGCCATTCGTATCGGAAACCCGGCAAGCTGGCAGAAGGCGCTGGAGGCCTTGAAGGAATCGCAGGGGCGCATAGAAACGGTCACCGATGAAGAGATAATCAGCGCCTACCAGCTTGTCGCCCGCACAGAAGGGCTTTTTGTTGAGCCAGCTTCTGCCGCTGCTCTGGCGGGGGTCATCAAGCTGGCAGGGGAGGGCTTTTTCCCGCCGGGGAGCCATGTGGTCTGCATTATGACCGGCCACGGCTTAAAGGATCCGGATACGACGCTGAAGACCTGTTCTCTGAAGCCTGCGGTTGTTCCCCCTGATAAGAACCGAGTTTTAGATGTGTTGGAGAAGCTCCAGGTCCTTTAATGAAGTTTAATGATTGACAGGTGAGATCGTGTGGTAGTGAAAAGGATTGCAGTTAGGGTTCCCGCAACAACGGCCAATCTAGGGCCCGGTTTTGATGCCCTGGGAATGTCCTTGAAGCTGTACAACAGGATAGAACTGGAAGAGATAGAAAAAGAGCAGCTTTTGGTAGAAGTGGAGGGAGAGGGAGCAGCACTGCTCCCCAGAGACGACAGCAATCTGGCAGTGAGGGCAATTGCCAGCCTCTTCCGGCGGATTGGTTATCGTCCGGCCGGATTGAGGCTGCGTCTGTATAACGAAATACCCCTTGCTAGTGGTTTGGGCAGCAGCGCAGCAGCTATTGCCGGCGGGCTGGTCGCAGCGAACGCCCTTGCCGGCAACCCCTTATCCAGGCAGGAGATATTGGACCAGGCAGTGGCACTGGAAGGGCACCCGGACAATGTTGCTGCCGCCCTCCTGGGGGGGGTTGTGATAGTAGTACAAGACGGTACTTTTTACTCCTGTACCCGCCTTCAGGTGCCGCGGAATGTTAAGATTACCGCTGTAGTGCCCGATTTCCGGTTGTCAACAAAGGCAGCCCGGGAAGTCCTGCCTGAGTTCGTTCCATTGAAGGATGCCGTATACAACTTGGGGAGGGCCGCCCTGCTGGTGGCGGCCCTCCGGGAAGGAAACTGGGATCTGCTCGGCGTGGCCATGCAGGATCGTCTGCATCAACCCTACCGCTGCCGGTTGGTGCCCGGTTTAAACGATATTTTTGCCATCGCCCGGAAGGAGGGCGCTTACGGTGCGGCCTTAAGCGGTGCAGGGCCGACGGTGATCGCCTTTTCCCCGCCGGAGTGCGAGGTGGGGGAAGCTATCCGCGGAGCCTTCCTGGCGCGAGGTATCGAAGCCCGGGTACTGAATCTGGAACCCGAGTTAGAGGGAACTCATCTAATATGTTAAGGAACTAATTCTGGTTGGGGGAGGCCTGTCTATTGCGGACTATAGTACAGAAATACGGAGGCACTTCGGTAGCCAACACGAAGTTAATTAAAAATGTTGCCCGTCGCGTCATCCGGGCGAAAGAAGCGGGGAATCGGGTAGTGGTGGTGGTTTCCGCAATGGGCCATACTACCGATGAGTTGCTGAGCCTGGCCCGGGAAATAACCCCCTGCCCTCCGGAGCGAGAAATCGCCATGCTTCTGGCAACGGGAGAACAGGTATCCATTGCTTTACTGGCCATGGCAATTGACGCAGCTGGTTATCCCGTTGTTTCCCTGACGGGCTTTCAGGCGGGAATTGAAACTGATTCTGCCTATACCAAGGCCCGAATTCTCTCTATACGTTCGGATCGCCTGCAAAAAGAACTGAATGACCGCAAGATAGTTATCGTCGCCGGATTCCAGGGGATAAACGAAGCGGGGGAGATAACCACTCTCGGGCGGGGTGGGTCGGATGCCACTGCTGTAGCCCTGGCAGCAGCGTTGAAGGCGGATCAGTGTGAGATATATACAGATGTTGACGGGGTTTATACAGCAGATCCCCGTATTGTCCCCAAGGCTCATAAACTGGAGTTTATATCTTATGATGAGATGCTGGAACTGGCCAGTCTGGGTGCCCTCGTCCTGCAGCCGCGGGCGGTTGAGTTTGCCAAAAAGTATGCGGTGCCCCTCGTAATCAGGTCCAGCTTCAACGATTGTGAAGGTACATTAGTTGGGGAGGTAAAATCAGTGGAAAACGGTCGTCTTGTGAGTGGTATTGCTCATGATTTAAATGTTGCCAAAATCGGCATTTTCGACGTTCCCGATCGGCCAGGAATCGCCAGGCATATCTTTCAGGCGCTGGCCGATGAATATATCAATGTTGATATGATCATCCAGGGATGGGTCCGCAATGACCATAACGATATCGTTTTTACGGTGGCGCGGGACGACCTGGCGCGCGTGATTCCGGTTGTAGAAAGGGTCGTCAAGGAGATCGGGGCTTCGGGGTTTGTTTATAATGACCGCGTTGCCAAGGTCTCTATAGTCGGGGCAGGGATGGTTACCAACCCTGGGGTCGCCGCAGCCATGTTTAAGGCCCTTGCCAGGGAAGGGATCAATATCGAGATGATCAGTACCTCAGAGATCAAGGTATCCTGTGTGATTCAAGAGGATCAGGCAATCAAGGCCGTAGGAGCGCTCCATGCCGAATTCTTTGGTTAAAAAAGAGCCAATTGCGATGACCGGAAGAAAAGATGAATAGGGCGTTTTAGCAATGGCAAAAGCATTTTACCCCGGCACGAGCCGGGTTTAAAGCGGCGGCTATTATACCACAACAACGTCTCTTTGAGTGGCAAGAAGTAGATGGACTAGGCGATCTGGAGCGCCTGGCATTGGTAACCCGTCATCTAAAAAATCTATAACCTTGACAGAGATATAGGGAAGCATCTAAAATAAGAGGTAGCTGATCAGGGTGTAGCTCAGGTTGGTAGAGCGCTAGCTTGGGGTGCTAGAGGTCGCGGGTTCAAGTCCCGCCACTCTGACCATGCAAATATATGGAGCGGAGATACTGTGGTATCTCCGCTCTTCGATTTTTGGGGGATGTGCGCGCGGATGGCCGTGAGGGTCTTACATGTGGTGCGCCCTGTGAAAGGCGGTATGAGAAAACACCTGGAGATGCTTTTTCGTGGTCTCGATCCGGAAAGGTATTTCCTCTATCTGGCATCTTCTGAAAGCGAGCTGTTCTCCGAGCTGCGTCCCTTTATTAAGGGTGAGTTTTTCCTGCCGATTAGTGAGACTTGGGACCCCTTCCGAAACTGGCACGTCATCTATAGCCTGAGCCGGTTAATCGGTGCCTATGATATTGATCTGGTGCATACCCATGGGATCCTGGCAGGGATTATTGGGGCTACGGCAGCCTTGTTAGCCGGCTGTAGAAGAGTTGTGGCAACTGCTCACAATTTCCCGAAACCCGGCACCCCTTTTTTTTGGGCCTATCGTGTTTTTCTGGCGCTTCTTGCAAGAATGCAGCAGTCACACCTGATTACGGTTTCTAATGCGCTCAAAAAGGAAATAGAGAGGTTAGGGTGGTTTCCAGAAGACAGGATCTCCGTTGTCTGCAACGGTCTGGATGTGGGCTATTTTCCAGTCGGTGTTGCTCGCACGGCTTTGCGGGAGCAGCTGGGGATTAACGGCAATTGGCCCGTTATCGGCACAGTTGCCCGCCTGGAACCGCAGAAGGGGGTCAGGATTTTACTGGAGGCACTAAAATATATTGACAAAGAATACGGCCCGGTTTATTTATTAATAGTGGGAGACGGACCGGAACGGGGATCTTTGCAGCGTTTCGCCGTTGAACTGAACCTGGCAGAGAGGGTGATTTTCACCGGTTACCGAAGCGATGTCAGGGAGCTGTTGTCGTTGTTGGATGTGGTAGCGGTACCTTCTCTTTCTGAGGGGTTTTCGATATTCTGCCTGGAAGCTCTGGCCGCTGGGCGACCGGTGGTTGCCAGTTCCGTCGGCGGGCTGCGAGATCTGATTCAGCATGAAAGGACGGGATTCCTGGTGCCCCCGGGGGACGCCAAGGCCATGGGAGCGGTGATTGTTTCCCTGCTCAGCGAACGGGTTGCTGCCAGCAATCTCGGCCGAAGGGGGAGAGACTTCGTCGCCAGGCGTTTTACCGGTGAACAAATGATCGCCGGAACGGCGGAGGTTTATGAAATAGTCCTCAAGGGTAGGCAATAAATGGGGAAGGCCGAAATGTTCGATCGCACCTTAAAAGAACTGCTTTTTTTCTTTATTATGACATTGACTATAGTGCTTAACCCGGATTTTGCCTGGTCTGATCAGAGCGACAGCCAGCGCCGGGTTATCTTTGTTGTTTGTGATTATTTGCTGCCCGAAGAAATTCAACTCGCTGATCTCCCCAACCTTCGTGAATTCTTTGAAAAGGGGGGCGTTGCTCTTCTCAACACGAATACTGCAGGTGCTCGCAACAGACAGAACGCAGCTGCTACCATCAGTTCGGGGAACACCGCTCTGTGTACTCCTGCCGAACCCCTGGCTTTCGGTGCCGGTGAATCTTATAGGAACGAAGATCCTTTCTTGATCTTTCAGGCGAGAACGGGGATTACTCCGCGTCCGGAAAATGTTGTTGTTCTTGACCTTCCGTATATCCAGTGGGCCAATATTAAGGATGAAATAACGGCAGAGCCCGGAACTCTGGGCGATTCTTTACACGAGGCCGGACTTAAGACGGCAGTTGTCGGCAATGCAGACGTTCCCGGCAAGTCGATGCCGCAGCGGGCGGCGGCCGTAATCGCCATGGACAGACGGGGTATCATTGACGCTGGAGATGTATCGGAGGAGATCTTACTGGAGGACCCGCGTGATCCATTGGGCTATCGTCTCGATTATGATGCCGTAAAAAAGAGAATTATCAGCCTCATGCAGCACCACCATTTTATCGTGATCGAACTGGGGGATCTTGTTCGCCTGGAGCAGACCAGCCAATACCTCAGTCCTGCCGTCTACCACCAGGAAAGGGAGAAAATTCTGCGAGAATATGATGCCTTCATTGGATGGCTGATGAAGGAGGTTGATTTGAATAGCAGCCAGGTATATATCACCTCGACAACTCCCAACGCCCAGGCCGTCAGTCAAAAAAGGCTCTTTGGATTTATTGCCGTCCGTGGGGAGGGAACGGCAACCGGCCTTTTAACCACCCCCACGACCAGGAGGCCCGGTATCGTTACCTTATGCGATATTGCACCAAGTATTGCTTCCTATTTGGGCGCATCCCTTGATTCCTCCTCTATTGGTCGCCCCTGGCGTGTAGAGCCCGTGTCCGATAATACGGCCGAGATGCTGGAAATAGAAAAAAGGACGGTTTTTGCTTCTCTTCTCCGTCCTTCCCTGGTTAGGGGCTATGTTGTTCTTCATTTGCTGGTGCTGGCCGGCCTGCTCTTTTTTATGTTGTTCGATCCCCGAAAGGTGGTGCACCTTACTCCTTTCCTGCTCGGGTTGATTGCCGCACCGTTGGCCCTCCTCTTGGTCGGCTTTTTCCCCATTACTAATATCTGGCTCTATCTCTGCCTCTTCCTGCTGCTCGATGTTCTTCTCGCAGTGCTCAGCATCTGCCTGGCGGGAAACAAGGATTTTGATCCCCTGATTATTCTCTGCCTGGCTACGGTGGGCGTGCTGCTTTTGGACACGGTAACAGGAGGGGAGCTGCAGAGATACTCTGTATTGAGCTATGATCCCATGGCCGGTGCGCGGTATTACGGGATTGGAAACGAGTACATGGGGATTCTCCTCGGAGCCACTATCATCGGACACGCCCTTCTTCTTCAGCGTTTGCGGGATTATCCGTTGTGGCCCCGGGTTCTGGTAGGTCTTTTCTTTTTGCTGGTGTTGCTGGTGCTGGGTTTGCCACAGTGGGGCAGCAATTTCGGCGGTTCGCTGGCAGCCGCAATTGCCTTCAGCTATACCTATTTTAGGCTGTTGGGCATTCGCTTACGCCTGCGCGAAGTGTGTATTGGCTTTTTACTTGCGGGATTATTTGGAGGAGGAGTGCTCTTGGTTGACTTTCTGAGGCCACCTGAGGGGCGCTCTCATTTCGGACAGTTTATCTTTTCGCTGCATGCCGATGGTGCGGAGGCCTTCAGGAGCATGGTTATTAGAAAATTGAGCATGAACTACAAGCTGATCAGGTACACCATCTGGACACGCGTTCTCCTCGGGACATTGCTTACCCTGGGGATTCTGTTCTACAGGCCGGTAGGGATTTTCAGGAGATTGCTGACGGAAAATCCGGCGGTTGCTGCGGGTCTGAGTGGAGGGTTGATAGCCGCATTTGCCGCCCTTGTTTTCAATGATTCGGGAATTGTTGCTGCAGCGACGGCGATGATCTGCCCTGCTGCAACATTATTCTACATTGTTATCAGAGAACAGGAGGCATCTTTATAAAATGTCCCCGCTGACCTTTTTCTCTGATATCTGCCAAGGGTCTAGTAAAGAAGGAATTTAACAAGAAGGCTATTGGTAAATAAATAAAAATTCGTTGACAAAACGTTATGAGGTGCTAAAATTTAAGAGGATTGTAATCAGAGGATGGAGAAATGTGGTTTTATTTTTAGTCTTTAATTTTCAACTACGGCAATAGTTTATCAAAGGAGGTTGAGACTATTAATGACAAATGTCAACTCTTTGGGGCGTCACATTTTAGCTGAATTTTATGGTTGCGCTTGGGAGACCCTGAACAGTACAGAAAAAGTCAAGCAGTTTATGGTCGATGCAGCACTGGCAGCAGGAGCCGAGATCAGGGAAAGCGTCTTCCATAAATTCAGCCCTCAAGGGGTCAGTGGCGTTGTTGTTATTTCTGAGTCCCATCTGGCGATCCATACCTGGCCTGAGTTAGGGTATGCAGCAGTAGATGTCTTCACCTGTGGAGAAAAAGTGGATCCCTGGGATGCCTGCAGGTACCTTGCCGAAAAATTCCAGGCAGAGCACATTACAGCTACGGAGATGAGAAGAGGGATTCTCGAAGCAGGCCAGAAGGCGGTTGTCAATCAGTAGGAGGGATATTTATTTTTAATAGCCCAGAAAAAGTTAAAGATTAGATAATAGGCCTTACAGGAAAGAGCATGTAAGGCTTATTATTTTTCGTAAAGATAATTTTTCTTTCAGTTATAAGGAGGAATTATTCAATAAAAGGCGAATACAGTTGTAGGTAAGATTATATGCTTTTTTAGAGGGGGTCGCGATGGGCGAGATCAATTTGTCTCAGGTGCTGGATGAGAACAGGTCGTTTGTGGACAGAGTAATTGCAGAGAGCGGCCAGGATATTCGACAGTGCTACCAGTGTGCTAAATGTTCCGGTGGATGCCCTGGCAGCTATGCTATGGATTACCTGCCCAGCCAGATTATCAGGATGTTGATGTTGGGGATGAGGGAGGAGGTCCTCAAATCCAGGACAATCTGGGTGTGCATGGGATGCAACACCTGTACAACTCGCTGCATCAGAAATATTGAAGTAGCACGGGTTATGGATACTCTTCGTCAGGAGGCTATCAAAGCGGGGTATGTTGAGGAAGGCAAGTATGTTATGAGCTTTAATGATTCCTTCCTGTATACAATTCGCACTTTTGGTCGCCTCTTTGAACCTGGTATGGCCATGATGAACAACATACGGACGGGCAACTTCATGAAGGACATGCAATTCGGTCTTCCCTTGATGCTTAAGGGTAAGGCCAAGCCCTTCCCCCACCGGATAAAGGGCCGCCGAGAGATCAAGAACATTTTCGAAAAGACCAAGCGGGAGGGGAAATAAATGCCGAAATATGCCTTGTATCCGGGTTGTTCGCTGGAAACCAGCGGTATTGAATACGGGATTTCCAGTTATGCAGTTGCCGAGGTCTTGGGTATCGAATTTATCGAGGTCCCGGACTGGAATTGCTGTGGAGCTTCTTCTGCTCATATGACGGATCACCTTTTGTCTCTTGCCCTTCCAGCACGCGTTCTAGCCCTTGCAGAAGCATTACCGGTATCGGAAATGGTCGCTCCTTGCGCTGCCTGCCACGCAAGGTTTGCCGCCGTAGAATACGAACTCGGCCGTGATGAAAACCTCAAGCAGAAGGTTAATTCCCTGCTGGAAAAGCCTTATAACGGTAAGATAAGATTAAAGAGCTATCTCGATGTTTTTGCGAACCCGGAAACCCTAGAGGAGATAAAAAAGCGGGTTAAGAAGAGCCTGAACGGTTTGAAGGTTGCCTGTTATTATGGATGTCTGTTTGTTAAGCCGCCCAAGTTGATGAACTATGCCGACGACCCGGAAAACCCCCAGGCTATGGACGATATTATGCGGGCGATTGGTGCTGAGCCGGTACCCTGGCCCTATAAAACGGAGTGCTGTGGTGCATCCCTCGGCGTTACGAATGAAGATGTTTGTACTAAGCTTTGTAATGATATTCTTAAATTTGCCAGGGATTCAGGAGCAGATTGCGTTGTTACTGCCTGCCCGCTCTGCCAGCAGAACCTGGATATGCGCCAGGTAACCGTCGAGAAAAAGTACGGAATCAGCTACAGGATGCCGATACCGTTCTTCACTCAATTGATAGGACTGGCTTTGGGGTTGAGCCCGAAAGCCCTGGGATTCCCGAAGTTGTTTGTGGACCCCGCAGTAATGCTCAAAAAAGTAGGAGTGGCATAAAGCTATCGTGAAAAGCGAAAATATGCGACCTGCGAATGTGAATATAGCGATCATGGGGGGTTCTTGCCAGAAGAAGAACCCCTTATTGTTAAGTAATTTGTACTGGAAAATCTCACAGCATTCAGCATACTGGAGCCCCGTTTGGGACAATTTGGTAAACGTAATTGCCGAGCTAGAAGGGTCTTTGCGTTTAAAAGAGTTTCCTCTGCTCAAGAAATTCTTACCAGCTGTGGAGGTTGATCATTTGGTTCCTCCTGCGCTTGTTCTGTTCAGTTCTCGTCTTTTCCGGGAAAAGAACAGAGCTGAACTCCCTGCTTTATTCATGGCAATTATACAGATGGGAACATTATTTCATAACCAGGCGGGGGAAAAGGGAGGGCAGGAGCAGCAGTTGTTGATCCTCACAGGTGATTACCTTCTCAGCAGTCTTTTTCATCTGCTCTGTGAGAAGCAGTGTCTGTTTTTATTGGAGAGGTTTGCCGATTTGATCACCGTAATGAGCGAGGGGTATGCCTGCCGGGAGGAGGGTAAGCACCAACAGCTCCAGCGGAAAGAAGGAGAATTTGTAGCGTGGCTGCGCAAGCAGTACGGCGCCTTTTATGGCGAGTGCTGTGCATTAGGATGCCTCTTTGCCGGCGGCACCCCAGAAGAGCAATCGCTGATGCGGAGGTTCGGCATCCTCTTGGGAATTGCTCACGGTGCTTATCTTGCTGGTTGCAAGTCGTCATCCTGGGCGGTCGGGGTTTTAGAGGAAGCGCTTTCTGTTTTGCTTGGGCTTCCAGCAACGGCTGAGCGCAATGAGCTGGTGTCATTCTCTAGGGGGATTGTTCAGTGCCCTACTCCTATTGTCTAATAATGCAATCTCATTGGGGAATGCAAGACGCTACCTAGCCTGAATAACTAGACCATGAACTGTTAACGGAGGGATTTGGGGTGTACCGGGACTTGAGGGATTTTATCTCAGCGCTGGAACGAAAAAACTTGCTGCGGAGAATTAAGGTAGAGGTCGATCCGGTTTTAGAAATAACGGAGATAACCGATCGCGTAAGCAAGGCAGGAGGCCCGGCCCTCCTTTTTGAAAATGTCAAGGGCTCTTCGTATCCGGTTTTGATTAACACTTTCGGCAGCTTCGAGAGGATGGCTCTTGCCCTCGGCGTTGAGAACTTAGATGAAATTGGAGAAAGAATTTCAGAGCTGCTGTCAATTCAGGAGCTTCCTGGAGGAATCTGGGATAAGCTGAAGGTATTGCCGCGCCTGGCGGAGATCGCCTCCTGGGCTCCGAAACTGGTTAAAAAGGCGCCTTGCCAGGAGGTTGTCCATTATGAAGATGCCACCCTGGACATCTTCCCCATTTTAAAGTGCTGGCCGGGGGATGGCGGTCGCTACATCACTCTCCCCTTGGTTTTTTCTAAAGACCCGGAAACAGGGGCTCGCAATCTTGGTATGTACCGCCTCCAGGTTTTTGACGGAAGGACAACAGGGATGCACTGGCATATTCATAAAAACGGGGCGGAAAACTACCGGAAGCACCAGCAGATGGGCAAGCGCATGGATGTAGCCGTGGCGATCGGGGGCGACCCGGCCACCATCTACGCTGCGACGGCGCCCCTCCCCCGCGGGATTGATGAGATGCTTTTTGCTGGCTTTCTCCGCAGACAGGCGGTAGAGATGGTCAAGTGCCTGACGGTCGACCTAGAGGTGCCAGCAGAGGCGGAGATTGTTCTGGAAGGCTATGTGGATCTTGCCGAAAAGCGGCTGGAGGGCCCCTTTGGAGACCATACAGGTTATTATTCTCTCCCGGATATGTACCCGGTATTTCACATTACCTGCATTACTCACAGAAAGGATGCCATTTATCCAGCCACTGTGGTCGGCAAGCCTCCGATGGAGGATTGTTTCTTGGGAAAGGCAACTGAAAGGATCTTTCTGCCTCTGTTGAAGCTGCAGCTTCCGGAGATCGTTGACATTAATCTGCCTCTAGAGGGGGTTTTTCATAACTGCGCCATCGTTTCGATTAAGAAGAGCTATCCTGGGCAGGCCAAGAAGGTAATGAGTGCCATTTGGGGGATGGGGCAGATGATGTTTACGAAAGTGATCATTGTCGTTGATGCTCATGTCAACGTCCATGATATGTCGGAAGTCTGGTGGAGGGTCTTCAATAACATCGACCCGAAAAGAGACTTCCTCTTTGTGGAAGGCCCCCTCGAAACCCTTGACCACGCTTCCCCACTCCCTGCTTACGGTTCAAAAGTGGGGATCGACGCCACGAAAAAAGGCCCTGAAGAGGGGCATCCGAGGGAGTGGCCGGAAGAGATCACCATGTCGGATGAAATTAAGCAGCTGGTCACCGCTAGGTGGCAGGAATATGGGCTGTAAGGGGAGGAATTGATCGTGGCTCCCTGGGTTATCGCCATTACCGGAGCATCGGGTGCTATTTACGCATTCAAAACGATCCGGGCGCTGCTGGCGGCCGGTGAAAAAGTGTGCTTGATTATCTCAGAACCTGGGGCGCGGGTGCTCAGGGAGGAGTTGGGATGGTCATTAAAAGGAGGGGTAGAGGAGTTCGCCCTTGAGATCAAGGAAAAATTGGGATGCCCGGAGGAAGATGATTCCCTCCTTTGCTTTGATTGTAATGATATCGGATGCTGTCTTGCCAGCGGATCCTTTCTCACAAAGGGAATGCTGATCGTGCCCTGCAGTATGGCTACGTTGGCCGGGATTGCTGCGGGAACGTCTCGCAATCTGATCGAACGGGCGGCCGACGTCACCATCAAAGAAAGGAGACCTCTGGTTCTTGTCCCTAGAGAAACCCCCCTCAATTCCATTCATTTGAAAAATATGCTGGCACTTGCGGAGATCGGTGTTCACATTGTTCCTCCCATGCCTGCATTTTATTTTGGCCCCCGGAGTATAGACGATCTGGTGGATTATTTTGTTTCCAGGGTTTTGAATCTTGTGGGGGTAAAAATTGATCCCTCAATATGAAATAATATCCGGCACTGTTCCAGAGGGGCGAAAGAGGGATTTCGATCATCTTGCAGAAAAGTCTTTATTGCGGTGACGAACCAAGAGGATATTCACGCCTCGGTGTCAAGGGACGCTAATAGAACGCCAAGTAGATGGGTGGGAGCTTTTTTGGGCGAATTCCGGGGTACCTTCTGCGTTGTCGAGGCATAGATGAGATGCGGTATGGTTGTAAAGAACGATTCTTGTTCGGGTGGTAGTATGAGCTTTCAGGATATCCTCAAGGATATTCATGAAGACTTAGCATATGTTGAGGAAGAATTACAACAATATGCAACATTTTCCAAGACGGTACTGGGTGAATCCTCCCGCCGGCTGGTACTTGCCGGCGGGAAGCGCCTGCGGCCGGCCTTTGTGTTGTTGTCGGGGAAGTTTTTTAATTATGATTTAGAGCGGGTAGGGCAGCTGGCTGTAGCCATCGAGCTGATTCATATGGCTACGCTTGTTCATGATGACGTGATCGACGGGGCTTCCTTACGCCGGGGGCTGCCCACGGTTCGTGCGGAATGGGGAGATCCACTTGCCTTGTATACGGGTGATTATCTATTTGCGCGGGCGCTGGCGATCATCAGCCGCTACGGCAATGAGCAAATCAGCCGCTTGTTGGCAGCCATCGGCCTGCGAATGTGCGAAGGGGAGATCGAACAGATAGCAACTGCCGGCAGGATTGATTTGAGGGTTGTCGAATACCTGCGGCGCATCAAACGGAAGACAGCACTCCTTTTTTCCGCTTGCTGTTGGATTGGAGGGATTGCCTGCGGAGCAACTGCAGAGGAGGCCGGGCACTTAAAAAAATACGGTTATTATCTGGGAATGGCGTTTCAAATAACGGACGATCTGCTCGATTTTGTCAGTAGCGAACAGAGATGTGGGAAGCCGGTGACCAGCGATCTCAAGCAGGGAATCGTTACCCTGCCGGTGATCTATGCCTTGAGGGATAGGCGATCTGGGGCAAAACTTAAAGAAATCCTAATGAAGGAAGACAAGCAGAATTCCGATTGGGAAGAGGCCTTTAATCTCATCAGGTTATCGGGTGCTTTAGGAACTTCCTGGCGGTTGTGTGACCGATATTTGCAGAAGGCGAGGAAGGAGCTTTTTTACCTGCCGGACTTGCTTCCACGCCGGGTTATGGAGGCAATCACCGATTTCATAGGTTTGCGGGAATATTGAAATCATTTTTCGAGGGGGGAGATTGTCATGACAGGAAATGGAGCACCTGAAAAAGAAGAAACCATGTCGTTGGTACAGCATCTTGAAGAATTCAGAAGGGTAATAATCATTTCCCTTCTTGCCATAGGTATCGCTAGCATCGGCTCCTTCTTTTTTATCGAGCAGATACTCAAAATAATCACCAGGCCCTTGGATGCTCAGGGTATCAAGCTCGTTTATACAGCCATTACCGAGGGTATCTTTGTCAAATTCAAGATAGCCCTTATTGCAGGGACGATTTTCGCTGCACCTGTTGTTCTCTGGCAAGGCTGGCGTTTTGTTGTACCTGCCCTTTACCCTCATGAGAAGAGGTATCTTTGCCGTCTCCTTCCGGCTTCGATTATTCTCTTTGTCGCCGGTGTGGTGTTTGCTTATTTCGCAGTTTTCCCTGTAGCCATCTATGTATTGATCAATCTTGCCAGCGAATTCGATCCGATGCTCACCATCAGCAGATACCTTTCTTTCACTATGACATTTCTGATCCCCTTTGGGTTGATTTTTGAGCTCCCCCTTGTTGTCTACTTTCTTACTAAGATCGGGGTGGTTACCCCAGAATGGCTGATACGCAACCGGAAGTATGCCGTTGTGGTTACCTTTATTCTCGCAGCCATGCTGACGCCGGGGCCGGATCCCCTCTCTCAACTCATTATGGCGGCACCGATATTGATTCTCTATGAAGTAGGAATTATAGTGGCCAAAACGGTGGCCAGAAAAAAGGAGGCCAAGTTTAAGGAACTGGCAGGTGAAGAAAGTTGATGATAGATTTCATTTAATGATAAGCAGGAATTTCTCTGAGAATGGAGAAATAAAGATGGATATAAGCTGTTGTTTTGGAGGTATTTAATAATTTTAGTTTTATTTGTAATGAATTTAGGGGGTGAGATATGAGTTTGCGATCCTTAACACCGCTAACAACCGAATATATCTGAAGGATTAAGGAGTGAGGAACACGGTGAAAGTAACGAGGCGCGAGTTTTTCAAGATTTCTGGCGCCGCGGTAGCCACCCTGCCGGTCCTCGGTTTTGACCTCACGCCCGCTATGGCTCAAATAGGTGATTACAGGATCAAAAATGTCCAACCGGTTCCTACCATTTGTCCCTATTGCGGGTGCGGCTGTGGGCTGGTAGTCTACGCAGCCGATGGAAAGGTGATCAGCACCGAAGGGGATCCCGATCATCCCATCAACCAGGGTGCAACTTGTGCCAAGGGGGCGTCTGTCTTTCAGCTGCATGATAACCCACGGCGAATGACCAAACCTCTCTACAGGGCACCCTACAGCGATCACTGGGAGGAAAAGGATTGGGATTGGGTCCTCAATGAAATCGCACAAAGAATAAAAAAGACAAGGGACGAGACCTTTATCACCACCGAAAAGGTCAAAACCAGGGATGAAACCGGGGCCGAGAGAGAGATAGAAATAACGGTCAACAGGACGGATGCGATTGCCACACTGGGTGGTGCCGCACTGGATAATGAGGAATGTTATCTTTATTCAAAGCTGGCGCGCATTCTCGGCATCGTCTATGTGGAACACTGCGCCCGCTTGTGACACGGCTCGACGGTGGCAGGTCTGTCACCAACGTTTGGTAGAGGCGTAATGACAAACCACTGGGTTGACATGCGTAATACAGACTGCGCTTTGATAATCGGAAGCAATGCTGCGGAAAACCACCCCATGTCGTTTAAGTGGCTGACAGAAGCCAGAGAAAAAAGAGGGGCCAAAATTATCCACGTCGATCCGCGTTTTACCAGGACATCAGCTCGTGCAGATATCTACGTTCCAATGCGATCAGGTACCGATATCGCTTTTATCGGCGGGATTATTAATTACATTCTGGAGAACAATCTGTACTTCCACGATTATGTTGTAAACTACACCAACGCTCCCTTTATCATCGATGACGGTTTCGACTGTTACGACAATGGGGTTTTCCAGGGGCTCTTCACGGGTTATGATCCGGAGAAGCGTAAATACGACCAGTCAACCTGGAAATATAAAACTGATGCTGCAGGAAAACCCTTAAAAGACTTAACCCTTCAAAGTCCACGCTGTGTTTTCCAGTTGCTGAAGAAGCATTTCGAGCGCTACGACGTCGATACTGTTTGCAGCATTACCGGTACCCCTAAAGACCTGTTCTTAAAGGTAGCGGAAACCTACGCTGCGACGGGTACCCGTGATAAGAGCGGGACCATTCTCTATGCTATGGGGACGACCCAGCACACGGTAGGTTCCGAAAATGTGAGGGCCTATGCCATCCTCCAGCTGTTGTTGGGGAACATCGGCGTTCCGGGCGGCGGTGTCAACGCCATGCGCGGGGAGTCCAACGTGCAGGGCGCCTGCGATATGGGGCTGCTCAACCATGTCCTGACCGGTTATATGGGTGCTCCGACGAACGACCCTGCTTACGCCGACCTGGCCGGATACTTAGCAAAGGAAACCCCCAAGGCAGGCTTCAAGGTGAACACGCCCAAATGGCTGAAGAGCATGCTCAAGGCCTGGTACGGGGATGCGGCAACACCGGAGAATGATTTTTGTTATGATTATCTGCCTAAGCGGCGGGCGGGTCGCGACCATAGTCATATCGGCATCTTTGAGGCCATGTATGATGGGGAAATCAAAGGTCTTCTCATTTTTGGATCGAACCCCTTTGTCAGCGGCCCTGATGCTGCTAAGGAAACGAAGGCTCTCGAGAAGCTGGATTGGATGGTAGCGGCGGATCTCTTCGAGACGGAGACAGCCTCTTTCTGGAAGAGGGAAGCCGGAGCGGATCCCTCAAAGATCAAGACCGAGGTGTTCTTCCTGCCTGCTGCGGCGTCCTATGAGAAGTCCGGGACGATCACCAACAGCGGGCGCTGGATTCAGTTCCGCTGGAAAGCCGTTGATCCCGTTGGAGAAGCCATCAGCGACCTGGAGATCTTCCGGGAAATCGGCCATAAGATTAAAGAGGTCTACCAGGGCAGTACCGACCCCAAGGATAAGCCGATCCTGGATATGACCTGGGACTATCCCGAAGAGGAAGCCGCCCTGCTGGACGCGGTCCAGAGGGAGATCAACGGCTATGACCTCAAAACAGGTAAACTGATGCCCAAGTTTGCCGATCTCAGGGATGACGGAACCACCTCCTGCGGTGTCTGGATCTACTGCGGAATGTACACCGAAGAGGGCAACAAGACTCAGCTGCGCAGCACCGAGGACCCATCCGGGATGGGCGTTTATCCAAAATGGTCCTATGCCTGGCCGGCCAACAGGCGGATCGTTTACAACAGGTGTTCTGCAGATCCTTCGGGTAAGCCCTGGTCTGAAGACAAGAAGATCGTCTGGTGGGATGGCGGCAGCTGGAAAGGCATCGATGTTCCCGACTTTATCGTCAAGTATGGGCCCGGTGACGCCGAGGATAAGGCCTTCATCATGAAGGATGACGGCGTGGGCGGTTTGTTTGCCAAGATGGCCGACGGGCCTTTCCCGGAGCACTACGAGCCCTGGGAGAGCCCGGTAAAGCATCCTTTCTCTCCGGTGCAGTTCAACCCAGTCGCTATAATTTGGGATACACCCATGAATCCTCAGGGTAAGGCCGACAGATACCCGATTATCGGGACCACTTACAGGGTAGTCGAGCACTGGCAGGCGGGTATCATGACCAGGAACACTCCCTGGCTAGCCGAGCTCATGCCTGAGGCGTTTGTCGAGATCAGCAAGGAGCTGGCGGCGGAGAAGGGTATTGCCAACGGTGATGTTGTAACTGTGGAATCCGCCCGCGCTAAGGTCAAAGCTGTCGCCTGCGTAACCGGCCGCTTCAAACCCTTCAAGATCAACGGTAAGTGGTATCATGAGATCGGGCTTGTCTGGCATTACGGTTTCCAGGGTATCGCCAAGGGTGACCCGGCCAATCGCCTGACGCCCCATATCGGTTGTGCCAACTCCCAAACTCCGGAGTATAAGGCCTTTCTGTGCGATATCTACAAGGGGGTGAAGTAATTGGCGAAGACCAAGGGTTATCTCGTCGATACCACCAAGTGTATTGCCTGTCGGGGCTGTGTGGTGGCCTGCAAGCAGTGGAATCAGCTGCCTGCTGAGCAGACCAGATTTACAGGGTCCTACCAGACTGTGCCCGACCTGACGGGAAACACGTTCACCATAATCAGTTTCCATGAGTATGAAGAAGACGGCCGGATACGGTGGTATTTCGCCAAGCGCCAGTGCATGCATTGCCTGGAACCGGTCTGTATGAAAGTCTGCCCTCAGAAGGCCATCTCGATTACCGATACCGGTGCAGTTGTCAGGGATAACGATAAGTGTGTCGGCTGCCAGTACTGTGCCGCAGCCTGTCCCTTCCACATACCGCGCTATAATCCGACAACCGATAAAGAAACCAAATGCTCTCTCTGCGCCGAACGGACGGCAGAAGGGGACTTGCCTGCCTGTGTTAAGGCCTGTATCACCGGGGCGCTCGAGTACGGGAACCGCGATGAGCTGCTGGCGAAGGCCAAGGAACGGGTCAATAACCTCATCGGAGATTATCCCAATGCCAACGTTTACGGTGAAACTCAGGCAGGGGGCACCAACATCCTGTATGTGCTGGCCGATGTTCCAGGCAAGTACGGATTTGAGGAGGACCCGAAGGTCTCTACTGCCATCACTGCCTGGCAGAATGTTATCAAGCCTTACTTCCCGTGGTTGATCGCCCTCACCGCGGCGGGTTCGATTTTCAGCTTCTTCTCGACCCGGCTGCTGAAGGTCGGGAAAGAGGCTCACGAGGGGGAGAGTCTCCATGGCTGAAGAAAAGAGAATTCTCAAGTGTAGTACCGGGGCTCGTATGGTTCACTGGTCGCATACCATTTGTTGGTTCATTCTACTGCTGACCGGTTTGGTGATGTTCAGCGGCTGGTTTGACTGGTTGAAGCCGGTTTTCGGAGGAACAAACGGAGCCAATCTCATTCACCGCATCTTTGCGCTTGTCTTTGTCGCAGTACCCTTGATCGGCTTGGTTCTGAAGCCGCGCAGCTTCATCGGCTGGATGAAAGAGGCGGCCAAGTGGGGGAAGGATGAAATCAAGTTTATGATGATGTTTCCCCTTGACTTCATCGGTATCAAGGTACATATGCCTCCTCAGGACAGGATCAATGCCGGTCAAAAATTTAATTCCTTCTTCTTTCCGATTATCGGCTTCTTCATCGCCTTGAGCGGTTTTGTAATGTGGTTTGCCGAAAGCTTCCCGCTCTGGATGGTTCGCCTGGCCTATCCCGTTCATGACATCTGCTGGATCCTCGGAACGGCGCAGTTATGTTTCCACGCCTATTTAGGTTCTCTGCACCCGGGTTCCGGGGAAGCCTTTTGGGCGATGTTTGGCGACGGGAAGGTCAGGGCGAGCTGGGCAAAGCATCATCATACCAAATGGTATGAGCAGGTTTGTGGGAAAGAGTAATATGCAGCCGTTTTAAAAAGAGAGGGGGTGTTCTGTATACCCCCTCTTTTTGCTATTTTGATGATAATAGGAGGAGAGCGAACTTGCCGGAAAAGATAGATGTTCTGGAAAAGTCTTACCAGCTGTTTTCATCATTGAATGCGCTCCAGCAAAAATTTCTATCAAAAATAGAACAGCTGGTACCCGTTATAACTGGGGACGTATGGAAACGCGCTCAGGAGAACGGGGAGGTGTTGTTGAATTATATCGCTCCGGAGATCGATGCGGATCTCTACGCCAGCTTGGCAACGGAGATCTGTCATTTGCTCGCCCGGGAGAGGGGGGGAAAGAAGGAGGAGCTGGAACGAGTATCTGACTTCTTTAACAGAGAATCCGGTCATTTGTGCCAGGATCTGCTGCAGGAGGGGAAGTTGTCGGCCCGACTGTCAGCAGCTTTTTCTCCGACAGAACAGGAGTTGGCTTACTTTGTGGCCCGCCAGTCGTTGCGACCTTTTTTAAAAAAGTTTGTTGCCCAACTCCCCCCTGAGGTGGGGGGTGCCGGATGGCAGCGCAGGTACTGTCCTGTCTGCGGGGAACGGCCCAACCTTTCCTATTTGCGGCGGGAGGACGGAAGGAGGATTCTCATCTGCCCCCTATGCGGACAGGAGTGGCTTTATCGCTATTTGGCCTGCACCTGGTGCGGAAATGAGGATCATGGGAGCATCAGTTATTTTGAGGTCAAAGAGGTTCCCGGCTACGAGGTCTATGTCTGCAAGAAGTGCCGGGGTTACCTGAAGACCTTTAATGAAAGGAAGGGGAGTGGTCACGAAGACTGGTTGCTCGAGGATGTCAAAACCTTACCCCTTGATCTGATCGCCCGCAGGGATGGGTATAGCAATTTTCAGAAGTTAGTGTTAAATTAATAAAGAACTATTAAATGTCTTATCGAGGATACGGAGAGTCAGATGATAAGTCCTTTTCGGCCGACAGCACTGTTGCGGGACGATCGTCGGTTGTCGGCCGAAGAGAGTCAAGCAAACAAGCGTACCGACCTTCCCATTATAGCTTGGGTTCAGTTGAAAGCCGAAGAGGCGCGGGTATGAAACGGACATCCTGATTGGCTAAAAGGTGTGATCAGCTTTGGAGCAGCTCAATTTATACCCGGTTGCCATTAAGGTGCAGGGCAGGCGCTGTCTGGTGGTGGGAGGGGGTAATGTTGCCGAAAGAAAGGTCGCCGGTCTCCAAGAGTGCGGGGCAGAGGTCGTTCTGGTCAGCCCGGAACTGACACCGGAACTGGAACGTCTTGTAGCGAGCGGCAGGGTTATCCATCTTAACCGGGAATTTGAAGAAGGGGATCTGGAAGGGGTGCACCTTGCTATCTGTGCCACCGATAACAAGGCGCTCAACCGGGAAATCGCCCGGCTTTGCGAGAACCGGCGTATCCCCGTGAATGTGGTGGACAACCCTGAGCTGAGCACCTTTTTCGTTCCTTCTGTGATCAGAAGAGGCCCTTTATGTATCGGCATAACCACTGGAGGGAACAGCCCTTTGCTGGCCAGGCGGCTGCGTGAAGAACTTGAGGAACACATAGGCCCGGAGTTCGGCGAACTGACCCTGTTTTTGGGGAAGCTGCGCCAGATCATTCAGGAGCGGTTTTCCGATCCCGAAAAGCGACGAAAAATCTGGGAAAAGGTCTTACCACCCGGATTTTTCGCCCATTTTCAAAAGGAAAAGATGAATTCGTGGAGAAAGCAGGTGGAAGAGTGTATCTCATCGCCTTGGGAATAAATCATCGAACAGCTCCGGTAGAGCTCCGGGAGAGGCTGGCCTTTAGCAGGAGCGAAATGCAGTCCGTTGCCACAGAGCTGAGGCGATTGCCTTCCCTGAGCGGATTCGTTGTGCTTTCTACCTGCAATCGCACGGAGATCTATGCGACCGTTTCTCAGGTAGATGCCGGTTTACTAGAGTTAAAGAATTATCTTTGCCATAAGGCGCGGCTTTCCGAAGATGAGTCCGGGCGCTATTTCCAAACCTGGACCTGTTATGAGGTGGTCAGGCACCTCTTTCGAGTGACAGTAGGTCTTGATTCAATGGTCCTGGGGGAAACCGAGATCCAGGGGCAGGTTATTGAGGCTTATGAACAGGCCTGTGCCTTGAAAACCGGCAACAAGGTTCTCAACACCCTCTTTCAGGAGGCCATTAGGCTGGGCAAGCGCATCCGCACCATTACCGGGATCGACCAGCACCCGGTTTCGGTCAGCTACGCTGCGGTAGAGCTGGCGCGTTCGACCTTCAAAGACCTCAGTGATTGCACCGTTTTAATCGTCGGGGCAGGGGAAATGGGGGAACTGGCTTTAAAACACCTGGTTGCCCGTGGCGTCAAAACGGTTCTGGTTTCCAACCGCTCATACGGACGGGCCTGCGATCTGGCCCGGGAGTATGGAGGAGAGGCTATTCGCTATGACCTTTTTTTATCACAGTTGCACAGAGCCGATATTGTGATCAGCTGTACGGCGGCCAGTCACTTTGTAATCCATGCCGATAAGGTGCGCCAGGCGCTCAGGGAGAAACGGGACAGACCCTTGTTCATTATTGACATTGCTGTGCCCCGGGACGTTGAGCCGGAAGTCAAAGAGATTCCCAATGTAGTCGTCTATAATATCGACGACCTGCGGCAGGTGGTTCTGGAAGGGATGGAGGAGCGCAAGAAAGCGGCACTTGTGGCCGAAGAGATGGTGGATGATGCCGTTGATGAATTCCTGCAGTGGCTCAGCACCCTATCCGTGATTCCCACCATCAGGGCGCTCAAAAAGAAAGGGAACGAGATCATGGAAGAGGAGTTGAAGAGGTGTTTCCACCGGCTGGGGAAAATCGATTCCCGCACGGCTAACGTAATCCGGAGCATGGCTCATTCCATTGTCAATAAACTGCTCCACAGTCCGACTGTGCGTTTGAAGGAGTATGCCTGCAAGAGCGACGGGCATCTTTATAGCAAGGTACTGGAGAATCTCTTCGATCTGCCGCATGGAGAAGAGAGTGAGCTGGTAGTGGCCATCACAGAAAGTCGTGAGGGAAAATGAAGCGGAGATTGCGGGCGGGTACGCGCGGAAGCAAGCTGGCGCGGCGGCAGACAGCCTGGGTCATAGCCCGGATTCGAGAAAAATACCCTGAGCTGGAGATCGAAGAGGTAATTATCTCTACGAAGGGGGATCGCGACCGCAGTCCCTTTTCTCAATTGGTGCGAGGCGGAGATATAGGGCTCTTTACCAAGGAACTGGAAAAGGCCCTGCTGAAGGGAGAAATCGATCTGGCCGTCCACAGCCTCAAAGACCTCCCGGTGGTGTTGCCGCAGGGCCTCATTTTAGGAGCGGTGCCGGAACGGGCGGTCCCTTTTGATGCTGTGGTAACCAGGGAGGGGGTTCGGTTGGCGGATCTTCCTCCGGGGTCCCGGCTGGGGACGAGCAGCTTGCGGCGCTCAGCTCAGATTCGCTACCATTACCCTGATTTAAGCTTTGTGGACCTCAGAGGTAATCTCGATACCCGCATCCGAAAGCTGCAAAGAGGGGAAGTGGATGCCGTCATCCTTGCTGCTGCCGGTCTGATGCGCCTTGGATACAAAGAAAACGATTATGCATTGCTGCCCCCCGATCTCTGCCTTCCGGCTCCAGGGCAGGGAGCCCTGGCGGTAGAGATCAGGAGTGATGATCACCTGCTGAGGGATATCTGCTGCGATGTGCTGGATGATTATCGGTCACGACAGGCGGTAACGGCAGAACGGGCGCTGCTGCAGGAACTGGGGGGAGGATGTCGGCTTCCTCTGGGGGCGTACGCCTGCATTGAGGGGGACGATCTTCTGCTGCGGGGTGCAGTTGCCTCCCCTGACGGCAGCAGGCTTCTCCAAGGGCAAGCCGCAGGAGCTGCCGGCAGGCCTTTGGAGGTTGGAAGGTCCCTTGCGAAAATCTTAATCGAAAAAGGTGCGAAGGAGATATTGGCCGGTGAATGAAGGAAAAGGAGTTGTTTACCTGGTAGGAGCGGGGCCGGGAGACCCTTCTCTGTTAACCCTGAAGGGGTTGTGGTGTCTGGAGCGGGCAGATGTTGTGATTTATGACCGTCTGCTCTGTGAGTATTTGCTGGCTTTCTGCCGCCCCGATGCCGAGATCATTTATGTGGGGAAGAGGACGGATTGCCATACCGTACCCCAAGAGGGGATCAACCTCCTCCTGGCGGAGAAGGCAGAGGAGGGTAAAACCATCTGCCGCCTCAAAGGGGGGGACCCCTTTGTTTTCGGCCGGGGGGGTGAAGAGGCGGCTTTCCTGGCCGAAAGGGGCATACCCTTTGAGATCGTGCCCGGAGTGAGCTCGGCGGTGGCCGTCCCTGCCTATGCCGGAATTCCGGTTACTCACCGTGATTGGGCTTCGGCCCTGGCGGTTGTTACAGGGCACAGGCGTCAAGGAGGGGTTTTCCTGCCGGTAAGGGATACGGGAAATGCAACTACGGTGTTTCTCATGGGATTCGAGAACCTGCCGGCGATAGTGAGCGGCTTATTGAATGAGGGGTGGAGCGGGAAGACCCCGGCCGCACTTATACAGTGGGGTACCCGGGCCGACCAGCAGACCGTCACAGGTGTCCTCTCAGATATTGAGAAACGGGCTCAGGAGGCGGGAATCACCTCACCGGCAGTTCTGGTGGTGGGGAGTGTGGTCAGGATGAGAGAAATGTTGGGGTGGAGTGAGCGGCGCCCCCTTTTTGGGAAGAGGATTTTGATCACCCGCCCCCGCCATCAGGCTTTGAGGATGGCCCAGGAAATCATCATGCTCGGTGGAGAGCCCTTGTGCCTCCCGACGATAGAGCTGGTTCCGGCCGATGAGGGTTTACCGGAACGGATTCGGGAACAACTGCCGGACTACGAGTGGGTAATCTTCACGAGTGCCAATGGAGTGGTGTTCTTCCTGGAGTGCCTGAAAAAACAGCAGATCGACCTGCGTTCTCTGAAGGGGAAGCTGGCCGCCATTGGCCCGGCAACGGCCAGGGCTCTGGAAGAGCGCGGCCTCCGGGTAGCCCTGCAGCCGCGAGAATACCGGGCAGAGGCGCTTCTTGAAGAGCTGAAAAAGCACATCTCCGTCGGGTGCAGAGTGCTCATACCCCGGGCGGCGATGGCCAGGGAGGTCCTGCCGGAAGGTCTGCGGGAATGCGGTGCTGCCGTTGATGTCCTGCCTGTTTACCGGACGGTACCGGCGGGGGAAAGGGAACGAAGATGGGTGGAAGAGCAGCTGTTAACAGGCCGGGTACACTACCTGACGTTCACAAGTTCATCTACAGTCCGGAATTTTGTTAATCTCTTTCAGCCTGATGAACTTGCTCTCATCGGCAAACATACCAGGATTGCCTGTGTCGGCCCGGTAACCGCCGCAACCGCTCATCAAGCGGGGCTGCGGGTGGATGTGGTTTCCCGTGAGTACACAACTGCCGGATTGCTGGATGCCATCCTGGCGGATGCAGGAGGCGTGTCGAAATGATCGGTTTTACTAAACTACTCACCAACAAAGCTACTGTTGCCGCCGCCATGCGGGCCGCCGAGTGCGGGGCGGTGCCTCCGCATCTCCTTCAGTTTTCTACGGTTAGCCGTCCTGTTGTGGTGTGGAATATCACCAGCCGCTGCAACCTGCGGTGCCGGCACTGTTACCTGGAGGCGGGGGATGGGGCGAAGAGGGATGAGCTGACTGCTGCCGAGGGGTACGAACTCATTCGAGAACTGGCGGATATGAAAATCCCCGTGCTCCTCTTTTCCGGTGGGGAGCCGCTGCTGCGCCCCGATCTCTGGGAACTTGCGGAGTTTGCCGCTAATCAGGGGATAAGGATCGTCCTGTCAACCAACGGGACCCTGATCACCCCTGCGATCGCCGCAAGAATTAGAGACTGCGGTTTCTCTTATGTTGGGGTCAGCATCGACGGCGGACGGCAGGTGCACGATGATTTTCGCTGTTTGCCGGGAGCCTTTGAGAAAGCCCTGGAGGGGCTGCGCAATGCCCGGGAAGCGGGGCTTAATACGGGGATCCGCTTCACGGTCAACAGAGATAACTATCGAGAACTTCCACTAGTTATGGACCTAATAAAAAGGGAAGGAATACCGCGCTTTTGCCTTTACCACCTTGTTTATGCAGGGAGAGGCAGGGAGCTGGCGAACCGTGACCTCACCGTTGAGGAGAAGAGGGAACTGGTCGAATACCTGATCGGACAGGTAGAATCCTTGCAAAAGGAAGGGGTTCCTACAGAGATCCTGACCACCGATCACCATGCCGATGGTGTTTTCCTCTACCGCTGGGTGAAGGAAAACATCCCCGAACGGGAGCAGGATGTGCGGAGGCTCCTGGAAATGCACGGTGGGTGTTCTGCAGGTGTGAAGATGGTCAATATCGACCCGGCCGGTAATGTTTATCCGTGCCAGTTCTGGCGTTCCGGTTCCCTGGGGAAGTATCCCGAGCGGTCCTTCCGGGAGATCTGGTACGACGAAAGCAACGCCCTTTTGAAAGCGCTTCGGGAGAAGGACAAGCACCTGAAAGGAAGGTGCGGGCTTTGCAATTACAAAACCCTCTGCGGCGGCTGCCGCATCAGGGCGGAGGCGGTATCCGGGGACATCTGGGCGGAGGACCCTATATGCTACCTGACAGAGCAGGAGATCAGCAGTTGACGGAATAAGGCTGAGATGCGAAGTCTGGTATTAAATGGTGATTGCAGCAAAAAGGAGGCGGCTGTTGTGTATTATCCTCAAATCAGGCTGCGACGCAGGCGGCTCAGCCCTGCTGTGCGGAAAATGCTTAAGGAGACAAGGCTGGCTGTTGAGGAACTGATCTACCCCCTCTTTGTGCGATCAGGCACCGGTATCCGGGAACCGGTGGAGTCTATGCCGGGGGTCTTCCGGCTCTCGCCTGATTTGCTCCTGGAAGAGGTGGCGGCGGCCAGAGAAGAGGGGATCTTAGCGATCCTGCTTTTCGGAATACCCGACACCAAGGATGAGGCGGCGAGCGGCGCTTATGATGAGCAGGGGGTAGTCCAGGATGCGGTACGCCGGTTGAAGGCGCATTTTCCCGAGCTGATTGTAATCACCGATGTTTGCCTTTGCGAATACACGAGCCACGGGCACTGCGGGGTCGTCAGAGGGAAGGAGATTGTCAATGACGAGACCCTCCCCTTACTGGCCCAGACGGCCCTTTCCCATGCGCGCGCCGGCGCCGATTTCGTGGCCCCGTCGGATATGATGGACGGCAGGGTCAAGGCAATCCGGGAAAAGCTCGACTTTAACGGCTTCACAAATACCGGGATTATTTCCTATGCCGCAAAATTTGCCTCGGCCTTCTACGGCCCCTTCAGGGAGGCGGCGGGATCCGCCCCTTCCTTTGGCGACCGTCGTTCCTATCAGATGAACCCTGCCAACAGGAGAGAAGCGCTGGAGGAGGTATTGCAGGATCTGGCGGAAGGTGCCGACATGGTGATGGTAAAACCGGCCCTCGCCTATCTGGACATCATCAGAGAGGTCCGGGAACGGGTGCTCTGCCCCCTGGTTGCCTATAACGTCAGCGGGGAGTATGCCCTTGTCAAGGCTGCTGCCGCCCGGGGCTGGATCGATGAGAAACAGATAGTTCTGGAAATGCTTACCGGGATCAAGAGGGCGGGAGCGGATCTCATTATCACCTACTACGCCAGGGATGTTGCCCGCTGGCTGCGGGAAGGGTGAGAGAATGCTTGTTTCCTGGAACACTACCAATGCCTGCAATTTACGATGCCCCCACTGCTACAGGGATGCCGGGCAAAAAGCACCGCAGGAGTTGACAACTGCAGAGGGTTGTGAACTTATCGAGGAGGTGTGGCGTTCCGGCTTCCGGATCATGGTCTTTAGTGGAGGAGAGCCCCTTCTGCGCCCCGATCTCTTCGATTTGATCGACCGGGCGCGCTCACGCGGGCTGCGCCCCGTTCTGGGCACTAACGGAACCCTGATTACCAGAGAGGTCGCCCGGGATCTGAAAAAAGCAGGAGCGGCAGCAGTGGGGATCAGCATTGACAGCATCGATAGGGAGAAGCACGACCGTTTCCGGGGTGTTGACGGGGCCTGGGAGGCAACGATGGAGGGGATAGAAAACTGCCGGGCGGAAGGGCTGCCCTTCCAAATCCATTCCACAGTCTTTCCCTGGAATTATGGGGAGATAACAGATGTAACCTCCCTTGCCCTGCAAGTCGGAGCGCACGGCCACCACGTCTTCTTTTTTGTCCCTACAGGAAGGGGGAGGGGGAATGAGGAGTCCGTTGCTGCGGAACAGGTTGAAGACCTCCTTGAGCGTCTGCTTTCCCTTCAGGAAAGGTTGCCGCTGGAGATCAAGCCCACATGTGCCCCTCAATTTCTCCGCATTGCCCGGCAGAAAGGGATCAAGACGAGATTCAAGCGCGGCTGCCTGGCAGGGATATCCTACTGCATCATTGCGCCGGAGGGAGATGTCTACCCCTGCCCCTACCTGGATCTAAGTGTGGGCAATGTCCGGGAAACACCGTTTTCCCGGATCTGGGAGAACAACCCCGTTCTGTTGCGGTTGCGTACCAGGAAATACGAAGGCTATTGCGGTATCTGCAGGTACCGCGGCATCTGCGGGGGGTGCCGGGCAAGGGCTTATGCCGGCCCGGAAGCCGACTATATGGCTGAGGATCGCGGTTGCCTCTATCTGTTGCAGGAGGAAAGTAAAGTATCTCCTCTCGGTACAAAGCTCCTCCTCCGGCTCCAGGAAGGATTCCCTCTGGAAAAGGAACCGTATGCCGTCCTGGCCCGGGAACTGGGTGTTACCGAAAAAGAGGTATTGTTCGCTTTGCGCTGGCTGAAAGCCCGAGGGGCCATCAGACGCCTGGGGGCAATCTTCGATTCCCGGGGGCTTGGTTACCGGAGCACCCTCTGTGCCGCCAGCGTGCCTGAGGATCAACTGGAAAAAGCGGTCGCCATCATTAATTCCTATCCCGGTGTCACCCACAACTACCTGCGGGAGCACCGGTATAACCTCTGGTTTACCGTTACCGCTTCCTCTGAAAGGGCGCTGGAGGACGTAGTGGAGGAGATTTGCAAACGTACTGGTATTCAAGAGATATACAGCTTTCCTTCCCGTAAGGTTTATAAAATCGGAGTCAAGTTTCCCGAGGAGGAATTAGCCCGTGTTTTCAGCTCGCGAACAGGCTGTGTTGCGCCTTTTACGGTCTGATCTTCCGCTAAGCAGCCGGCCCTTCAGGATCATCGCCAGGAAGGCCGGTCTTGAGGAGGATGAGGTAATATCCATTATTAAATCCCTGGAAGGGAAAGGGGCAATCAGAAGGCTGGGGGCGGTGCTTGGCCATCGTGCCCTGGGGTATACTGCCAATGCTCTCGTGCTCTGGGCGGTTCCGGAGGAGCAGGTTGAGGAAATGGGGAGGTTAATGGCCTCCTTCCCTGAAATAACTCATTGCTATCACCGCCAGGTTCCCCCCGGCTGGTCTTATAATCTCTTTACGATGATCCATGCCCCGAACCGGGATTTATGTATGGAAAAAATACGACGCATTGCCCGGAAAATCGGAATCGACGATTATCAGGTGCTTTTCAGCACCCATGAGTTTAAGAAGACCGGTATACCTTGCGAATTATAAGCAGGCTTTGTTAATTCCTAAGATTCTGGAGGGAAATATGCAAATGAAGAATATCACCCGCTCGCGGCATCTTTTCGCAGAGGCCTGCCGGTTGCTGCCCGGCGGGGTCAACAGCCCGGTCCGGGCTTTTCAGGCAGTAGGGGGAGATCCCCTTTTCATCGCCGGAGGCCAAGGTTCGAAGATATTCGATGTGGATGGGAACGAATACATCGATTATGTCGGTTCCTGGGGTCCCTTGATCCTCGGGCATGCCCATCCTGAGATAGTTGATGCCTTGCGACAGGTGCTGGAAAAGGGGACGAGCTACGGCGCTCCTACCGAAAGGGAAGTTGAGCTCGCTTTTCTGATTGTGGAAGCCCTTCCCTCAATGGAAATGGTGCGTCTGGTCAACTCCGGAACCGAGGCCACAATGAGCGCTGTGCGCCTGGCGCGCGCTTTCACCGGAAGGAAGAAGATCGTCAAATTTGCCGGTTGTTATCACGGCCACGCCGATGGTTTTCTCGTTCAGGCGGGTTCTGGTGCCCTGACCATGGGAGTTCCTTCGAGCCCCGGGGTTCCGGAAGAGATCGGGGGCCTCACCATTGTGCTGCCCTATAATGATGGGGAGGCTGTGGAGAGAGCCTTTGAAGATCAGGGGGAGGAAATCGCCGCCGTTATTGTCGAGCCGGTAGCTGGAAACATGGGAGTTGTTCCGCCTGCACCCGGTTTTCTGCAAAAACTGCGGGAGCTGACCGCAAAGGCCGGAAGCCTTCTGATCTTTGACGAGGTGATCACGGGCTTTCGTCTCAGCTATGGGGGTGCTCAGGAATATTACGGGATTACCCCTGATCTCACCTGTCTGGGCAAAATAATCGGTGGTGGCTTACCGGTCGGAGCTTATGGCGGCAGGAAAGAAATTATGGAGCTGGTGGCACCGGCGGGACCGGTGTACCAGGCAGGGACTCTGTCCGGCAACCCCCTGGCAGTTCAGGCGGGGATAACCACACTCCGGTATCTTCGCTCGCATAAGGAAAGCATCTATCCGGAGTTAACAAAGAAAGCGGAAATACTTCAAGATGGGCTCCTTAAAGCTGCTGAAGATGCAGGTTTGCGGCTGCAGGTCAACCGTGCCGGTTCTTTGTTGTCCTTGTTTTTCACAGAGTTCCCGGTGACAGATCTGGAAACTGCCGGGAGGGCGGACCAGGGGCTTTTTAAGGGCTTTTTCGGATTGATGCTGCAGGAGGGAATTTACCTCCCGCCATCGCAGTTTGAATCCCTGTTCTTGTCCGTTGCCCATACGGATGACGACTTAAAGCGGACCATTGATGCGGCGCGGTTATCTTTTAAAAAGCTCGGTGAGGGCAGGGCTTGAATGGAGTTTGAGGAATTCATCAAAAGGATTGGAGATTTTACAGGAATTGATTTGACGAAATACAAACGCCCCCAGATGCAGCGCCGGATCACTTCCTTGATGTCAATGGAGGGATACCCCGGATATCGAGAGTATCTCAGGGATTTAAAACGGGACTCCGTTCTCCTGGAGAGATTTTTAAACCATTTGACCATCAATGTCAGTGAATTTTACCGGAATCCCTCTCAATGGGACGTGCTTGTGGAGCGGATCCTTCCGGAGATCATCAGGGTAAATCCGAGGCCTGTGTTCTGGAGTGCAGGGTGCGCTACGGGTGAAGAGCCCTATACCCTGGCAATGGTGATGCGAGAATATTTTCCCGGCGTTAGACCGCGGATTCTGGCAACTGATATCGATGATCGCGTTCTTAGCAGGGCAAAAGAGGGTCTTTACAGAAGGAGGGTTCTCCTTAATGTTCCTCCGACCCAGCTGAAAAAGTTTTTTAATTACATTAAAGAGGATCATTACCAGATCAGCGATGACATAAAAAAAATGGTTGAATTTCGGCATCATGACCTTTTCCGGGATGTTTATCCCGCCTTCTGTGATCTTATTCTCTGCCGCAATGTGATGATTTATTTTACTGAAGAGGCGAAAAGTGTTCTTTACAGGATGTTGCGTGACGCCCTGCGTCCGGGAGGTGTTCTCTTTACCGGGAGTACAGAGCAGATATTTCAGGCCTCCAGGCTCGGCCTGGAGGCCGTTGCCTCCTTTTTTTACAAAAGGGTTTCGTGAATCTCAGATTCTTTTTGAAGAATATAAGCCTTCATCTCTTTGATACCGAACAGGAGAGCCTGTTGATGGTCTTCCATAAAGATATCAATTCTGTTTCCTTTGATAACCCCCCCTGTGTCTTCAGCAATAAAAATGCCTAGACCTTCCAGATAGACCTCGCTGCCCAGGGGTATTACATCTGGATCAACGGCGATTGTTCGATTTGCCCTGGCCCGAACGCCGCTACAGGTTATCCCGTCGCTTTTTCCGCAGCAGATAGGGCAAGGACAATAAGCGGTGACGGTGACCGTCAAAGCTCGTTGCAGTTCGTGATGGTGCTCATTTTGAAGCCAAACAAAGGCTTCCTCATGGTGTGGTTCTGAAGGCAGCGCCAGAGCACTTGCTGCCGCCGGGAAAGCTCAGGCAATCAAGAGCGCGCTCAGGATGAGCAGATGTTTGATTTTCATTGCGTTCACCCTCCCCATAAAAACAACTTGATATCATTTATAAGGTGTGCAGGAGGCAATCTCTTTATTAAGATGATAATTGGTCAAAATACCATTATATTCCTTCATTAAGAAGGTGATCTAATTGGCTGATTCCCGATTGATATTTGCCCTGGACATCGGAACACGGACGGTGAAGGGGCTGGTAATGGAAACCGGTCCCGAACCCCAGATACTCGCCGTGGCCAAGAAGGAACACCGGGAAAGGACGATGTTGGACGGCCAGATCCAGGATGTTGAAAAGGTAGCCGGAGTGGTGGCAGAGGTAAAGCAGGAACTAGAGCAGATGCTCCAGATGCCACTGCGGAAGGTTGCCGTTGCTGCTGCCGGGCGGGCGCTGATCACCGTCCGCAAAAAGGCCGAACAGGATCTTTCCCCCTGGGATGAGATCAACGAGGATCAGGTTGCTTGTTTGGAGCTGGATGCCGTCCGACAGGCGCAGCAGTCACTATCAGAGGCCGGGCCGGCCAGGGACCGGTATTACTGCGTCGGATACAGCATCTATTCCTACTATCTGGATGGTAAAAAGATCGGCAACCCGGTCGGGCAGAGAGGAAGCTCTCTTGGCCTTGAGCTTATTGCAACGTTTTTGCCCTGCGTTGTTGTGGACTCCTTGCTGGCGGTTCTGGAACGCAACAATCTGGAAATGGAGCTTTTGACGCTGGAGCCGATAGCAGCTTTGGAGTATGCCATTCCCTCGACCATGCGGGGGTTGAATCTGGCCCTGGTGGATATCGGCGCGGGGACATCCGATATCGCCATCACGGCAGGGGGTACGGTGACCGCCTATGCCATGGTTCCGCTGGCGGGTGATGAAGTGACCGAAAAATTGTGCAGCCTCTACCTTTTAGATTTTCTAACCGGGGAAAAGGTTAAAAGGAAGTTGACCGCGAAAAAGACCCTGTCTTTTCGGGACGTTCTCGGCCTGAAGCGGCGGGTTGACGGGGCGGAGATAGTTGCCTCCCTGAAAGATGCGGTTCATGAAATCGCCCGGCGGATCGGAGAAAGCATCGTCGAGCTCAACGGAGGCCCACCCCAGGCCGTGATCTGTATCGGCGGAGGCAGCATGACGCCGGGGATTACGGGAGAGCTGGCGGAATATTTGGGCCTTTCAGGGGAACGGGTAGCGGTGCGCAGTGCCGATAAGGTGCGGGAAGTTAAGGGGTTGAGCCGGGATATTTCCGGCCCCGATGGGGTGACACTTTTGGGGATAGCTTTTATGGCTATGCGTCCCAAGGCTCTCGGACTCTGTCAGATTCAGGTCAACGATAGGGCCGTCAAGCTGTTTCGGGGAGCCGGCACCACCATTGGGGAGGCCTTGCTCGCCGCCGATATTAAATTTTCCGATCTTTGCGGGCAGCCAGGGAGACCCCTTACTGTAGAAGTCAATGGGGAATTGCGGATGATTAAGGGGGAAACGGGCAGGCCGGCTCCGATCTATCTCAACGGGGAACCCGCCCGAATCGATACCGTACTGCCTCCCAACTCGATAATCAAAGTGGGAAAACCCGAACCGGGAAGGGATGCAGAGGCTCTGATAGCGGATCTCCTTCCCCAGCAGGAAGCTCCGGTGAAACGGATAACTTGTAATAACAAAGAGTATAGTCTTCAATATTTGATCTATATGAACGGCCAAGTGGTTGCTCCCTCCACCCCACTTCTGGATCGCTCACGGGTAACCTGGCGCCCTGTCAGGACGGTTCGGGATGCCCTGCTTGCTGCGGGTTTTTCAGAAGAGCAGATTGCCCTGAGGCCGGTACGGATTACAATCAACGGCAAGCCGGAGGAACTCCGGAGGGGGGCTGTTTCCGTTCGTATCAACGGTAACAGTGCCGATTTACAAGACCCGATCGCTGATGGAGATGTCCTTGATTTTGAACCGGCTTCCGTATTAAGGGTAAGAGATCTGCTGACCCAAAAAAGGATCCCTCACCAGGGAACGGGGATCAAGGTTTTTGTTAATGGCGAAGGCATTATTTTGCGAGGAGGCGAAATGAGGATCCTCAAGAACGGCCGAGAGGTTAATGAAGATGAGGTTGTGGAAGACGGCGATGAATTCTGTTTGGAAGAGGGCGGATACACTCCCATCCTGGCCGATGTCTTTAAATATATATCTTTTGACCAGCACCCAAAGCGGGCGTCATCTAAACTGGTAACACTGATCAACGGGAAAGAAGCCCAATTTACAACCCCGCTGAAACAGGGAGATAAAGTGAGAATCTACTGGAAGGACGGGGAAGCAGCAGTTTCGGATTCAAAAAATAAAATCGGTGCTGTTACCCGATTGAAGTAACAAAAACAACAGATGATGGTCTTGACAGCAGGAAATAAACGTGTTATCTTGTTTACTGAAATTGAGCGGCTGTGGCGGAATTGGCAGACGCGCTAGACTCAGGCTCTAGTGGTCATTGCGACCGTGGAGGTTCAAGTCCTCTCAGCCGCACCAGAAATGAGAAGGCTTCCGGGGTTTTAAGCGGAAGCCTTTTATCACCTATCAGTAGCGCAGTTAACTGCAATTGAAGGGAAAACTTAACCGGAAAAAGCGCACTGTCTGCCGGTAAGCGATATGGTAGTGTCTTAATTTTTTTGCCTTGTATCTTTTGCAGGGCTTTTTCTTTGTTCACAGGCCATCAACATTCCTGCCAGGCTTCCTGTAAGCCGGGTTAAGTGGCTGTAATAAAGGTCAAGGGTCATAGTAATAGAGGAATAGCCTAACCTTCCTGCCCTACCTTTGGGTTAGCAGCTTCTTTCCAAATATCAACAGTCGATTTTTCCCCTCTTAGCAGTGTCTTTTTCCCAAATGCAACACGGCAGGAAGAAATCTTACTGTTCAAAATAATTTCGACAAAAGATATCTTAAAATCGACCCTTGTTTTTCCTTATCCCCTTTGATATGCTAATGATGGCAACTGATACCAGTTTGCAAAGAGCAACACCCAGATGATGAGAGAAACCAAGAGGGATATCATAAGAAAGGAGTTCTGGAGCCTTGAAGAAAGCAGATTGGCTGAAAGTTGTCTTGTGTTCAGCTATTGTTTCGGTCGTTGTTTCGGTGCTGGTTTTCCTGGCAATTTTTCCTGCGGTGCGGCAGCTGCCTGGGGAACCCAAGGAGGAACCCAAGGAGGAAAAAGGGACGCTGGATCTGTACGTGCGCGCGGAACCGGCCAAAAACGGGGTAAAAATTGTGTTGCACTTTCCCGACATTAAGAAGAAAAACATCACGCCCACCACCGGGAAGGGAATTGTAAAAGAGGGCTATTTCAAGGAAGAAGAGAACGGAATGATCGGAGTCTATTTTCCTGGCACCCAGGGGAAAAGGTTTGCCTCGATTGCTCCGGGGGATTTCGCAAGATACCGGGGATGCCCTTTTATCTTTGTCCAAAACACGCTCTTTCGGGAAAAAGATATTGCAGCTGCATCCGGTCTTATCGAGGAAATGGTGGTCATTCGAAATGAACCTCTGGATGTGCCGGGAACTCTGTTGATCGTCATACCCAAGAATAATATATACTTTATGCCCGATAGCTATCCCTATAACGACGAAACACGCAAAACAATACTCCTTAAAAAAGTCGGCAGCCCACCGGAGTAAATTTTACTGGGTGTCTTTAGCGGAATATAATTCACCAATTCGTTTATATGGGGAGCAGGAGGATTGAGCCCGGTGCTGCAGGGATTTCCCCATGGCAGCTGCCGGGCTTTTTTCCGGGTCCGCCGGTAAGGTACAGCGATTCCGCATGTAATTTGATGGCACCGGCACTCCTCTATCCGGCCTGCGGAGGCCGCTATGACACCTCCGCATCCCCTGCGGCATGGGAGGTGCCGGTTTGTTGCTGCACCGCACTGCGGGCATTTTACCGGCTGAGCCCGCGCCGCACCGAGGGCAGGTAGCGCCCAGGGAGGGGAAGCTGCAGGCAGATCTGAGCCCCCATCAGAGCCGGCGGCTGGAATGATCTGTTTTCTCTGATTGTGGTTTTGGGGATTTGATACTGATCAGCAATTACCGGACAATGAAACCGGGGCTATGCATGTAAAATTCTGTTTATAATGCTATAATAAACTTTAAAACAGGACTAATAATCTTAAGAGGTGGGTCATGAAAAAGATCGGATTTGTTACTGACAGTACGGCATACCTCCCCCCTGCTTTCAAGGAACAACATCAGATCGAAGTGGTTTCTCTGACCATTAATTTTGAAGAAGAGAGTTATCCCGAAGTGGACTTATTCGATGATTTTGACGGATTTTATAAAAGGCTTCGTCAGGCCTCCACTCTCCCGACCACCTCCCAGCCGTCAATAGGCGATTTTCTGAATGTCTATCAAAAGCTGGGGGAAAAGGTGGAAAGCATTATTTCAGTCCACATCACCGAAGGGATCAGCGGAACGATAAAATCGGCGCGCTCTGCTGCGGCAATGCTGCCGGAACTGGATATAACGGTTGTTGACTCCAATGCCACTGCAGTTGCCATCTACATGATACTCAAAGCGGCGGTGCGGGCAGCAGATGCGGGGTTGGAAAAAGATAAAGTTCTGGAAATCATCAACTACATCGTTGATAACCAGAAGCTCTACTTTTTGCCGGAAACCCTGGAATACCTGCGGCGGGGAGGGAGGATCGGAGGCGCTGCGGCTCTTATCGGAACACTGCTACAGATCAGGCCTATCCTCTTTTTTAATAAAGAGAGGAACTGCATTATTGATGTATATGAAAAAGTGCGGACGAGGGAGAAGGGGTTACAGAGGATCCTTGAGGAGTTGGAAAGGGATTACCGTACATGCCCCGATCTGGAGGTTGCTGTTGTTCATGTGGGGGCGGAAAATTTGGGGCAAGATTTAATGCGCCGGGTCCAAAATCTTCTGCCCGATTGTCGCCCGGATTACTGCCCGGTGGGGCCTGTCATCGGTGCGCATATCGGTCCCGGTACGGTAGGCTTATACTTCTACCCTGTGAAGCGGCAGCATAAAAGTTTGTTACAGGAATCTGTGGGCAGGTGAAGGGAGCATCCCCAAATGATTAGAAGCAGGGGACTGTTGTATCACTACCGACACTGGCACCGCTACCAGGAAATATTAAGCGTCCTGATCAGAAATGGATTTAGCTTTGTTGTTGAAAGGCTTGATCTCCCCGGTTTGCCGCTGCATCGCCGTTTAAAAAAAGCCGTTGCCCCCGGGAAAGATGAACTTGCCAACCTGCCGCAGCGGGTAGCAAGGGTGTTAGGCGAATTGGGGCCGACATTTATCAAGCTCGGCCAGTTGCTCAGTACAAGAGCCGATCTCCTGCCTGCGGAGTACCTACAAGAACTGTCCAAGCTCCAGGATCATGTACCGCCTCTCTCCTCGGAAGAGGTGGAGAAACTTATTGTGGAGGAATTCGGGCGCCCGATTAACGAAATATTCGCCGGGTTTGAACCCCAAGCACTGGCGTCGGCATCTATCGGCCAGGTCCACCGGGCAACACTGCCGGACGGACAGGCCGTTGTCGTTAAAATTCGTCGTCCCGGGGTTGCCCGGATGATCCGTGTTGATTTGGAGATTCTTGAAGATATTGCTAAAATTGTGGAGCACCGTACCCGAGTGGGAAGAATTTATAATATCGCCGGAATGGTGGCGGAATTTCGAAACACCCTTTTGGAGGAGTTGGACTTTACCCTGGAAGGGCGCAATGCCGAAATCTTAAAAAAGAATATGCAAGAGGACCCGCATGTCTATATACCCAAAGTTTTCTGGGATTACACAACAGAGCGGGTGCTGGTGCTTGAGTATGTAAAGGGGCGCAAGATAACCAACCGGAAGGAACTGCTTGATGCAGGTTTTGATCCTCGATTCATCGCCCAAACCCTGGTCGATTCCATCATTAAGCAAATATATATTGACGGCTTCTTTCACAGCGATCCTCATCCCGGAAACCTCGCCATACTTCCGGGGAATAAAATAGTTTTTCTCGATTTCGGGCAGGTTGGTCACCTCGATGAGGAGCTGCGCGAAAAAGCCGCCGACTTAGTGCTGGCCCTCGCCCGCCATGATATCGACGGGGTTCTAAGAGGAATCTTAAGGATCGGGATGGCCAACAAGCAACCGGATCTGTCAGGATTGCGACGTGATATAAGCAGGCTGGAACGAAAGTATTACGGTATGCCTTTAAGTGAGATCCAGGTCGGTGTATCTATTCAAGAACTTATGGAAGTCGCCTGGCGACATCAGATTCAGGCGCCGTCCGACTTCGTGATGGCGGTTAAGGCGCTGGTTACTCTGGAGGGTACGATAAGGGAACTGGCGCCCGACATCAGCCTGGTAGAAATAGCCGAACCATTCGCCAGACGCGTCATTTTGCACCGTTATGATCCCCGTCGGCTTCTCCATATAATCAGGCAAAATCTTGCTCAAACCGCTAGCGGTTTTGCTCATCTTCCTGCTTTGGCAGAAGAGGTTATCGAAAAGATGAGGAGCGGTCGATTTGTCATTTCTGTAGAAAACCGGGAGTTGCCCTTTGCGGTTAATCAACTGAGAAGGGGGATACACCAGCTGGCGCTGAGCATGATTCTTTCGAGCCTCCTCATTGCTGGCGCCATTCTGGTAAGCAGTAACCCTTCATCTTTTTTTGTTCGCTTCCACCTCTCCGAGATCATCTTCGGGGCGGCCCTTCTAACTTCGCTGTTGTTGATGATAACCATTTTATTAAGAAATTAATGTTCAGGTTGGAGAATATTTTTAGCCTAAGAAGGAAATTTTCATCCTTTAGCGAATATACATTTTAAAGTCCTACGGCCTTCTTTTTGTGCGCGCGTTCATTTCGCTTATAAGTGCTGAGCAAAAGTGATTTGCTTTTTGAGCATTTAAAGGAGGATTTTAAGAGGCTGTGTAGAACACAAATAATGGCGTTTTTAGTGGGTATCAATGACCAAAACAACTGATTCGTGATCCCAGGGGGCAATCAAAAGGGGGCCACTCAAAAGACAGTAGCAAAATGTCCGGTTGCACTGCTGTTTATTTAGAAAGGGAGTGTTGTCGTGAAGATAGCCGTTACAGGCAAGGGAGGAGTCGGAAAAACCACCCTTGCCGCCGGACTGGCGAAGCACTTTGCCCGCTGTGGTTATCAGGTATACGCAGTTGACGCCGATCCCGATATCAGCCTGGGAACCACTCTGGGAGTACCTGAAGAGCAACTTGCCGCTCAGCCACCGCTGATAGAAATGAAAGAATTGATAAAGGAGCGGACGGGAGCGGGAGGAGCATTCTATATCCTCAATCCTCAAGTTGATGACGTTCTTGACAAATATTCCATCGACCTCAGCAATATCAAACTGCTCCGCATGGGCGGTTACAAACAGGCAGGGACTGCCTGTTACTGCCCTGAGAACTCCTTCCTTAATGCTGTTGTGAATTCTCTCCTTCTCGGCAATCATGATGTGGTTATCCTCGATTTCGGCGCAGGTATTGAACACCTAACCCGCGGCACTGCTCGGGGAGTAGACCTGATGCTGATTGTCACCGAGCCGACAAGGGTCAGCGTGGAGACAGCGCGGGTGATCCAAAAGCTGGCAAGAGAAATAGGCGTTCCCAAAATACGAATAGTAGGCAACAAGGTCCGCAACAGCCGGGAGAAAGAATTTTTAATGTCTTCTTTTGATAAAGATGAATTATTGGGTGTGATGCAATACAATGATGAGCTCTGGGAGAAGTCGATGCTCGACGAGCCCAGAGAGATGGAGGAAATACTTATTAATTCAGTCAGTAATATCTTTAACCTGATTAGAGGGGGTGATGTTGAAGCGGGTACAGCTGCAAAGAGTTGAGGAGCCTTGTGGAGGTCGCAAGGAAATTCGGGTTCCTGGTTGATTTGAGGTTTGTTTTGACCTTAATTAAAAGGGGGTTAAATGTATGCCGAGATTTAGGGATACCTCTTTACAGAATTCCAAACCGTCGGTGGACCGGAAGAACAGAATTAAAGAACCGAAGAACATAATGCGCACGGTGGATCCAGCGGCGTTGGAAATTTTGGAGTATACCAAGGAAAACAACATCATCACGGCGTTTGACCGCTGGTCTGCCCAACAACCGCAGTGTGCTTTTGGCTATCAGGGTATTTGCTGCCGCATCTGCTTTGCCGGTCCCTGCCGGATAAAGGGCGTGGAAGGGCCCGGCAGCATGGGTATTTGCGGCGCCAGAGACTATACTATCGTGGCTCGTAATGCCATCAGAATGATGGCCGGCGGTTGCTCCGCGCACTCCGACCACGGACGAGAGCTCGTCGAAGTCCTTTATCATTTGGCTGAAGGGCATGCCCCTGATTACGAAGTCAGGGATCCCGATAAGCTGCGCCGCGTTGCCAAGAAAATCGGCCTGGAAATCGAAGGCAAATCCGATCTGGATCTTGCTAAAGAAGTTGCAGAAGTTGCCTTTGAGGACTATGGGCGCCATACTTCTGAGGGCTGTAAATTCTTGAAAGCCAACATTTGTGAAAAGCGAATTAAAAAGTATGAAGAAACTGACACGATGCCCAGGGCTATTGATCGTGAAGTTGTTGAGGTTATGCACCGTACGCATGTGGGTGTCGATGCCGATCCCGTTAACTTGATTTTTGGCGGAATTAAGTGTTCTCTCGCTGACGTAACAGGAGAGCATATTTCCACGGATATTTCGGATATTCTCTTCGGTACGCCTAAGCCTGTCATGAGTGAGGCCAACCTGGGCGTCATCGATCCGGATAAGGTGAACATCATCGTTCACGGCCACAACCCTGTACTGAGCCAGATGGTTGTAGATACCGCGAGGGAGCTCGAGGAAGAGGCTAAGGCTGCTGGTGCCAAGGGAATCGGAATTTCTGGTATTTGCTGCACCGGAAACGAGGTCCTGATGCGCAATGGGGTCCCCATCGCTACCAGTTACATGGCCCAGGAGCTGGCCATAGCAACAGGTGCCATCGATGTCATGGTCGTTGACGTGCAGTGTATCATGCCCGGACTGCGCAATGTTTGTGAGTGCTTTAATACCAAGCTGGTAACGACGATGTCGATATCTAAGATTCCTGGTTCCTACCACTTTTCTTTTGAAGACTCTAAGGCCAAGAAGAGTGCAGAGGCCATTATCAGATTGGCCATAGAAGCATATAAAGACCGCAAGAATACTGGGCGGCCTGTAAGGATTCCGCAGTTTAAAAACAAGTTAATGGCTGGTTTCAGCCTGGAAGCGTTATTAGATCTCTTTGCAGCTATTAACCCGGACAATCCCATCAAGGTTCTCACGGATGCCATTATTAATGGGGAAATTGCCGGTGTTTGTGCACTGGCCGGGTGCAACAACCTGGAGGCAGTATACGAGAAGAATCATACCGAGATTGTTAAAGAGCTGGCCAAAAACAATGTCTTCATGGTCGGTACCGGATGTGTGATGCAGGCTGCTGCCAAGCATGGTCTGTTGAACTATGAAGCGGTTGAGAAATATGCAGGACCTGGTCTGAAGAGGTTTATCGACAGGCTTTACGAGGCTAATAAGGATAAGCTTTCAGATAAATTACCGTTGGCCTTCCATATGGGTTCCTGTGTGGACAACAGCCGTATCCTCGATCTCTGGACAGAAATGGCAAATGCGCTTAATGTGGATGTTCCTAAAGTCCCGTTTGTGGCTACTGCTCCAGAGGGAATGAGTGAGAAAGCTGTTGCAATCGGTACCTGGGTGGTTGCTAGCGGCATTCCCTGCCATGTTGGTGCTATGCCTCCCTTGGAAGGCAGCAATTTGGTGTGGAGTGTTGTCACCTGTATAGCCCACGATGTCTTCGGCGGCTACTTCATCCTGGAAACTGATCCTCAAGAGGCAGCGAAGAAACTGCTGGCAGCGCTCGAGTACCGGGCCTGGAAGCTCAAGGTTCATATGAAGGCTGCTGAAGAGTATGGAACCGAACTTTGCCAGGCATTTTAAGGAGCCTAGAGGAAAGGGGGAAAAAGCATGTCCACAGCGTGGCGCGTCGAAAGAGAAAGATTTGAAGAGATCTACGAAGGTTCTATAGAGCCGGGAAAAGAACCTAAAAAACTGTTCCGACAGGCATATGAGGGGACCATTGTTGCCCTCAGTTACGCCGAGATCCTGCTCAACAAGGCGATCAAGGATTATGGAGAAGATCACCCTGTAGGCTATGGCGGAGAAACAGCATACTTTATTCCGGCCATCAGAGCTTTGAGCGGGTTAGAGATCAGGACATTAGGCGAATTCGTACCGATTCTCAATAAAATGAGGGATCAGGTGCGGTTGGAACTCACATTGGAGAATGCACTTCTCTGGGGTGAGGCAGTTATCCATGCAGCGGAAATTATCGAGGCAGTAAGATATGCAACAGGAGCACATGAATTTCTCCCCAGACCGTGGACAGGGTTTCTCTCTGACACTTATGTTCGTAAATGGGGTATCAAACACGTAGACTGGACGATCCCGGGCGAAGTTGTAATCGTTGGCCGCTTCCGGACCTCCGATGATGCCCTCAGGATTGTCAACAAGCTGGTGCAAAAGGGCTTCATGATCTTCCTGGTGGACGAAGTCATCGAGCAGTTGCTGGAGAAAGGATATAAGTTTGATATTGATGCTTGGCCGGTGTATCCGCTGGGTAACTTCACCCAGGTCATCCATGCCGTTAACTATGCTCTTCGTGCCTCCTCAATCTTCCCGGGCATCCCAGCCGGCGACAAGTTTATGCACAGGAACTATCAGCGTGACCGTATTCTCGTTTTCGTGATGGCGCTGGGAGAGAGGGATATAGTAAAGGTTGCCGCCTGCTTCGCTGCCATTTACCTGGGCTTCCCGTGCCTTGTCGATCAGCCGCTTGATGAAGACGAGATCTGGCCGGATTGGTACTTCTCTGTTCCCGATTACGATGAAATGGTGCAGGAAGGCATCGAGGTGCGCGGAATAAAGATTACCGCCATTGATATTGACGTTCCGATTGCTCACGGCCCTGCCTTTGAGGGGGAAGCCATCCGCAAGGCCGATATGTTTGTCGAGTTCGGCGGCGGGCGTTCCCCTGCCTGCGAGCTGGTCAAGATGGTTCCGGCGGAGGAGGTTACCGACGGCAAGATCGAGGTGATCGGCCCCGATGTCGACCAGATGGAGGAAGGGAAGGCCTATCCTTTGGGGATTTTGATCAAGGTTTACGGGCGGAAATTCCAGGAGGACTTCGAGCCGGTCCTCGAGCGGAGGGTACACTACTACTTCAACTACGGTGAAGGCGTCTGGCACATGGGTCAGAGGGACCAGAACTGGGCGCGTATCAGCAAAGCGGCACGTGAGAAGGGCGTGACCCTCAAAGATATCGGAAAGATTCTCTACGCCTACTACAAGAAAGAGTATGCTGCAATAGTCGACAGGCTTGAGGTGCAGTTCATGACAGATGCTTCAGAAGTCGAAAAACTATTAAAAGAGGCGCGGGAGAAGTACCAGAAGCGTGATGACAGGCTGAAGAACCTGCGGGACGATGCGGTAGACGTCTTCTACACTTGCACCCTCTGCCAGTCCTTTGCACCCACCCATATCTGTTTTGTGTCTCCGGAGCGGACGGGTCTCTGCGGTGCCGTCAGCTGGCTTGACGCCAAGGCAACTTATGAGATCGACCCGACTGGTGTCTGCCAGCCCGTACCGATTACGTCGGAGTATGTGATCGATCCTGTTAAGGGCGAGTGGTCTTCCCTTAACGAAGAGGCAGCAGCCAGAACCCAAGGGAAGACGACTTCGGTCTGCATGTACACCATGATGGACCGCCCGATGACTACCTGCGGGTGCTGCGAGTGTATCCTGGCGGTAGTGCCCGAGTGCAACGGCATCATGGTAACCACCCGTGAGCATAAAGGGGATACTCCCGTGGGTATGACCTTCTCTACCCTGGCCGGTATGGTCGGTGGTGGTAACCAGACACCAGGATTTATTGGAGTCGGTCGCCTCTACCTCGTAAGCCGCAAATTCCTGCCAGCCGACGGTGGAATCGGAAGGCTCGTCTGGATGCCCAAAGAGTTGAAGGAGCAGTTGCGGGATCAGTTGAATGAACGTGGTAAGGAAGAAGGCTTTGGGGACAACTTCGCCGATATGATCGCTGATGAAACAATAGGCGTTACCGCAGATGAGATCCTGCCCTACCTTGAGGAGAAGGGGCATCCTGCACTTAAGATGGATCCGCTGATGTAACGCTGAGAAGAACCCAGTACCAGGGTCACCGGTTCCTCCCGGTGACCCTGGGATGGTTCTTTAAAAAAAGAATAAAGTAAAGAAAGGAGAAGTGACAAATGGGTTTAACAGGACTAGCTATCTTCAAGCTGCTTCCAAAGACAAACTGTAAAGAGTGTGGCGTACCGACGTGCATGGCTTTCGCCATGGCTCTGGCAGCGGGGAAGGCTACGCTGGATCAGTGCCCTTATGTCTCCGATGAGGCCAAAGAAGCCCTGGAGTCGGCAACAGCTCCGCCGATTAAACTCGTAAAAGCGGGGTCAGGGGACAAGGTGCTCGAGATGGGTGATGAGCAGGTCATCTTCCGTCATGACAAAACCTTCTATCACCCGACGGGTATCTTCATCGAGGTGGCTGATGACAGCAATGTTGAGGCGAAAGTTGAGGAGATTAACGGGATTGTCTTCGAGCGTGTCGGACAGAGGTATGAGATTGACGGTGTAGCCATAGTTAACGCCTCCGGTAATGCTGATACCTTCAAGAATGCCGTGGCTGCGGCTGCTGCCAAGACCGGCAAGGTGCTACTGTTGGTCAGCGAGGATCCGGCAGCGATAGAGGCGGCGGCAGCCGGTGTAGCGGAGCGGAAACCGATTCTTTATGCTGCCAACGGCGACAACTACGAAAAGATGGTTGAAATCGCTAAGAAGATCAATGCTCCCCTGGTTGTTAAGGGCAAGGACCTGAGCGATCTGGCAGATCTGGTAGGGAAAATCGTAGGGCTCGGTTACAAGGAGCTGATCCTGGATAGCGGCGAGCGTGAAACATCCAAGGTGCTGGCCGACCTTACCCAGATCCGGCGGCAGGCCATCAAAAAACGCTTCCGGCCATTCGGTTACCCAACGATTGCCTTCACCACAGAAGAGGATCCGTACCTGGAGGCCCTACAGGCGCAGGTCTATGTCTCTAAGTATGCCAGTGTCGTCGTTATGAAGACAACCGAACTTGCCAGCCTGTTGACGCTATTCAGCTGGAGAGACAATATTTACACCGATCCGCAGAAGCCGATCGCGGTGCAGCCCGGTGTTTATGCCATCGGCGATGTAACGCCGGATTCTCCTGTCTACATTACGACCAACTTCTCGTTGACCTTCTACACGGTGCAGACCGAAATTGAGGCGACCAAGCTTCCGAGCTACCTGATTGCCTTCGACACAGAGGGATTATCAGTGCTTACTGCTTGGGCGGGTGGCAAGTTCATCGGCGAAAACATCGGTCCCTGGCTGAAGGATTCTGACCTCAACCAGAAGGTAAGCCACAAGAAGCTCATAATCCCGGGTGGCGTCGCAGCGATCAAGGGCAAGATCGAAGAGCTCTCCGGGTGGGAGGTCATTGTCGGACCGCGCGAGGCCAATGGAATCGGGACCTTTGCAAAACTGAAATTAGGTGCTTAATAGATTAGACGGTTGGCCCGGGGAACCCGCTTGCTGAGCTGTAACAATAGATGGGCGAAAAAGAAAGAGAAAGGTGGGCTTGAACATGGCAAAGCATTTAGCAATGGCCGGAAAGGGAGGAACAGGTAAAACCACAATCGCTTCACTCCTGATAAGATATTTGATAGAGCAGAAGAAGGGTTCAATACTGGCAGTTGATGCTGACCCTAATTCCAATCTTAATGAGGCGCTGGGGTTCGAGGTTCCCAATACAATCTCAACAATTTTAGCGGACATTAAGAAGAACAACGTCCCGACCGGCATGACCAAAGAAACGTACCTGCAGTTAAAGCTTCACCAAGCCCTTGTTGAAACTAAAGATGTTGATCTGCTGGTAATGGGAGGACCGCAAGGGCCAGGATGTTACTGTTTTCCGACCGACCTGCTCAAGCGACACCTTGCCGTGTTGGACAAGAATTATGACTACATGGTGATCGATAACGAGGCCGGCATGGAGCACATCAGCCGGCAGACCATTCAAGATGTCGATATTATGTTTGTCGTTTCAGATGCCACGGCGAAAGGTGTGCGTACGGCGGGCAGGATCTATGAACTGGCAAAATCGTTAAATATTAAAATAGGAGAAGCGTACCTTATTATCACGAAAATATCCGACCCGGAGCCCCTCCAGAGTGAGATTGATGCTACCGCGCTCAATTTGTTAGGGATTGTGCCCAATGATCCAATGGTGGTGGAGTTCGATCTGGAGGGGAAACCGATGATGGATCTCCCGGCTAGCTGCCCTGCAGTTCAGGCAACGCGGGAGATGTTCGGTAAACTATCACTTTAGTAAAGAAAGGAGAGAAAATTATGCCAGCTGAGATTTTGAAAGAAAAATTTACTGGTAGAGTGCAGGAAGTAGTACTCGGCGCAACCAAGGATGAAGGCGGAACGAGAGCCTATACTGTTAAGCTGGGCGGCAGTTCAACCCTTCCCTTTCTCCAGTTTGAAGGTGATATACCCAACCGTCCGGTTATAGCGTTTGAAATCTGGGATATTAAGCCCGATTGGCACGAATGCTTTGCCGAGTACTACAGCGATGTTTGGGAAGATCCCGTAGCCTGGGCGAAAAAAGCCGAGGAATTGGGAGCGGATGTTATTTACCTGAAGTTAAGAGGTGCCGATCCGGAACTGGAAAATTCCAAGTCTCCCGATGAGTGCGCAAAAGTTGTCAAAGCCGTCTTGGAGAACACCGGAGCGCCTTTGATGGTAGAGGGGCCAGGTAACCCCGATAAGGACAATGAGGTGCTGCAGGCTGTGGCGGAGGCAGCTGCTGGTGAAAACATAGCTATAGGCCTTGCAGAGAAGGACAACTACCGCGGTATTGCTGCTGCCGCCATGATGGGCAAACACTGCATTATCGCCCGTTCACCGGTGGACATAAATATTTTGAAACAGCTGAACCTCATGATTACCGAAATGGGAGTTGCACCCGAAAAGATCATAAATGACCCCTTGACTGGTGGTCTGGGATACGGAATCGAATACTCCTACTCCATTATGGAGAGAGCGCGCTGGGGAGCTCTGATTGGCGACAAGATGATGGCCTTCCCGGTTGTTTGCCTGGCTGGTCCAGAAGCCTGGCGGGCGAAGGAAGCCAATGCTCCTCTTGAGGATGCCGGCCCCGGTTGGGGTGAGCAGAAGCCGAGGGGCATTATGTGGGAGGCCATGACTGCAGCCGCTCTTCTGCAGGCGGGTGGTGACCTCGTCTTGATGAGGCATCCTGAGGCTGCGAAGCTGCTGAAAAAGCACATTGAGAGCCTGATGGTGCCTAACGTGTATTAATTTCATGGGTGAGGGGTAAGCGATTTACTTATAAAAAAGGAGGAGGTAAGCAGATGGCTTTTTATATGATCGGTGAGAGAATTAATGGTATGTTTAAGGACATCGGGGAAGCCGTCGCCAAGTTTGATCCGAAGCCGATCCAGGAATGGGCTATTAAACAGACAGAAGCAGGGGCGGCGTATCTTGATGTCAACGTAGGTCCAACGGCGGCCGATCGTGTCAAATCGATGCGCTGGATGGTGGAGGTCATTCAGGAGGTCTGCGATACCCCGCTCGCCCTGGACTCTACCAACTACGATGCCATCGAAGCAGGCCTGGAGATCTGCAAAAAGCCGGCTTTGATAAACTCCTGCCCCTGTGAGAGGCCGAAGATCGAGCGCGTCTTCCCAATGGCGAAGAAATACGGCGCCAAGATTATCGCCCTGACCATGGATAAAAGCGGTATTCCCAAGAGCGCCGATGCTCGTGTTGCCTTCGCCATGGAACTGGTGGCGGCTGCAGACGAGTTCGGGCTTTCGCCGGACGATCTGTTTATAGACCCCCTGATCCTGCCCTGCAACGTTGCACAGGACCATGCCCCCGAAGTTTTGGAGGCGCTGCGCCAGATCAGGACACTTTCCGATCCGCCGCCACATACTACACTAGGGCTTAGCAACGTTTCCCAGGGCACCCCGTTCCGTCCTCTGATCAACCGGACGTACTGCGTCATGGCAATGACCTGCGGGCTTGACTCGGCGATTATGGACGTTAACGACGACGAACTGGTAGATGCCATAGCCACCGCAGAGGTGCTGTTGAATCAGTCGATTTACTGCGATTCTTATGCGAAAGTGTTCAGGCAGAGATAAACATCAGCAGATAGTGAGGTCCTGCCGTTAAGCAGGACCTCACTAAAAACATTTGGTTATCTGTAAGTGGGGTGTGAGAAAAGTTCGTTTTTCAATAGGGGGAAACTCAATGAGCGAAAAGAAGAATATCAGACTGGGTATCTACCTCTGTGACTGTGATGGTAAATTGAAAGATTCCATCGATCTGAACAAAGTTAAAACAGTTATTCAGAGTGAAGCCGATTTTGAGTATATTCGGGTGGCCAGTGTTCTTTGCGGAAAGCTGGAGCAGGAAAAGATGGACAAAGAGATTGATAAGTATTCCCTCAATCGTCTACTAATTGCCGGCTGTACAGATTCCACTGTCAAACGGCAGTTCTTACAGCTAGCTGAGGTAAAAGGGATCAGCCGTTATGAAGTAGAGTTTGTTGAGCTGACAGTTCCCGGAAGGGATAGCACCGAGGGGGCGATAGCAACCATCAACGAAGTTCTCTCACAGCTCCATGCCCGCAGTGAAATTTATCTTGAGGAGATCGATGTTCTACCCAATGTTTTGGTGATCGGTGCCGGCCGGGAAGGGGCTGCTGCTGCGCTGGCGATTGCCGAAGGTCAGCCTGTTACGGTGATCGACAATGAGGGAACTCATGAGGGAATAGCTCAGGTCCAGGGAAGAAAAAACATAACCGTCAAAACAGGGGTCAAAGTCATCGGGCTTGACGGATTTCCGGGCAACTTTTTGGTCCGTTTTTTGGACAATGGCAAGTACACAAAACAAAGTTTCGGGTCGATCGTGATCGCTCTCGAGGCTCAACCGGTTTACGATAAGAGTAAGTACGATGGTGTAGAACCGGGAGATCGAATCTTGACGCTGTCTCAGTTTCTGAAAGGAGAAGGGGATTATGCCGGTCAGAAGATCACCTTTGTTTTAGGTAAAGCCGATAAGGATTCACTTCTTTCCTGCGCTGCGGTTCTATCGAAAGCAATTGCGCTAAAAGAACGGGGGGCTGAAGAGGTTAATGTTCTCTACGAAGATATGAAGGTGTCTGCCGATCGGTTGGAACAGGATTATGAGCGAGCACGCGCCCGAGGTGTGAATTTTTTAAAGTATAGCGAGGATTTGCAAATTCTTACTACTGTCGTTGCGGCAACAGTTCGCTACAAAGAACCTTTTCTCGCCAAGCGAGTCAAGCTGGTAACGGATTATCTCGTATTGGCCGAGGATTATCTGCCGGCACAGGGGACCGCGGAACTCGCTGCGGCTCTGGATCTAAGGCTGGGGCCGGGCGGGTTTTTCCAGGAGGATAATGTTCATTTTCTGCCTATTAAATCAAACCGAGAGGGTATCTTCTTCGTCGGTAGCTGCCATGGCCCCATTCACGGGGTTGATCTGGATAAAGAGATCGCAGCTGTAAAGGCTGAAGTGGGCAAGTTTGCCGGCGGTAAGGTCAGAGTGCCTGCTCTGCAACCGCGCGTTACAGCAGAGAAGTGCGCTGTATGCCTTACCTGCTACCGGAGTTGCCCTCATCATGCTATTGAAATAATTCATGATCAGTCACTCAACAATATGTATCATTCGGCAGCGAGAATGAACCCACTGGCTTGCCGTCGCTGCGGAACTTGTGCTGGGGAATGCCCGGGAAAGGCTATTCAGTTGCCCTTCTATTCTGACCAGGAGATACTTGTTAAGGTTTCCCGTCCTCCTAAATTGGTTGCCTATGCCTGCGAGAACTCCGGCGCACTGGCGGCTGAGTTTGCGAAGGAACTCGAGCCGGGTATCCAAGAGAATCTTCAGATAGTGCCGGTACCCTGTTCCGGTAAAATCGACGCCCTTTACCTGCTTAAGGCGCTGGAGCGAGGCGCAGATGGAGTATTGTTGCTCGTCTGCCATAAAGGAAACTGCAAATATGTGTGGGGCAATGAAAGGGCTGAAAAGCGCAAAGAGCAGGTGCGCAGGAGGTTAGAGGAGATCGGTTTAGAGGGGGATCGCGTCGAGATCGTACATATCGCCGCCAACCAGGGCAATCAGTTTAATGATATTGTACGCTCGATGGCTGCTCGTATTCACCAGTTAGGAACAAATCCGGGGAAGGTGATAAAATGATCGTTGTTGAGAATAAACCTGTTGAAGAGATACTCCAAATGATCGCACCTTATAAAAAGATTTTAATAGCCGGTTGCTATGGCTGTGTTACTGTTTGCCTGGCCGGTGGGGAAAAAGAGGTCGGTTTGCTTGCCTCCCAGATTAGGATGGCCCGCAGCAAAGAAGGCAACGAAATCGAGGTGCTCGAACAGACTGTAGAGCGCCAGTGTGACAAGGAGTATTTGCTGAAATTCCAGGACAATGCCAGGGAAGTGGAAGCGATCGTTTCGCTCGCCTGTGGAATCGGAATTCAGTACCTTGCCGAAATTTACGAGCCCATTCCGGTTTATCCGGGTGTAAACACCCAATTCCTGGGGGCCAACCGCGATATAGGAAAATGGGAAGAGTTCTGTATGGCGTGCGGCGAGTGCGTTCTTGACAAAACAGGTGGCATCTGCCCGATAGCACGCTGCTCCAAACACCTATTAAACGGTCCCTGCGGAGGATCCCAGTACGGTAAATGCGAAGTATCTAAAGATGTGGACTGCGGCTGGCACTTAATCTACGAACGGCTCAAAGCACTTGGCCAGCTGGATAAGATGGCGGAATTTATCCCGGCCAAGAACTGGCACCGAGATAAGGGCCCGAGAAAACTGGTGAAGGAGGAATTGACCCTTGAAAGAGATTAATCCTGAAAAGCTGAAAGCTGGCAGCAACCTGGAAAAGGTATTGGTTTCGGGTCAGTTTGCCTGTACCGGAGAAATTGGTCCTCCAACCTATGCAAGCTTTGATGTGATCGATAAACACGCTGAGGAAATGCGGGGCCTTGTCGACTCCATCAACTTCACCGACAACCAAACAGCCGTTGTGCGGCTTTCCAGTTGGGCGGCTTCTGTGCATTTGATTCAGTTAGGTTTAGAACCCAATCTGCAGATGGTCTGCAGAGACCGCAACCGTCTGGCCATGCAGAGCGATTTGCTGGGGGCTTATGCTTTAGGCGTTCGCAATGTCCTCTGCCTTACCGGTGATCACCAGGCTTTCGGTAACCACCCCGGATGCAAAGGCGTCTTCGATGTTGATTCTGTTCAGCTGATCCATATGTTGAAGAGGCTGCGTGACGACGGATGCTTTGAGTGCGGGGCGGAATGTAAAGTTCCACCTAAGTTCTTCATCGGCTGTGCCGAAAACCCCTTCGGAGATCCCTTTGAGTTCCGGGCTATTCGCCTGGAAAAGAAGATCGAAGCTGGGGCCGACTTTGTGCAGACGCAGTGCATCCTGGATATGGAGAGATTTGAGCTCTTTATGGAGAAGGTGCGCGAGCGCGGCCTGCATAAGCGTGCCTATATCTGCGCCGGAATCATGCCGGTAAAATCACCCAGGATGGCGCGCTACATGCAGACAGGGGTTCCCGGAATGCTGGTCTCTGAGGAATTCTGCCAGCGACTGGAAAAGGCGGAAGACCCTAAGGCAGAAGCGGTTGAAATATCTGTCGAATATATCAAGAGGTGCCAGCAAATCGAAGGCGTAGCAGGTGTCCACATTATGGCCGTTGCTTGGGAGTCAATTGTGCCTACAATTGTTAAAAAAGCCGGTCTCGCTCCCAGGCCGACCTTTTAACAGTGCGGCAACGGGAGGGGTGCAATTTGGAAAAGAAAAGGGTGCTTGTTATCGGTGGTGGTACCGCAGGAATGACCAGCGCTCTGGAAATGGCCGAGCGCGGGATTGAGGTAATTCTAATTGAAAAGGAAAAGGAGATCGGCGGCAGGGCTGCTACATATTGCTGCAAGGCAACGGATGAATGCAATCGCTGTGCTGCATGCCTGGTTCTACAACAGAGGGACGATGTGTTGAAGGAGCCCAGTATTCAAGTCTACACAGATGCTCGTATAACAAAGATCGGCAAGAACGGAAGGGGTTTTCAGGCGACTATCATCAGCAGTGATGCCACCGTGAATTTGGAAGTAGGTGCTGTAATCCTGGCAACAGGTTTTGATCCTTACGATCTTAGCAAAAGAAGTGAATTTGCTTATGGTCTTGAAAAAAATGTAGTCACTGGACTGGAACTGGAGAAAGCCATCAAGGAGAAGGGAAGCATTACTGCTGCCTACGGAGCAGGAATTAAAAGGATAGGGTTTGTTCAGTGTGTGGGAAGTCGGGATCTTTCCATCGGCAACGGGTATTGCTCAAGAGTATGCTGTATGTACGCCGCTAAGCTTGCTAAAGTGATTCGTCATGAACTGCCTGAGTCTGAAATTGATATATTTTACATGGACTTCCAGACTTTTGGCAAAGGGTTCAGCGCTTTTAAAGAAACTCTGCAGGAGACAGACAAGGTTAGACTGGTTCGGGGTATTCCCTCAAAAATTTACGGGTTCCCCTACGACCGGCTGACACTGCGCTATGCGGAATCTCAGGGCGGCAAGCAGTGCGAAGAGAAGTACGATTTGATCGTCCTTTCCCTCGCTATAACCCCGACGAAGGAGAGCAGGGAGTTGGCGGAGCAGTTGAACGTAGACTTAGATTCGTACGGCTTTATGACCGCAGGGCCTGAAGGTGTTTTCCTTGCCGGTGTCTGTGAGGGGCCGAAAGACATACCTCAGACAATTGGCCATGCGAAAGCCGCTGCTGGAGCTGCTTACCGTTACCTGTGCAGTTGATCTGTTATTAAGGAGTGCCCCCGGTAGTTCTTACTACCTGGGGGTTTTTATTTTGGAATAAAATAACTGGCGCCGGAATAATGATCTTATGGAGAAGGTACAAGGTGGGTGAGGGATATGTCATATGAAGAAAAATTTCCCGAAAAGCAGATCCTGGACATGGTGGACCGGCTTGCAGCAATAATCGGATCTCTCAGAAAAAAGGAGTATGATAAAGAAAAGTTAAGAGAGGGGCATCTTTGTACACAAAAACTCCTGGCTATGCTCGAACAATTGATCGGCTCGCACGAGGAATACCTGAAAGAGGCTGTAAAAGAATTGGTCAGACAGAGGATGAGCGGCGAGGAGTGGAATCCGGGTGTTGAAAATATTCTTGATGATTTTTACAGGCAGGTGCGCAATACCCTTGATTCCGGTCCTCAACCGGATGACGATTTCCGGACCGAAACGGCGGTAAAAAGTCCGCCGGATAAACTGGGTCGCGCCATAAATTATTTATTCCCCCGTTGCAATGTCATTAAAGGCTTCAGGCATAGAGATCGGTTTTATCAGTACTATCTTCCTGAACTCAATCTGGCAGTTCTGGACTGTTCTGAGGTGAAGAGTAGTGCTAGGAAACTGAATAGGGGATGCAGCGATAAGCAAGCAGGTATCAGAGTTGTTGCTGTTGACTGCCGGATGTTGCCGTGCTCCCGTGAAATAGCTCGAGCGATAAAAAGGCAGGTTGACACTGGCGGGATCTCTATGCTAAAATCAGGCCAATAACAGAATAATGTATTACCCGTGAAGGGGAAGAGTAGGTGTCATCTGCCTCTAAAAGCGAGCCGGTGAGGGTGAGAGACCGGTAGAGCAGAGCACTGAAGGCCGCCCTGGAGGTGCCTGCTGAAAGGGTTTTACCCGAGTAAGCGAGGACGGTCTCACCGTTAAAAGAGCAAGAGTTGGACCTTTCCATAAGGTCAATTAGGGTGGTACCGCGGAAACCCCGTCCCTTTGGGACGGGGTTTTTATATTATGAGGCAGAAAGAGGGAGTAAGGATGAATGAGAGGAGAATTATGCAAGAGAAGAATAAAGAAGGATTTGTATCCGATATTGTGCGGAATCTTCCGCCATCAGGAATTCGCAAATTCTTTGATCTCATAGCCCGTACCTCCGGAGTTATTTCCCTTGGGGTAGGGGAACCAGATTTTATCACACCGGAGGTTATTCGCGCCGCCTGCCGTAAGGCTTTACAGGAAGGCAGGACAAAATATACCTCCAACGGAGGAATGCCGGAGCTCCGTCAGGCAATTACTTGTTACTTAAAGAGGTTTGACTTAAATTATGAAGCTGAAAATATCCTGGTTACCGTTGGTGTTAGTGAAGCTGTGGATCTCGTCTTACGAGCGATTGTCAACCCCGGCGATGAGATATTAATTGCAGAGCCCTGTTATGTGTCTTATGTTCCCAGCACAAAACTCGCAGGTGGAGTTCCGGTAATAGTCCCTACCAGTGCTGAGGATGAATTCAAGATCAAAAAAAAGGATTTAATTGCCAGGATTACCCCCAAATCCAAAGCGATTATTATATCCTATCCCAATAACCCAACTGGTGCCATTATGGAGCGAGCCGATCTGGAAGAGATAGCACAGGTGGCGAGGAAGTACAACCTGCTAGTTATTTCTGATGAGGTTTATGCTGAACTAACATACGGAACAAAGCACATCAGTATTGCCTCTCTACCCGGCATGCAGGAGAGGACAATCCTGCTCAACGGGTTTTCCAAAGCTTTTGCCATGACAGGCTGGCGCCTTGGTTTTGCTGCAGGACCGGCGGAGATAATTGAGGCCATGCTCAAAATTCATCAATATACAATGCTTTGCGCTCCATCGATCAGCCAGTGCGCTGCTTTGGCTGCTTTGCAAGAAGGATTTCCCTTTATTGAAGAAATGGTTTCCTCATATGACAAAAGGAGACAACTTATGGTTCACGGTTTGACAGAGCTGGGGCTGACCTGCTATCGTCCCAGGGGTGCATTTTATGTTTTTCCTAGTATTAAAGAAACGGGAATGAGTTCTGAAGAATTCTGCGAAAAGTTGTTATTCGAAGAAAAAGTTGCCGTAGTTCCTGGGAATGCCTTTGGCCAAAGCGGTGAAGGTTTTGTTCGCTGCTGTTATGCAGCAGCGCAAAATGAGATCGAGGAGGCCCTGGAAAGGATAGAGCGGTTTTTACGCCGGCTTCGGAGATTACCGAGAACGGCTATTGTATAAGGCACTTGCGGCGATTTTTCCTTATTTTGTTTTGTATATTAATGTTAAGGCTTCTTGGTAGCTTACAGCCAGCAGACGCCTAATAAAGGGGTGCTTTGTCCAGGGAATGACTTCTCCGAGTGTGATGAATACTGCCGAGGCCTTCTTTACCAATGAGATGTCAGGGCATCTTCTAATGAAATTAGCCAGTGTAAAAAGAATCTGTTGTTTGCGGGATAGATTAAGAAAGAGCTCTAACTTATACTCATCAGCAGCAGTGAAGGTATATTTGGAAATGGCATTCCAGAAAGGTGCCATTTCTGGTGCAGTAAAGTAGACACCGCTAAAATCGGGGAGCTCTGCCAGCAGCTCTGCCTGCTCCATGTAAAAAGGTAGATTGGACAGTAGTTCCTCCTGCGATTCCGGTATCAACTTCCGATAATAGGGATTCGTTTTCAGCAGGTTCAGGTTCTTGAAAAGTAAGAAACGATGTTGAGGTGAGGCTTTTGGGCTATTGATGGCAAGTATCAGAACTTCTTTGATGATAAAGCGTGCCTCCCTGCTGAGGACGAATTCACTATCCGACAATACCTCTCTTTCCATAGCATTCTGTAAGATGGTTGTGTATTCGGCAAAACCCCGGTAAATGTCTTCAAATTTCGTTATAAAAAAGCGTCGCAGGGCCGAAAACGAGTTAATAGCAGGATGTGTGGGATAGAAGTCGAAGAAGATTTTATTTAGTACTAGTTCGGGTTGTTGATTGACTAACTGAAGAAATTTTTTTTGTGAGAAAGAGTTGTTGGAATTGTTGAATCTCCAGTCATCCAAAACTTCTGACAGCAAGTTGTTAATATAGTGGCTCATCTTTATTCCTCTTTTTATTCTTGTTTATATAATTTTTTCCTGAATAATCACATTTTATTTATTTTCAAAGAAGGTTTAAAATTATTTCTGGCTGAGGCAGGTTTTTGCAGGAGGCCGGCTAATAATTCAAATAGAAGAATAAAAGGGATGGTATCCATGAAGGACTGCGGCAGGTTTCATATACCGGCACTCTTCAGCAAAGACTTTTTTGCGGCGGGGTTTACGCTGATACCCAATTTGCTTCTTAAGTATAGTGGGAGACTGAATCTCGATGGGACGGATATCTTAGTGGTAATTGCCTTCTGCTATTATCAGCAGACGGGGAAGCATGAACTTGAGATAGCAGATTTTTCTGAGCTTTTGCATATCCCTGAAGTACAGATACAGGAATCTTTGAAAAAAATGTGTGGCCTGGGACTGCTGATCAACTCCGGAAGCTCATTGGATCCGACCGGCCTTTTTCAGAAGATGGCGGATTTGTGGGCTGAAGAAAAGCTTCAGACTATACAGAAAACGCCACAGGAAATTGCAGCAACATTACAGATCCGAGATATGAACGGGAAGGATATAGAAGAAATCTGTCAGCCTGTCCTTAATCTAATCAAAACCTTCGAACAGGAATTCGGCAGGCCTTTAACGCCCATAGAAACAGCGCAGATTGAAAGCTGGTATCGAGATGAAGGTTATTCGGAGGAATTAATTAAAGAGGCATTAAAGCGGGCGGTATTGCGGGGTGTCCTTAATTTAAACTATGTAGACCGGATTTTGTCTCAATGGGCAAAAAAGAACTTACGAACACCTCGTGAGGTTATACAATATGAAAACGAGTTTTTATCAAAACGGCAGAAAAATAAAGAACAGGGCTGTTGGGAGCATCAGAGGATGGGAGACCGTTTTAAGGATATCTACATCACATAGCCGGGTAGGATGAAAATGAGGAGGATTATGGATATCCTTAATAGCTTGCAGAAGTTGCTGCGAAATAAGGGGCAGGAGCAATATTCTCTCAAAGAAAAACCTCGTTGCCTTATCTGCTGTGATCGAGGGGTTATTATCGAGGGAGAAAAGGCCCGTATTTGCCCTTGCGTTAAACAACAATATTTAGAGCGGCGATACGCTTATGCTAATATTACGCCGGAGATCAGTTCCTACACCTTTGAAGGGTTTTCTCTTGACTATTACCAGGGGGAGCACAGGGAAAGGGCTGCCCGGGTTCTCCAGGGAGCTCGCCAGTTCGTCCAAGATTACTTAAGAAATAAGAAGACGCCTGGGCTTTTATTAACAGGCGATGTAGGTTCAGGTAAAACGTACCTTGCAGGAGCGATTGCCAATTACCTGCTTCAAAAAGGGGTTCAAGTTCTCTTTCTGGTAGTGCCCGACTTTCTAGATGAGTTAAGGTCGACTTACCATCGTGGAACGCCCGGTGAAGCAGCAGAAATTGATGATGTGGCCTTATTGAACGGAGCACGACGAGTAGAAGTCCTCATATTGGATGATTTGGGAGCACATAACTACACCTCCTGGACCTGTAATAAATTGTACTCGCTTTTCAATTATCGCTTAAATTATCAGTTGCCGGTTATTATTACGACCAATCTTGACCTTTCGGAAATTGAAAAATATCTTGGAAAACGAACAACATCCAGAATTGTTCAGATGTGCAACGTTTATAGGCTAACCGTTGAGGATGATATCAGATATCAAAAGTCACGGGAAAAACGTAAAAATTAAGAGGGAGGTATCTAAGTTGTCTTATCAGTTTGTGGAGGAGCATAGTTCTGCATACAAGGTCCAGTGGGGTATTAACGAGGTCCTCTATTCGGAGAAAACGCCGTATCAAAACCTGTCAATCGTTGACTTTGTTGAGCTAGGCCGTGCCCTGGTCCTGGATGATGCGGTGCAGACGACAATTCAGGATGAGTTTTATTACCACGAAATGATCGCTCATGTGCCTCTCTTTACCCATCCTGATCCGCGGGATGTTCTCATTATTGGAGGCGGAGACGGAGGAACGGCACGAGAGGTTTTAAAACATAAGAGTGTACGAAGGGTTGACCTGGTAGAAATTGATGAACGCGTGATTGCAGCTTGTAAAAAGTACCTTCCTGAAATAAGCTGTTCTTTTGATGATCCCCGCTTAAACGTTATTATCGCTGATGGGGTTGAATATATAAAGAGGCCAGAAAACGAATACGATGTTGTCATCATCGATTCCTCTGATCCGGTTGGGCCTGCCATTGAATTATTTAGCAAGGATTTTTATAAAGATGTTTACCATTCGCTTAGGCCCGACGGCATTATGGTTGCTCAGACGGATTCCCCCTGTTTTAACGCCAAATTCTTTAAGGAAATCTTTTTTAGTATAAGTGCTCAATTTTCCTTAACAAAAGCTTATTTGGTTTGCGTGCCGAGCTATATAAGCGGTTTCTGGAGTTTTACACTCGGCTCCAAGAAGTATAACCCCGTCGAGGATTACCGGAAGGAGCCTGTTATTGCAACTCGTTTTTATACACCGGAATTGCATAAGGCTTCTTTCGTACTGCCCCGATTTATTGAAGAACTGCTTAAATAATATAATCTTAATAATCTTACTGCCGTCGATTTGCAGCAGGAGATTATCAATTTTTGGAGAAGATAAATGTTTAGGAGGGGTAAGAATTGGATGATGTGAACAGACTGGGACGCCGGGCGATATTTGATCTTAAACCATACGTACCTGGCAAACCGATTGAAGAAGTTGAGCGAGAATACGGAATTACCGGGGTCATTAAATTGGCGTCTAATGAAAATCCGCTGGGGCCATCTCCTGCTGCATTGAATGCCCTGAAGGATGCTATAAATAAGGTCCATAACTATCCGGATGGCAATTGTTATTATTTAAAGAAAGAACTAGCAAACAGCTTACATTTACCTGAGGATCACTTTATCATCGGCAATGGTACCGACGAGATTCTTAAGATGTTGGGAGAAACCTTCCTGAATCCGAGGGAACGTGTTATCTTCGCATGGCCGTCTTTTTCGGAGTACGATTTTATCACCAGATTAATGGGTGCCAGACCTGTAACGGTCCCGCTGAGGAACTTTGTTCATGATCTGGATGAAATAGCCCGGCAGGTAGATGAAGAGACGAAGCTGATCTTTATCTGCAATCCCAATAACCCCACAGGTACTATAGTGGACGGTCAGGATTTGCGTCTGTTCTTAAATCAAATTCCCTCAGGTGTTCTGGTGGTTGTTGATGAAGCATATTATGAGTATGTGACCGCCCCTCAATACACCAGTGCAGTTGAGCTGGTGAAAGAGGATGAGCGGGTCATTGTGCTGCGGACATTTTCGAAAATATATGGGTTGGCGGGGCTGCGAGTAGGCTATGGTATAGCCGCACCGAAGATCATTCAATTAATTAACAGAGTGCGGGAGCCGTTCAATGTTAATCTGCTTGCCCAAAAGGCAGCTGTAGCGGCTTTGCAGGATAAGGAATTTCTGCAACAAAGCAGGGATGTGGTTCTGAAAGGAAAAGAATACCTTTATGATTCCTTTGCCAGGCTTAAGTTGGAGTATGTTCCATCGGAGGCCAACTTTATTTTCTTGAACCTAAAAAGGGATTCCCGGGAGGTTTTCATGTCCCTGCTGAAAGAAGGTATTATTGTGAGAACTGGGGACATATTCGGTTATCCTACGTGGATTAGGGTTACAGTAGGCACACCGGAGCAAAATAAGCGCTTTATCGCCAGTCTGGAAAAGATTTTGGATGATCGGGTGTGATTTCTTGAGGGGTGTTTTCTTTTGGAAGTGCGCTGCGCCCTTTGCGGAAAGAAAGAAATCATTACAGACGCCCATAAAGATTATGAAAAACTCGAGAAGAATCCGAACTCAACCTACTTTTGTGATCTTTGTTTGGCCAAGCTGCAGTATGATGCTTTAGAGTACAATAAGCCCAAAAAACCTATTGGCTGATATTCGCGAAAAGCCAACAGAATAAGAATAAAATTAAGGTTCAGGGTTTATAAACCCTGAATTTTGTTTTTAAAAAGTTATTAAGGTACCGGTATTTCGTCAGCATATTCCATATTTACCGAAGGATTCCAGGCGGTAGATAGCGAAGATCCCTCCTAATTAAAAAAGAGGAGGTTGGTAAGGGTGGCTAAAGTTAAGCCCGAACGCAAGATTTCAGAAGTTTTTAACGGTCGCGGTCGAGACGAAGACTTTACCTGGGAGCTGGGGGAGGATTTCAGGGATAATGACCTGAAGAAAAACAGTTCGGTAAAAGAAAAAAAACAGGACATGGGATTGGATCTTGCCGAAAAAAACAAAGTAATCAATGCTCTACGCAAACAAACTGAAGAACTTGTTCGTGCTCTGGAGGAAAAAGAAAAAAAGCTACATGAGGCCCAAATTCTAATCAAAACCATGGAGGCGAATCTCCATCAGCTGGAAGGGGAACGTCGTCAGTTTCTGGAGAGGATAGAGGAATACGGTAAAGAAATCGCCAAGCTTCAGGATAAATACTCGCAGGCAGAGGAGGATATTAAGAATCTAACCGGTCAGCTAAAGTCACGTACTCAGGAGAATATCCTGTTAAATAAAGAGAATAGGGATCTGCAACGCGATAACAATCATCTCCAGGAAACCGTTGCCTTGCAGGAGGAGAAGATAAGGAACCTGGAAAGAGAATTAAGCCAGTTCGAGCCGGCCAGAGCCGAGATGGAAAAGAAGTATAACCGAGCGCTGGAGAGTTTACGAACTGAGGTCAAAGCCAAACATCAGGAGATATTGAGACTCAGCAAGGAAGTAGCTGAAATGAAAAAAGCATATCAGGCACTTCAGAGAACCAATGAGAATCTGGAATTGGAGCTCGATATGCTTAACACTACGAATATTTCCCTTCAGAAGAAGATAGAAAAAATAACTTTGCAGAACAGCATTTTAGAAAAAAAGCTGCAGAATAAGCTGGTTCGGTTTGTTTTGGCTATTTGTGCTCTCTTCGGCTGGAATCCTGAGCGAAAAGTAAAAAAACTGGATATCTCCTGATAAAAAAATGGCGCGCCCGGCAGGAATCGAACCTGCGCACCTGGCTCCGGAGGCCAGCGCTCTATCCCCTGAGCTACGGGCGCACATCTGTATTTAATTTTACCATGGCCATGAGAATTGTCAACAGAAGCTTTTCTGGCTCTCTCACCGGCTGTAAAAATGTTATTATGCCCTTGAACCCCTTTAACGATTCTTACAGGAATGAGAAGGAAGAACTCGGCCTATAACGAATTAATTAATTAAAACTCATTAAGGGGGGTTAGGGCATGGAAATGAGTAAATTCCAATTTAAAAATAAATCCTTTATGAACTGGGATGTTACGCTGGATGTTGCTCAGAAGCAGCTTGGAGAATTTGCGCCAGAGAATATTGCATTCAGAGCAGGAGTCAAATATTTGGAAAAAGAAAAGGAAATAGTTGTGCCTTTTTTGAATAAAGAGTACCGTGTTCGTTACCCGTCCGGTGAAGTCTATCAGGAACAAGAAGGAGAGGTGCCGGTTGTCAACAAGATATTGATACTTCATTACCTGAACTCAGCAGAAGGTGTCGCTATAAAAAATCGCTGGATATCCTTTAAAGAGCTGCCTGCGGGGCAGATTTATATCAATCCTTTTCATAACAGAGCGATTCGCCCATTGATCAAGTTCTTCGGCGAGCGGCCGGAAAATCTTATAAAAGCGGGTAGTATTTTAGGTGGGGTGCGGGAAAGTTTCGGTGATGTCAGCATACGCATCCCAGTCCTCCCTATGGTTCCCGTCGTCTATGTAATCTGGCGCGGGGATGAGGAATTTCCGGCCTCGGGGAATATCCTTTTTGATGCATCGGCACCGAATTACCTGCCTACGGAGGATTATGCGGTTCTCAGCGGAATGGTGGTCTTTGAACTCAAAAAAATAGCTGACCAACAAAAGGCGGAAAAGGTGTTGTAATGAAAGCACATAAGACGGCACGCTGAATATAATAGGACCAAAAGTTAAACCGAGAGGTGATCCTTTTGAAGGTATATTACATCAAGCTGCCGCGTTTTCTGTTAAGCTTTTTAAAAAGAGTTCTCAATAAATAAAGGTTTTCCTACCTTCTAGCGGGTTTTATGAAAAGGCAATACCACAGGCTCCACCTGCAACTGCTGCCACGAGCGCATAGATTCCTTTTATGCCCAGAGTTGCTGCCGATAAGGCAGCCGGATTGGTTAACAGCAGAATCAAGGAGAAAAAGAGAAAATATGCGATCCCTATTTGGGCACCATAGAGCAATGCCTTGCCCCCCGATTTTTTTGTGGCGAGAAAGCCTCCTGCAAAAGCACCTAAGAGATACAAAACCGTTCCTGCAGGCCTAAGATATAGTTCGGAGAAATTGGTGAAATAGGTACAGGATGCCAGGACGAGGATCCCTAATAGACCGATAAGAATCGCTGCCGTAGTACCAAAGATTAATGGGCTGGTGAGGAGAGATTTTTTTTCTTCCGGCATGAGAGCTCTCACCCTTTCCTTATATCTTTCTTTAAAATTATTACGAGTGGTTCTGCAATATGAAAGATGCCGGTTCTTAATAATTGGAATTTTGTATTCTGGGGTTTTATTGTTTAAGGAAATTTTTAAAAATAGTTATATAATAAAGATCGGTGAGGGCTTTGAGAGTTCAAACCAAGGTTTTAATTGTTGATGACGATCCGATAGTGACTCAATTGATAAAGGATACTCTCGGAAAGGCCGGATTTAGTGTTACTGTTCTTCACGATCCCGGCAAAGCCCTTGCTTTTGCCCAGGAATTGCGCCCGGACATTATTCTAATAGACCGGATTATGCCTGTTATGGACGGTTGTGAGCTCTGCCGAAAGATTCGCGAGAATCACCATACAGCCCATCTTCCGATACTTATGCTTACCTCGCGTTCCGAAACGGCAGATGTAATTGCCGGATTGGAGGCCGGTGCCGATGACTACCTTTGCAAGCCATTTGAACCATTAGAACTGGTAGCCCGGCTGCGCGCCTTACTGCGCCGCATTCAACAAGAGCGATACACAAACCCTTTAAGCGGCTTGAGCGGTAACCCCGCTGTGGAAAAGGAGATTAAAGAACGCATTCTTTCTGGGGAAAAATTTGCCGTCCTGTATATCGATATCGATAACTTCAAATCTTACAATGATACCTACGGGTTTTTGCAGGGGGATGAAGTCATTAAATTTCTGGCAGAGATCCTTGTATCAACAGTCGATAAGAAGGGAACTCCAAATGACTTTTTAGGACATATCGGCGGTGATGACTTTCTCGTGATTACCTTACCTCAAAAGGTAGAGGATATCTGTCATCATCTGATAACCGTTTTTGATGAAGGGATCCAAAGATTTTACAGTAAAGAAGATTGGGAACGCGGCTACGTGCTGACCGTTGATCGGAAAAATAGGGAGCAGCTGTTTCCTATTATAAGCCTTTCAATCGCTGTAGTTTCCAACGAGCACCGTAAAATCGACAGCCACTGGGTGGTAGGGGAGATAGCGGCAGAGCTAAAGAAATATGCAAAAACTTTTCCGGGAAGTATCTTCGTAAAGGACCTCCGCAGGAAATAACCGGATTGGGAGGATTCAAGTTGCAGAACAAATTGAATTCTTATTGTAAAAAATTGCAAGCCAATGCCTATAAAATAACCCCGCAGCGGCAGCTTATTCTGAAAGCGTTGCTAGATCATGCGGATGAACATTTATGCGCTGAAGAACTACATTTAATCGTTAAGAAAGAGGATCCTGAAATCGGACTGGCGACGGTTTATCGAACTCTGGAGCTGCTTGCAGGGCTCGGCATCTTAAACAAGCTTGACTTCGGTAACGGTTGCGCAAGATATGAATTAGCCGAACAGCAATCCCACAACCATCATCATTTGATCTGTGTCAACTGCGGCAGGGTGATTGAGTTTAATGATGATTTGTTGGAAAGCCTGGAAACTTGGATTGAGAAAAAAACAGAATTTCGGATCGTTGATCATCAATTAATTTTTTACGGTTACTGTAAAGAATGCCGGCATAATCAATAAAACTTACTTTATTCTTTTGTGTCAAGCAGAACCTCGTGCGTAAACTAAACGAGGTTCTGTTATTTTTTTCATTATTACAAATTTTTTGTGAATGACGAAGAAAGGGGAAATAAGATGGTAAATATTAGCAGGAAATGACTGCTTCGGTAGAGAACTTATACCCAGCAACGTGGGTTAAAAGGAGGCGGTCTAATGCAGTCATCACCTTTTCGGATAGCAAAAATCTTCAGCCAGCTTCTGTCGCTGTTGGAAAGGTGGAGGCGCAGGGAGAGAGGGAAAAGCTTACAGAAATTGTATTTTGTTCGTACAGAGCCCATTACTCTGCAGTATCACTTTTCTCCGGCAGGTGAGTGCCAGCAGGATTCTCCGGAAAGCTGGTGTTGCCGGGCAGAGGAAATGATAAGTAATGCCTGCTATCGAGAGGCCGAAATATGTTTTGATTGCGCCTTAGAGGTCGAGCCCAGCAACGGAAGGGCTCTTGCCGGTAAGGGATTTTGTTTATATAAACTCGGTGATATTGAGAAAGCTCTCAGCTACTTATTAAAGGCCAGCCAGGCTTCTCCGAAAGATAAGATATTACTGAATAACATTGCTATCTGTTATTGTCACCTGAATTGCTATCGGCAAGCGTTGCAATATCTAGAAAAAGCCCAGAATTTCGGGTTGGTTTCCGAGGCTTTATTAAATAACAAGGGGTACTGCCTGGCCAAGTTGAACCGCCATGCAGAGGCTTGTGCTACCTTCAAAAGTGCCCTTGAAACAAGCCAAGAAGAGAGCGTGGAACTGCTCAGCAATCTGGCTGCGGCATTGCTTAAGTCCGGCAAACCCAAAGAAGCTGTCTATTATTTCGATCTCGCTTTGCACCTTAAACCGGACGAGCCGGTATTATTAAACAACGTCGCCGTCTATCTTGCAGAACAGGGCCGTTTGGATCTTGCATTGAAGTGTTGCAACCAAGCTCTTTCGTTGGATCCGGGCAATTTAACCTTTTTGTGCAATAAAGGAGCCTGCTTAGCGCTGATGGGTAAATATGAAGAGGCTGTTAACTGTCTGAAGAAGGTAATCGCTCAGGATAGGGAAAATTATCATGCCTGGAGTATTATGGCAGTTATACACCAGCGAATGGGAGATCAGGTTAGCGCCCTCAGCTGTTTCAACAAGTCATTGGGCTTGGCTTAGATTATCAATTTAAAAATTTAATATCCTCCTGATTCTTGCAGGATATCCCCCCCCATTGACGAATAAAAGTATGGTTAGTGTTATCGGGAGCCGATATTACCATTTAGCGGTAATATATTAGACCTTCTTCAAGAAAAGCATTGATGGGGGGATCAGAACCAAAGTGGACCGGGAAAAGATCTTGCAGGGGGTACGTTTGATTCTAGAAGGTATCGGTGAAGATCCTGAGCGTGAAGGGCTGCGCGGAACTCCGGATCGCGTTGCTCGTATGTATGAAGAGATATTCTGCGGGTTACACCATGACCCCAAGAAAGAATTGAATGTAATTTTTTCGGAAAATCATAATGAGATGGTTTTAGTTAAGGATATACCCATGTATTCCACCTGTGAGCATCATTTCATGCCCTTTTACGGGAAGGCACATGTGGCCTATATACCGCGACAGGGAAGAATAACCGGTTTGAGCAAGCTGGCCCGGGTAGTCGAATGCCTCTCTAAGAGGCCGCAGCTGCAAGAAAGGTTAACATCGCAGATTGCTGACACGATCATGGAGGCTTTAAATCCCCTGGGAGTGATCGTAGTGATTGAAGCGGAGCATATGTGCATGACCATGAGGGGGGTTAAAAAGGCCGGGTCTAAGACGCTTACCTCTGCGGTACGCGGTATCTTTCAAACAAATGAGGCAACGAGGGCGGAGGCATTTGCGCTGATCAGAGGGGGAAATTAACCTGCAGAAAAACTTCTATGGAGCGCCGGATAAGGCGCTTTATTATTGCCAGCATTGGCAGCTTCTTTATTGCGTATTTCATTGGTTCGCGGTAGACTATATGTTGAGGTTGTGGTGGCCATGAAAAAGTTGAGAATTCTTCTGACAAATGACGACAGCATTTATGCTCCCGGGCTGGCCGTTCTCTGGGATGCCCTTCAGGATATAGCAGAGGTTGACGTAGTGGCGCCGGACCGCGAAAGGAGCGCTACCGGTCATGGAATAACGGTAGATCAACCCCTGCGGGCCGAGCGGATCTCTATGTTTGACGGCAGGGCCTGGGCGGTTAACGGCACACCTGCTGACTGCGTTAAGCTTGCTATCAGTTGTCTCCTTAAGGAGAGGCCCGACCTGGTTATCGCCGGCATCAACAGGGGGCCAAACCTGGGGATTGATGTGCTTTATTCCGGCACTGTATCAGGGGCACTCGAGGGGCTGATTTCCGGGATTGCGGCCTTGGCCGTTTCGGTTACAGATTATCATTCTCCGGATTACAGATATGCCGCCTCATTCACCAGAAAACTTGCCCCCCTGGTGCTGGAAAACGGTTTTTGCCGTGATTCGCTGCTCAATATCAATGTGCCGTCCCTTCCCCCAGAACAAATCCGGGGTGTGAAAGTAACAAGATTGGGCAACCGTAAATACGTCAACTGTTTTGAAACTCGAACGGACCCCAGAGGTAGGGCCTATTACTGGTTAGGCGGAGATGTTATCGATGTCATTGATGATTCTTCGGGGATGGATACAGATGTTGCCACTATTAGGGAAAACATGGTTTCTATTACACCGATCCATATTGATTTAACTAATTACCGGGTGCTGAACATTTTAAAGGATTTATTGGGAGAATTATCAGGGGAAGAGAAGTGATGCTGCTGCTCCTGTTGGGTTTATTTATATTGACGCTGATATTCTTTTTTGTTTTAAACTTCCACCAGATTCGTCGGGGACGCTTTGTATTTCAATGGCGGTCTTTCATCCTTCCTTTTTCTCTGAGCCTGGCTCTCCTCATCGTAGATCTATTCTTAAAGGTTGCCCTTCATTATGCCCTGATTATTTTTGTTTTTGTTGCTGCTTCTTGCTATTTACTGCTGCATCTCCTGGCGAAAAGGAGTAAGCCTGAGAGGTGACCAGTGTTGGAAATAAGTCTCGACACTCTACGGGATGGCTTCGCTCAGATGGGCTATGTCATTAAAGAAGAAGCACTCTCTGTTGTTTACCTGGCCCTGAAGCTGGAAAAGCCGCTGCTTGTCTGCGGTGCTGCCGGGGTTGGAAAAACCGAACTGGCAAAGGCCTTGAGCGGCATCCTGAAGGCCAGGCTGATTCGCCTTCAATGCCATGAAGGGCTTGATGAAAGCAAAGCTATTTATGACTGGAATATCCAGCGGCAGCTCGTCAGGATTCACCTTGCCGGCAAAAACAGGAGAGAGGATACTGAGGATCTCTTTTCTCTTCCTTATATTCTTCAGCGCCCGTTGTTGCAGGCCATCACCCAGGAGGGGCAGGTTCTCTTATTAATCGATGAGATTGACCGTGCAGATCGCTCCTTCGAGGCTTTATTACTGGAAATCCTTTCAGATTTTCAGGTCTCGATTCCGGAGATCGGAACCATTAAAGCTGCCCACAGGCCTGTGGTGGTAATTACCAGTAACGGAGAGAGGGAACTCTCTGAGGCCATTCGCAGGCGTTGCGTCTTTTTATATCTTGATTACCCCGATATTAAAGAAGAGGCGGCGATCCTGCGGCTCCGAGCCTCTGAGGTGATTGATGCCCTCGACGAAAACATTGCGCTGGCGGTAGCCCAGGCGCGCGAACAGGGTTACCGGCTGGGAACTGGATCGTCAGCTGCTCTCGATTGGGCGAGGGCCGTCTTTATATTAAATGCAGACCGTTATCAAAAGGATTATGTGGCTGGAACTCTCGATGCTCTAGCCAGAAACAAAGAGAATATCGTTGCCCATGAGGCGTTTCTGCAGGGGGGTGGTTTTATCGGGCACCTGGCAGGAAAAAGGTCTGAAAGCAGAGAATTGAGAGAGTATCACGAGGGGGGAGGGAATGATAACAGTGGCTCTTAGGGAAGATGAACTGAAAGTAATTCGTGAGGAAACGGAAGCAATCCTTAAGAATCACGAAACCGAGCGCCAGGAATTGATCCCTGTGATCCAGGAGGTACAGGAGAGGCTGGGGTATCTCCCGAAAGAAGCAATGCAGCAAATTGCAGAGGCGATGGGGATCCCTGAAGTTGATGTTTACGGCGTAGCTACTTTTTACAATCAGTTCCGTTTAAATCCGCCTGGTAAACACCAGATTAAGGTTTGTATGGGTACTGCCTGCCATATGATGGGCGGCCACATCATTCTGGACTCCTTTGAGCGCCGATTAGAGATTAAAGAAGGAGAGACTACACCTGACCGGGAATTTAGTTTAGAGCGTGTTGCTTGTGTTGGGTGTTGTGCGCTTGCTCCGGTGGTTGTTGTTGATGAAAAGGTAGAGGCAAAGGTTTCTCCTATTCGGGTCGACGGAATTTTGCTCGCCTTTGAAATGCAGAAAGCGGAGCAGGAGAAGGGCAAGAAAAAGAACCCGGAGGAAGGAGGCCAGGAGAATTGAGCATTGCTGAAACTGTAGGACAGAGGTATGAAGCTCTAAAGAGAGCTGCTTTACAAAAAATATCCATTTTAAAGTCGAAGCCGCTCGTTCTTGTTGGGACGGCAACATGCGGGAGAGCAGCGGGGGCCTTGGGGATTCTATCTGTTTTTAAGGAGGAAGTTGATAAGAATCAGCTGGATGTAGAGATTAGAGAGGTCGGATGCATGGGACACTGCTACGCCGAGCCCTTGGTTGTGATCGCCAAGCCCGGGTTTCCAACTCTGTGCTACGGGCCTGTCGATGAAGGGACTGCCAAAAGGATTGTTTCTGATTACCTCCTGGGGGATGACCCTTGCTATGATTTTGCCCTTTTTGCACTGGACCCTAATGATGAATTTCCCACTTATGAAGATTTCCCGCGCGGCGTTATCGAAAAGAAAATCATTCTTGCTGACTGCGGTTTGATTGACCCGGAGGATATTGATCATTATATAGCACGAGATGGCTATGCTGCCCTTACCGGAGTTTTGGAAAAGAAGCCCTCATACGTAATTGAAGAGATCAAAGAATCTAAGCTGAGAGGCCGCGGTGGGGCCGGATTCCCTACTGGGCTAAAGTGGGAAAGGTGCTACCTAGAAAAGGATTTCCCCAAATATGTGATCTGCAATGCCGATGAGGGCGATCCCGGTGCTTTTATGGACAGAGCAATTCTTGAGTCCAACCCCCATCAGCTTATCGAAGGATTGATCATCGCCGGTTATGCAGTGCAAGCAGCGAAGGGATACATTTATGTGCGAGCCGAGTATCCTTTGGCCGTGTCCCGTCTCCGGGTTGCGCTGGCCCAGGCCCGTGAGCGGGGGCTGTTAGGCAACAATATTCTAGGAAGCGATTTTAGCTTTGAGATTGATATCTTCCAAGGGTCTGGGGCATTTGTTTGCGGTGAGGAAACTGCCTTGATTGCCTCTATTGAAGGGTGCGCGGGAGTGCCCAGATATCGCCCTCCTTACCCAGCTACCTGCGGTCTTTTCGGCAAGCCGACGGTAATCAATAATGTCAAAACCCTTTCTTACATTCCTCATATTATGCGCCAGGGAGCTGCCTGGTTTAAAAGTATAGGGACGGAAAACAGCCCAGGTACTGCTGTTTTCGCCCTGGCAGGAAAGGTCGTCGGCACCGGCCTGGTAGAGGTGCCGATGGGAACAACTATTCGAGAATTGATTTACGATGTAGGAAACGGAATCAAGGATGAAAAACAGTTTAAAGCCGTGCAGATCGGCGGCCCCTCGGGCGGCTGCCTTCCTGGATCCGCTCTCGACCTGCCCATCGATTTTGACTCCCTGCAAGAGGCGGGGGCTATGATGGGCTCCGGTGGTCTCGTGGTTTTGGATGAAGATGATTGCATGGTGGAAATTGCCCGCTTTTTCCTTGACTTCACTCAAAAAGAGTCATGTGGTAAATGTACCTTCTGTCGTTTAGGTACCAAGCAGATGCTGGCTATCCTTACAGAAATCACCGAAGGGAAGGGTAAACCCGAGGATATTGAGCTCCTCCAGGAACTGGCGGAAGATGTTAAAATGGGTTCATTATGCAGCCTTGGAAAGACAGCACCCAACCCTATTCTGACAACGCTTCGCTATTTCCGGGATGAGTATGAGGCACACATCCAGGAGGGCCGCTGTCCGGCGCTGATGTGCAAGGAATTGATAACCTATGTGATCATACCCGAGAAGTGCAGCAAGCTTTGCGATGTCTGCATCGGCAGCTGCCCGACGGAAGCCATTTACACAAGGCCAGATATGTTGAAGGCTATTCATCTCGATAAGTGCGTCAAGTGCAACAGCTGCATGGTAGCCTGTCCGCCCCAGTATAAGGCCGTTGTTAAAATATCTCCTCCACTGGCGGTTGAGAAGGAGGAAGGGGGCGCAGAAAGTGAAGGGTAAAGTGACGATAACGATTGACGGGCAGCAGTATCAGGTGCCTGAGGGGGAAAAACTGCTTTGGGCGGCGCTGGACTGCGGAATCTACATTCCGCACCTGTGCAGCATAAGGGGAGAGGAAATCCCAGAGGCGAGCTGCCGGCTTTGCTTTGTGGAAATCGAGGGACTACCCGATCCGGTTACCTCCTGCACCCAGCAGGTATGGGATGGAATGGTGATTAGAACCCGGACACCTAGAGTTGACAGGTTAGTGCGGACTGCTTTTGAACTTCTGCTTTCCAACCACAAGCTGCGTTGTTCAGAGTGCCTGAAGAATCGCAATTGCGAGTTGCAGAAGATTGCCCGGGAAAGAAAGTTGAAGTTAAAGCTAACCCGACTCAGGCCTATGCTGGAGGAAAAGCCGGTGGATGACAGCCCGGACGGTTTCATTTATGATCCCAACAGATGTGTTCTCTGCGGCCAGTGTGTCCGGGTTGACAGGCTGGTTGGAACAGGGGCTATTGGCTTTGTCAACAGAGGCTTTTCCAGAAGGGTTGCTACTTTCGCTGATATACCTCTTGCCGCATCACGCTGTAACCAGTGTGAAGAATGTGTTAAGGTTTGTCCTACCGGTGGTTTGGTCTTCAAAAAATAAAAATAAACAAAAGCCAGGGAGAGCCCTGGCCCGGGTGCACTTGTGGTTTGATTAAGATCGAAACAGATTTTCTGTCTGGAGACTGCGTTCGGCTCTTTCAATGGCGAGTTTTACCAGGTTACCGCAGTAGCGTGAGGGGACGCTTCCCCAGCCCTCACGCTGGACGATATCCAAAACACCCATTTCCTTAGCCAGTTCGTACTTCAGCGCTTCAGACATCAATCCTCTGTTTCGACGTCCCATGAAAACCTCCTTCGTGCACCCGTTAATATTGTTAATGTATCAGGGATCATTTATACTGTTAGTTTATGTCCCGGCGAGTTGTTTTTGACTTCAATAGTAATCTTATAATATAATATTCCCGTGTAATCAGGTGCCAATAAGGTCTTTGAAGCGCATAGTTGGGCGTTTTTACTAAGAGGAGGGAAAATAACCTTGAAAGTCTATGAAACCTCCCGCATCCGCAACATTGCCGTTATTGGACATGGAGGAGCGGGAAAAACTTCTCTTGTTGAAGCATTGCTTTACAATGCCGGTCATACCAGCCGCCTTGGTAAAGTGGATGAGGGGACGGCTACTACCGACTTCTTTCCAGAAGAAGTAAAAAGGAAGATATCAGTTAGCACTGCGCTGGCACCCTGTGAGTGGAAAGATAGCAAGATCAACATAGTGGACACGCCTGGTTATTCCGACTTTTTCGGCGAGGTCAAAGGTGCCCTACGGGTAGTTGACAGCGTCGTAGTCGTACTCTGCGCCGTTTCCGGTGTAGAGGTGCAGACAGAAATCGGATGGAAGGAAGCAGAAAAAGCTAATCATCCAAAAATTGCTTTCGTCAACAAGATGGACCGGGAGAACGCCAATTTTGACCGGGTGCTCCAGCAGATGAAAGATGTCTTTAAAAAGAATGTAATACCCCTTCAGCTTCCGATCGGTTCTGAAGCACAGTTTTCAGGGGTGATTGACCTTCTCAAGATGAAGGCATGCAAATACAACCCCAAAGATGGTTCGTATCAAGAGAAAGAAATTCCTGCAGAACTATCCGGAGCGGTAGAGGCGGCGCGAGATGCCATCATGGAGGCCGCAGCCGAAGGTGATGACGAGCTTCTCATCAAATATCTGGATGGAGAAGTTCTAACCGAAGAGGAAGTATCTTTAGGATTAAAAAAGGCCTTCTGGGCCAACAATTTCGTGCCTGCCTTATGCGGATCAGCCATCAACAACATCGGTGTCAGACATCTGCTGGATTTCCTGGTGGATGTTGCACCATCTCCAGTTGATGTTGCGGATGAAGAGTCACCAACAAATAAGACTTTCTCCGCTCTTGTTTTCAAAACCCTGGCCGACCCCTATGTGGGTAAACTGAGTTTCTTTAGGGTTTTCAGTGGTAATTTAAAGGGAGACAGCACGGTCTATAACGCGAATAAAGAAAAGGAAGAAAAAGTTGGGCAGATTTTCACCATGCGCGGAAAACAGCAAGAACCCCTTTCCGAAGTTAAGGAAGGGGATATCGCGGTGGTGGCCAAGCTCCAGGTGACCGAGACAGGAGATACTATCTGCAGCAAAGAAAACCCTGTGAAGCTCGAGGGGATAGAGTTTCCGGAACCCATGCTGTCCATAGCCATTGAACCGAAAAGCAAGGGTGACGAGGATAAGCTAAGCAGCGCTTTGACAAAGCTGATCGAGGCTGATCCAACTCTGCGACTCACAAAAAATGTAGAGACCAAAGAGACTATTCTGACAGGAACCGGTGAGACCCACCTGGATATTGTACTAGAGCGCCTGCACCAGAAGTACGGGGTTGATGTCAACTCCCATACGCCAAGTGTACCTTACCGGGAGACAATAAGGGGAACAGTCCAACAGGAAGGAAAATACAAAAAGCAGACCGGCGGTCGCGGCCAGTACGGCCATGTCTGGTTGACCCTGGAACCTTATGCCGACGGGGAATTTGCTTTTGAAGAAAAGATTTTCGGTGGAGCAGTTCCCAAGCAGTACTTCCCTGCCGTAGAAAAAGGCTTAAGAGAAGCGATCCAGGAAGGAGTTCTGGCGGGGTATCCGGTAACGGGGGTTAAGGCTACACTTTATGATGGATCATACCACCCTGTAGACTCTTCAGAAATGGCCTTTAAAATTGCAGCATCCATGGCTTTCAAGAAGGGAATGGAGAAAGCCGATCCGGTGCTGCTCGAACCCATTATGAACGTTGAGGTACTGGTGCCAGAGCAGTTCATGGGGGATATTATAGGAGATCTTAACGGCAAACGCGGCCGAATAATGGGTATGGAACCCCAGGAGGGTGGAATGCAGCTGATCAAGGCGCAGGTGCCTCTTGCCGAAATGCAAGACTATGCCACAGCCCTTAAGTCCATTACTCAAGGGCGTGGTTCCTTTAAGATGGAATTTGCCAGTTATGAAGAGGTTCCCGCTCGCCTGGCGGAGGAGATTATTGAAAAGCGCAAAGCGGAACGGGAGAAGGAATAAAAGGCAAGGCCGTCTCGGGAATTGGAGAGACGGCCTTGCCTTGTAAAATCACAGACACGAAACTCAAACATCCTATTTTCTTTGAATGAAACTCTGGTCCTTCTGCAGACCAAGTGATCACATCCTGAGTGATAACCAGTTTTTATCCCCAGTTTATAACAGGAGCAAAAAGAAGAAAATAAGAGAAAAAGCAGGAAAATAAGGATCCCCCCCGCGAAATTAGCTATAAACAACATTTCCAGCTTAGGGAGGATCCACAATATGAAGTTATCGAGTTTTGTCAAATTCTTTATAACATGGCTCCAAGGAATTCACAAGACCCAAATCAAAACCCTGGCCGTTTTAGTCTTTGCCCTGATGTGCACCTGGCGTCTCGGTGTTGCCTCTTTAGGCAGGGCACTGCCTGCGAGAACAGCAGAAAAGCACAGGATCAAAAGGGTAGACCGGTTCTTAGGAAACAATCGCATTCCCACAAAAAAAGCTTGCAAGAGCGCTGGTGCGAACGATAATCGGGCCGAGGAAGCTTGTTCTGGTAGCGATAGACTGGACCGACCTCCACGATGGCAAGCACCAGGTTCTTGCTGCAGGAATCATTGCCAAAGGAAGGGCACTTCCGATTTACTGGACTGTTGTGCGACATAAGCGAAACTTACCCTAAACCAGAACAGGATAGAGACAATTTCGTATCTGCTTTAAGGGAAATCCTCCCCCCGGGGCGGTACAGGGTGGTAATCCTTGCCAACCGGGGCTTTGCCAGGGTGACGTTCTTACAGCACCTGGGGAAACTTAAGTTTAAGTTCGTGGTCAGACCCAGACGAAGGTATGGGTGGAATCTGAAAGCTTCAAGGGAACACTGGGTACCTTGAAGCTTCCTCGGGGCACAAAAACAGACCTGGGGGTAGTTAGTTACCACAAAACAGAACGCTGGCCGGTGCGAATTGTTGTTTGCCTTGATGCAAAGCAAAAAGAGCCCTGGCTTCTGGCAACGAACGCAAAAGGCGAACCGCTCTCCAGGATCATTGCCTGGTATGGATGCCGCATGGAAGTAGATGAGTTTTTCAAGGACCTCAAGAATGAGCGTAACGGCTTTAAGCTGCGGGGGCTTGTACTCTCGTCTGCGGGGCGTTACAACCGTCTTCTTCTCGTTATGGCCTATGCCTATTTTCTTCTCACAGTAATCGGCCTTTGGGCCGAAAAAGGAGGGCTTCACCGGAGGCTTATGGCGAACACCGAAAAGAAGCGCACTCTTGCTTCTTTCCGGGTAGGCTTTTATATCTTCTGTTCCTGGAAACAAAAGTTTTGGCGGAAGCTACCCTCTTTAAAGTCCTTAGTTTTCAGGCACGTGGCGGATCTCTTAGGCGGGACGGGCTAAAAAAGAGGGGATGACTCAGGCCCGCGCGACCTCTTGACGAGGCGTAGATCCGACATTATAATTAGGGATAGAAATCGGGCGCGTAGCTCAGTGGGAGAGCACCTCCTTGACGCGGAGGGGGTCATAGGTTCAATCCCTATCGCGCCCACCATTTATTTTCTGAAAGCCTCGGGAGACAAGGCTTTGCGGGAATTTAAGAAATTGAAATCGGGGGTCAATGAAAGTTCCGCAAGTATCCCTAAGAATCTTGTAATATCAAGGAGTTTCCCTCAATCAAACCTCAAGTGGGTGACAAAGTGGGTGACAAAAAGACTGCAAGCAAAGGGCGCTTGCGGTTTTTTGTTTTTTAATAAATAAATATGGGCTAAAAATACAAGTGCTCGTATGATCTGCTAAGGTGATCGCCTTATGTTCAAGCTCTACGAAATGCCGCTTGACGAAATCCGGCTTAACCCCAACGGTTTACCCGTGGCCTTCCGGTGGCGGGAGCGGTGGTATATCGTGAAATCGTGCATCGTGAAAACGTTGTTGGGTCAGGGAACACCCCGACCGAGAAATAAATATGATTATCTCCCACGGTACCGCTGCGAGACTGAGCAGGGGATGGTGTGCGACCTGGTCAAAGATGGCAAGGTGTGGGTTTTGGAGAGAGTTTAGGATTGAGTAACCCGAAGATGGATGCTTGCCGAAAGGGAAAAAGCAGGAATTGGGCAGTTTTGGGAGAATGAATAAATTAGTTTAACAGGAGGCATTTTCTATTCTTTGTAAGAGCTAGAGAATCTAAGAACTGTTCGCTCCAAGGCAGCACCTCTACTCATTTTTATCCCATGTGGCGCCACTTGTGGTACGGGAGTATAGTCGATTCTTTGAAAGAAATCCTTCTCAAGGTAACTATTGAGCGCCTGGCCGCTATACGGACTGACTAGGGTGGAAAAAAAGTGATGGGAGGATGTTTAAGTGATACGACGACCTGGACCTGACATGAAAGGTTCAGTAAGGCAACTTCAGGCTCTTCTCACCCATCCGCGCGAGGATCTTCACATCGAAGTAAAGTGCTGGCTAGATCTGACTGATGAAGAGCATAAAGCTGACTTGGCCAAGGCAATGTTGGCCCTTGCCAATTCCAGTGGCGGTTATATTTTGTTAGGATTTACACAGGGAGACACTGGCTATATTCCACAACAACCTCGCCCGCAAGACTTGCGGGGGTATTCTCACGACATTGTAAACGGAATTATACGGTCTTACGCAGATCCTCCTTTTCACTGTGAAGTCTATCAAGTGCCCCATCCCGATACAGGAGAGCCTTTTCCCATAATTTATATTCCTGGTGGTCACCGTGTCCCCATTCGAGCGAAACGAGCAGGGCCTCGCGACCGCCACGTTCGAGAGAACGCTTATTACATCCGCAGGCCAGGTCCTACCAGTGAAACTCCCCGAACCGCGCAAGAGTGGGATGATCTCCTGCGGAGGTGTCTCCTAGCTCATCGTGAAGAACTGCTGAACAGTATTCGGGCAATTATTCTTGGGGAAACCTCATCTCCCCAGGCTGGATTGAAGGGAGCAGCGAATGCTCTGAATGAATGGATCTTGCAATCACGAGTACGCTGGGAGAAGGCAGTGACTCAACGACTCGGCGAAATTGGACAGAAGCGCTATGAGCACGGCATATGGAGCATAGCCTACTCCATCATCGGTGATTTCGAGTCGCCCTCGCTTTCTGAGCTGCTGGAGTTGCTTAGGGAGGTGAAGGTTCATGAGTCCGGCTGGCCACCATGGTGGGTGCCAACCCGAGACCAGATCAAGCCTTATGCCTATGAAGGTGTTATCGAATGTCTTATAGCCGAACCAGAGCACGATAGATTCTCAGACGGCGCCTACTCTGACTTTTGGAGAGCATCCCGTGAAGGGAAACTTTTTCTTCTTCGGGGTTATCAGGATGATAGTTCTGACGCACGGCAAAGAGGTGTTCAACCTGGCACTGTCTTTGATTTCGTGCTTCCAATATGGCGTGTAGGAGAATGTCTCCTTCACGCGCATCGACTCGCGATCAGGCTCGCCGATCGGTCCGTGTCCGTTCTCATACGTTTCGCATGGGATGGACTTGCTAATAGAGTGCTGTCAAACTGGGCTTGCCCACGGCGAGTTTTGTTCCACGCCCGGAGATGCTACCAAAACACAGTGACATCCGAGCTTCTAATACCAGCAAGCAACATCATTGACCAACTACCTGAAGCGGTCAAGGAGGTAACTAATCCACTGTATGAAGCCTTTGATTTCTTCGACATGCCGCTAGACGTCATAAGGGAGGAACTTGAAAAGATGAGGGGAAAGCGTGAGTAGGTGGACGTTCAGAGATTCACCTCAGGCACCCGGTACTATGGCATCTCCAGTGGTTTGACGTTCAAGGCGGTGCCAGGCCTCATACTGGAACGACTTGATGTTACCGATTTGTTGGGCCACATGACCGTTTACCGTCAAGGGGATCCCGGGCAGTAACCTCCAATGCTTACTGGGCACGAAAACCTGAACACACGGCCAGGTACATCAGGCCGGGGGGGGGGGGGCGACCTGGAGGTGGCGGTGGAGAAGATAGCGTGGGAGTTGATGAGCCTTCTATCGGAGATTGTTTCATGCAACCTACTGTGGCCTGATCATAGTCGGAGCCCTAAACCTGGGTGGTTTGATTGAAATGATACCCAATCCGGTTGCTGTGGCCAAACTGACGCTGTTATTGCCTCTATCCTCACGAAGGCATAATTTGATCTTCCTGATGAAAAAGATGCGAAGATCAACTATCGAGTTCTATACTGAGATACAACGGATGCTCTACTTAATGAGATTACTGATTGAATTTCTTTTTGATAACTCAGGCCAATATTTATAACAAGCTCTTATTAGAACCCCTTAGAACCTCTGAAGAAAATTCATATGTATATGCAACTTGTACGGGGAAAAAGACTATGAAGGTTTTTAACAAAATGTCAGGAGCAAGGGAGTCCAGCGCCGGTGATGATTTCCAATTGCTGTGGGCGGCGCGGAAAGCACTTAGCCTACTTGACCCTGCCACAGAATTGATGGCATTGAACATTGAAGGACCTGATAAAGATGAGACAGAATTACTTGATCCCGATGGTGACAAGCTCCTGGCAGTTGACCTCGCAGAGTACTTTGGTGGAGAACGTTTTGATACAGCGGATAATGTTGTTCTTTCACAGCTGAAGTACAGTACGCGAAATCCCGGAAAAGAATGGACGGCTGCGCGGCTCTGTGAGGGTAAAGACAGTACCGGTCGAGGTTCGGTCATTCGCCGGCTCGCTGACGCATTTGAACGTTATTACGGCGTTTATGGCCCTGAGGCCGTCATCAGGAAGCTTAAGTTGAAATTGGTTAGTAACCGTCCCACCAGCGAAAGACTTGAAAGTGCTCTCGACGCGGCTCAGGGGTTGCTCTATGAACATCCCTCAACATTTAGGACAGAGACTGTGCTTGAACATCTGGCAGAAGAAGAGCGTGTAGAAATTGAGCGGCTGTACCGGGCTTCCGGACTCGAGTCTGATAAGTTTACTGATTTCCTGAGGGTTCTTGACTTCTCTGACTGCGGTGAGCAATCCCGGTTCGGGCAGGAAATCGCCCTGGTGAAGGAACTGGGCCGCTATGGCCCGGGCGAGGTTTCGGCCCAGTATAGAGCGTTGACAGACCTAATCTGGGACCGTATGATGCCTGAGGCTTGGAAACAGAAACCCCTGACAAAGTACGACATTCTTCCTGTTTTTGGCTGTCCAACTTTTGAGAGAGTTTATCCAGCACAGCCCAAGTTTGAGCTGCCTCCATATGTTCTTGAGAGGAAGGAAGCCTCGGAATTTGCTCACACCGTGGTTGGTTCTGCTGGAAAACCAATCTGCTTGCATTCTTCAGGCGGGAAAGGGAAGACCATCCTTGTTCAAATGCTCGAGAAGAAACTCCCTCAGCATTCGGTTGTAATCGTTTTTGACTGCTATGGAGGAGGAACATATCTTAACCCCGCAGATACCCGCCACACGCCCAACCGGGCTATACTGCAGATCGCCAATGAGCTTGCTGCTCGAACCAGAGGGCCACTTCTGTTACGCTTTGACCTCTTGCCGGAAGATTTATTGCTTGAGTTGCTAAAGCGAGTGGAAATAGCTGTTTCATTAATACAAAAACTCAACCCAGATGCACTGGTGGTAATCGTGGTAGACGCGGCGGACAATAGCGTCTACGCTGCTAGTGAAAAAAACGAAAAGAGCTTCATTCACGACTTACTGGAACAACCGTTGCCCAGGGGATCACGATTGGTTGTTACTTGTCGTACTGAAAACAAGGAAATACTCAATTTGCCGGAGCACGAATCATTTGAACTCGGTGGTTTCGACCTTTCGGAAAGTGCTGCCCATCTTCGGCTCTATTATCCAGACGCAACAGATGAACAGGTCGAGGAGTTCCACCAGCTGACCAATGGTATTCCCAGACTTCAGGAATATGCACTCAGCTTCAGGCAGCAAGGTTTAGATGCCGTTTTGGCTTCCTTGCGCCCTGGCTGGAAGACTCTTGAGGGTTTTCTCGATAATTGCTTTGACGAAGCTAAAAAGCGGTCTGGAACTCCGGAAGATATTAACAGAATTTGCGAAGCTTTGATCGCTCTGCCGAGACCAATACCACTGGTTTATGCCGCGGCGTTAGCTGGTGTTCCACCAGAAGCATTGGAAAGCTTCCGCGTGGATATCAGATGTGGTGTGAGGATAGAAAACGAGACTATTTCTTTTCATGATCAAGATTTTGAAGATTACCTGCGGCAAAGATTTTCCAAAGTTGAAGATATTGCGGGGCGCATTGCCGATCTTCTCTACCAGAACCGCCACCGGGACCGTTATGCCGCCTATCACCTCGATACTTTTTTGGCGTGCACCGGGCGTTACCAAGAACTGCGCGATCTTGTAATCGAAGAAGAACTCGACAGTACTGTTACAGATCCTGTAGAACAACAAGAGATTAAGTTAAACCGGATTCGCTCTGCGCTCAAGATAGCAGCAAACTAGAAGGAGCGGGCAGACATCTTTAAGCTCCTGCTTATTGCTGCAGAGACAGTAAAGACGGATGCCGGCTGTCCGAAAGCTAATTATAGAGAATCCTGACTTGGTAGAAAGATTCGGCGACCCGCAGACGGTTCAACGGCTCCATCTAGATGTTAGTAGACAAAAGTGGCCAGTTCCCGGTCTCCTTCAATGCGCAAAAGTGCTCTCGCGGTTTGAAGCGACGAAGGCAAAAGCTAGAGAGAACCTTAAAGAAGCTGGTGGCTGGCTGAGGTGGCACGCAGACCTTCCGGAGGATCGGCTGCATTTGTACCCTATTGAAAACAGGGACATTGCGGCCGGTGCGGAAGCAATTCTACACCTTCATGGGGCGAAAGCGGCCAAGGATTGGTTGTGTGACTGGAGACCTCCGCGTGTCATATATGATTGCGCTTACCTTCTTGCTTTATCGGTATTACGAGGGGAAGATGGGAAGAACAATCTAAAACATCATCTCTCGAAGCTGACTGTGCGGGCCGATATTATTCTCGCGATACTTCGGGCCTATCGGGAAGCCAGTGTAAAACCACCAATCGAGCTTGTAGCGAGAGCGGTCAAGGTCTGGTGTCGATTCGGACGTATATAATGGACCCAAGATTTTAGACAGTGAGAAAGGGGTTTTTTAGAACCAAATGTCTGTTCGTAAACAATATTCGCCGGAATTCAAAAGCAAGATCGTGCTGGAAATTCTCAAAGAAGAGAAAACCCTCTCACAGCTATCATCGGAATACGGAGTCCATACCACTCAGTTAAAGAATTGGAAAAAAGAAGCGCTTGAAAACCTGCCCCAACTTTTTGATAAAAGAAATATAGAGGCCATGAAAAAAGACTACGAAAAGCAGATCCAGGACTTGTACGCTGAGATTGGCCGTCTGACCACACAACTGTCCTGGTTGAAAAAAAATCTGGCATCCACCATGACCCGTGAGCAACGCATAGCCCTGGTCGAGTGGGATAACCCGGAAATTCCCATTGCAACACAGGCCAGACTTTTGAGCCTTAATCGCACAAGCCTTTATTACAAGCCTGTGGGCCCTTCACCGGAGGAAATCGCTATCAAACACCGCATTGATGAGATCTACACAGAACATCCGTACTACGGCTCCAGACGGATTACAGCACAGCTTCGCCGTGAGGGCTTTGAAGTCAACCGTAAAGCGGTACAGCGACATATGCGGGAAATGGGGATCACCGGCATTCATCCCGGCCCAAATCTGAGCAGGCGCAGTCAGCAACATAAGGTTTATCCTTACTTGCTTAGAAACCTCGAAATCACTCATCCAGACCAGGTGTGGGGCATAGATATTACTTACATTCGCCTGCAAAAGGGCTGGATGTACCTGGTGGCAATCATGGACTGGTACTCCCGCTATGTGGTCGGTTGGGAAATGGATCTCACGTTGGAGATATCCTTTGTCTTGGATGCAGTCGAAAGATCTTTGGCCCGGTCCCGGCCGGAAATCATGAACAGCGACCAGGGAAGCCAGTTTACCAGCCCGCAATACATAGAACTTCTAAAAAACGCAGGGATCCAAATCAGGGCAACTGATAACATCTTTATCGAGCGCCTCTGGCGCAGTCTCAAGTATGAGGAAGTATACTTAAACGAGTACACCAGTCCCCGGGAAGCTAGACAAAGAATTGCCCGCTACCTGGACTTTTTTATAACTATCGCCGCCCGCACCAATCACTGAACTACCAGACGCCTGCAGAACTTTACATGCAATCCTACCAAAATATGCGAGAGGAGGTGGCTGCCACCAGGGATATTGTTACAGAAATGGTAGTAGGGATCGTTCAATAACCCTAACCACTTTGCTGATAACAAACCAACCGAACGTATGTTGGGCTCTTAAATTTTTAAAAAAACTGTCTTGACAATAGGGGCCACCTTGCTTAAAAGTTTGCCGCCAGATACGAAAGAAGTTATTTCAGAAATAGCGGATGTTCAATTAAGAACTAAGGACTTACTTGAAAAATTGGAACAAGATATTGCAATGTCTGAGGAGATGTTAAACGAAAAGAAAGAAATGCTTGATAAATTGGAAAAACAGCATGATTTACTTAAACTTACGCCAGAACAATTAAAGCTGATTCAGGATTATAATAAATCTATAGGAGAGTCAACAACATTTAAAGATTGGATTATGAAAAGAGATGTAAAATATGATTTAATTGCTTCGTTTATTATCTCAGCTGTATTCTTTTGGTTAGGTTTAATAGTAGGTAAGAAAAAGTTTAAAAATAGTTGAATGAACCTCCGGGGTCTTCTATATTATGCCCAGGAAGCGGTCAGCGTGAAGCAAAAGAGTTTGTAAAGTAAATTCCACCCTTCAGGCAGAGTCACCCTGATGGGTTCTTTCTTCCGGGAGAGCTTCAACACGAGGGTGTTATCCTCAATATCGAAGCCCTGCCTCTTCCAGGTGACGGTGCGGAGGTGGTTTTTCGGTTTAAAGTTCGGCGGGTTCATCTCCAGGTGGCCGTTTTCCTTGTGCTTGCAGTAGGCAGACACGGCCTCGAAGTACTCCTCCACTACCGCCTGGGCAGACTGGGAGTGGAGTTCCTTCCATGCGGCGAAAGCCTTAAACTTCGACTTGAGCTCTCCTTCAGTGGGCCACTTGCCTTCAGCTCCACGGATTTCCCTGCTGCACCAGACGCAGGAGTTCCAAATACGGTTGGCCGCCTGCGTGACGGGTCGGAAAACCGGCAGCATTTCCGAGCCCAGCGGGAACTGCTTGGTCAAAAGGAGGCGGTGCGGGTGCGATTTGCTGCTCCAAGCCATGTATTCTCACCTACTCATCCTGGCACTCTGCGATGTAGTGCTGAATAGTTTCGGCAGATACCGTGCCAGCGGTGCCCACGTAGTACGTTCTAGTCCAGAGCCGCGGTCCTGTTTGTTTGCTCAACTCCGGAAACTTCTGGCGCAAGTAGCGGGAAGTATACCCTTTAATGGTGTTGATGAGGACAGAGGGAGCATGTCTTGGAGGAGCTGAAATAAAGAGGTGCGCATGATCGGGCTGAATGGAGAGACTAAGTACCTTACCTCTCTTTCACTGCAAACCTTTCGGATTAGCCGTTCCAGCTCTTCGGCTATCGGACCTACTAAAATCTTACGGCGGTACTTCGGTATCCAGACGAAGTGATAGTTTATGTTGTAGTGAGCATACCTGGTCTTCTTGGTTTTCATAGCAACTTCGGTATACTACACTTGAACAAAAAAAACAATCTGTTTTTTCTTTTCTAACCTGGCCGCCGCTTTCATCCCGCCCCCTGAAGGAGGCGGGTTTTCCCGCGGCGGTTTTATAATAGCAAAAAAATCACCTCACATCCTAATACCAAAATGTCAATGCGAACCAGGGTGGACTGTTTGACATCCTGCTGCCACCCTCCTCTTTACTTATTACATAAAATGTAATATATTATTACGAAAACAGTAATATACCGGAGGTGCCTAACATGCCCGGTAGATTGTTTCCCGTCGGAGGTCCTGTTTCGGAGAAAGACATTGTGGATAGAGAAGACTTTATCGCTTCTCTTGAAGCAAGGCTGGCTGACGGCCAGAGCATAATGCTGGCCGGCCCACGAAGAATAGGAAAGACCTCTATTGCTTACGAAGTTCTCAGGCGGCTGAAAGAGCGGGGGTTTTACACATCTTCGGTGGATTTCTTCCGCCTTTCAGACAAACGGGAGTTTGCGTTCTCCCTGATCAACGCTTGTTTGGAGAACAGGACGGGGGTTCGCAGAACCTTGGAAGCGCTGAAAGACCGCGCCAAAAGCGTCGCCGGCCTGGCAAAGCTGACGGTCAAATTCAGCGACCTGGAATTTAGTGTGGACTTTCTCCGAGACGATCTGGATGAAAACGCGCTGCTTGAGTACGCCCTGGATCTGGCAGAAATCCTTGCAAACCGCGATAGCAAAAACATGGTGGTCTTATTCGACGAATTCCAGGACGCTTCACGCGTAGCCGGTCACAGCGACATTTATAAGAGAATGAGGTCTCACTTTCAAAATCATAAGAGCGTGTCTTATCTGTTCCTCGGCTCAAAGGAAGGGATGATGAATTCTCTGTTCGGAAACCGGAGAGAGGCGTTTTACCGCTTTGCCGTCGTCCTTCCCATCCCCCCTATTCCTGAAGATTCCTGGAGGATGTACATCAGCCAAAAATTTAAGGAGCAGCACATTAAAGCAGATGAGAAAGTTATCAGGGAAATCCTGCAAAAGACAGGCGGCCACCCCCAGGACACGATGCTTGTCTGCTCGGAGATTTACTATGCTCTGCTTGAAACAGGAGAAAAAACCGTGACGCTGGAATATGTCCGACTTGGGTACGACCGCGCCTTGTTAACACTGGCTCAGGTCTACGATGAAATCCTGGACGAGATCGGCCAAAGAGCCTGTGCTCGAGAAGTGCTGAAGCGCATCGCCGCGGGAGATAGGATTTATTCTAAAAAAGATAACCCCAACGAAGTTAAGAGAGCGTTGGATTTTTTAATCACTAAAGCAATCATTGAAAAGAATGGGCGTGGGTCGTATAAGTTCGTTGAACCGATGTTTCGGGAATACATTTTACGAGAGCTTTAACTTTTCCGCCGGGGAGCATCCTCCCATAAGAGAGGAACTTCTCGGTGGAAAAAGTTAAATCCGGAAGAGCAGAGCAAACTTTTTAAAAGACCTTCTCCGGCGAAATGTAGTCCCCAAAATACCGCCGGTCGTGGTCGCGGGAGAAGAGCCGCGCCCTGCAGCCGGGGTACTTTTCTGAAAACCGCTTCACGACCTCTATGATCCCGCCGTCCCCCACGGCGATGGGCTCGCAGAACCGCTCGCCGTCCTGGGTCTCGATAAGCAACAGCGCATAAGTGTCGTCTTGAAAAAGTTTCTCTTCCCACATTTTTAAAAAAAACAGCCTCCTCTTCAGTGAGATATTTTTTTAAAAAAAAACCGCTGCGGCAATAGTGGCGGTTAGTGCGATCTTTGAAAAAATTGTTTTTCATAGCCTGTCTTTTCCTGGAGGAAATGGCCAATAAATGGCGAAATATCCACTGATGACCATCCAGCCCCCGGGGATAGGGATAGCCCAGAAGGAAAAGAGGCTGCTGCTGATGGAGAGGATGCCTTTATATCTGGTGGTGTTTCAGTCCATTCCGGAAACCGCCATCCTTATTTCTTTAGGTTTGACCTTGCTCGGATTCAAGCCAAAGCTGAAAAGCGTCCTGATCATTGCTTCACTTGAATCGTTAGCTTCCTTCCTGATCCGCACTCTCCCGTTAACCCCCGGAATCAATGTTTTCCTCCAGCTGCCTGTGCTGATCGTCTTAACGGCCTGCTGCTGCAGCCTGAATCTGCTGGATGCGGCACTGGCCTCTCTTTTGGGTCTGGTCGTGTTGGCGCTGACGGAAACGGTGTTTAATTTGCTGATCTCCGCCGTTAGCGGGATCGCCGTCCGACAGGCCCTTGAGGATCCCCTGCTGCGGCTGTTGTTCCCGCTTCCCGAGTTCGTTTTTTTGACAGTTGTGATTATTATATTAAGGCGTTATAATTTGGCGCTTTTCGATATTCAGGAGCTGAAGAGTTTGGAGCGGTTGAAAGGTGATGAAAAACAGAAATAACTTATTTATTACTATCTTTGTAATTTTGTTTTCGGCCGTAGTCCTGGTAACTCTGGGTTTTGACTTCCAACGCCTGGTGGAAAGCGGTCGTGTGGTTTCTCCGGAACTGGCGGTGGTCATCATCAATGTTGTTATTTTTAGCATGGTTCCGGTTTGTTTTGCTTGTTATGTCAAGGAAGCTGTTTTTGCTGGAAAGACAGGAGAAATTCGTAAAGATCCAGGAGCTTTATATCGGGAATTTGCAGGAGCTCGTCCGGGTGACGAGGGCTCAGAGGCATGATTTCGTTAATCACCTGCAGGTCATTTATGCTTTGTTGAGAACCGGCAAAATTGAAAAGGCGCAGAGTTATATCGAGAACCTTTATCATGATGTGCGGATATCCGGGGAGATCCTGCGGGTGAATATCCCGGAACTGGCGGCTCTGTTGCTGGTAAAAATGGGCGTCGCCTCATTAAAGAACATCTCCTTCACGATCGAAGTTGATGCAAACTTGAACATGCTCCGGGTTAAAGCCACCGATTTGAACACGGTAGTCGGAAATCTGGTGGATAATGCCTTCGAGGCCGTCGAGCCTTTAAATGCGGATAAAAGGACGGTTGTCCTGAGAATATTCGAGACCGGCAAGTATTTTGTCTTTCAGACCGTCAATCCGGGTTTTATTGAAAAGGAACTCAGGGATAAAATATTCGAGCCGGGCTTTTCCACCAGGTCCGGCAATAGAGGCTTCGGCCTGGTTTCTGTCAAGTCGGCAGTTGAAAAAAACAGGGGGAAAGTCCTGGTGAGCAGCTTCAAGGACCGGGGGACGAAGTTCACAGTGCTTTTCCCTAAACAACGGCGGAAGTGGTAACATGCCGGGTATCCGTGAACTGGCGGAAAAAGCTGCGTGTTACATTGCCGGCGAGTTGGGCCTCGAGAGGCAAAAAGAGAAAATGTTGACCTTCGGCCTGGAGCTGCTGCTGGGTTCGGCGCTGGAGTTTGCCCTGATCATGGCGTTGGCCTCCCTCTTCGGGATATTCCGGGAGACCCTGATCCTGGTTTTAACCGCAGGGATCCTGCGCCTGGTATCCGGGGGTGAGCACTGCCAAGCCTATTACCGCTGCCTGATCGGAGGGACGGTCTTCTTTTTACTGATGGGCTGGCTGGTAAAATGGCTGAATTACGTTATCGCCTGGCGAGGGTTTATTTTGTTAACGATAATTACTTTTATAGCGGTTCCCGGGGTCATCTGGAAGTACGCCCCCGGGGAAACGGAAAACAAGCCGCTGACAGAAAAGGAAAAAGTCAGAGGCAAGAAGCTGTCTTTCATGGTTACAGAGATTTTCGCGGGCGTGGTGATTCTGCTGGCAATTCTCAAAGACGAGCAGAAGTATGGGCTGCCAGTGCTTGCCGGTATGCTCTGCCAGGCCTTTACCCTCACCCCCTGGGGATACCGGTTCATCAGGTGGGTTGACGGCATGTTGAGTTTTAGGGATCAAGGTGGTGACAGTGGTGGGCTTGAAGGTCCTGATAGCCGATGACGACCCGGCAACCGCAGCGTACTTAAAGAAGGTCATCGAAGAGGTGCCCGGGGTCGAAGTGGTTTCCATCGCCGGGGACGGTAAGGAGACCATCAGGCAGGTGGAGATCTACCGGCCTGATGTGGTGTTTCTGGATATTGATATGCCGGGAATGAATGGAGTGGAAGCAGCTAGGGAGCTGGCGGAAATGCGGCCGGGGCTGTACTTTGTTTTCGCCACTGCCTATCCCGACTACACACTGGAGGCATTTGAACTCTATTCGTTTGATTACATATTAAAGCCCTTTGATGAAAAAAGGATCAGGAAGACGATCCGGCGCTTGAGAGATAAAGTTCGTAAAAACCAAACCCAGCATAAAGAAGTTATCTTAATCAAATCGGATAAGCACAAACTGGTGATTCACCCGGAAGAAATTCTTTTTATTGAAAGCCGCCGGCACAAAATTCTCATTAAAACAGAGAGAGGAGAACACCTTGTACCTGGCAGATTGGGCGAACTGGAACGGCAGCTCGATCCCCTGCTTTTCTTCCGGTGCCACAAGGGATATCTCGTTAATTTAGAAAAGATCAGGGAAATTATTCCTTCAGGTCAAACATATGTGATTATTCTGCACTCAGGTGACAGGGTTTTATTAAGCCGGGAGCGAGAGAAGGATTTGCTCAAGAGACTTGGAATGGAGTAGTGCCAGTACTAAAACAAAAAAACCCGCGACAAGTTATTTTGCAGATCATAACCATTAGTTCAACGGTTATTTTTGTTTAAAATCCGTTCATGCAGCTATATCATCCGGTTGTGTAGCGATATGCTCCTTTTGGGAATATCAGGCAGGAAAACAGTTAGCAAAGTCTAAAGTGTTTTGCAATACCAATTTTCCGGGAGGTGAGAACATGTTCAAAACAGTCAAGACAAATCTCCTGCGGTTCGCATCAGCCTTGTTCCTGCTCGTAGCCGCTACGGGAGCAAGCACCGCTTGCTGGTTTCACTGGTATCAGCCGAAAGTGCCGGAAAAGTGATCCACTATATTTTCTTAAAGCTGCCCTAAACGGCCTGTTTCTGTCTAAATTGTATCACCAGGTTGAACAAAAAATTATAGATTAAAGAAAGAGTTGGTTTATTTCCTTGAGCCAGTGTAATTCGTATAGTAATGGTAGCAACCGATGCCAAAATGATAAAAAATGGAGGTGATTAAAAGAAGAGAATGTTTGGTGGAAAGATTAAAAAGGACAGTAAGTTCAAGAGCTATTTGTTTTTTTACTTTTAAGGGGGGTAGCCTGATGTTTGACAAATTGGGTGGACAGTGTTATCAAAGAAATATCCTTGCCTTATCCGTAATTGTTGTGTTTCTCTTTTCAGTATTATTTCCTGTGACTGGCACTTTTGCAAGTGATACTTCTTCTGTGAAAGTCATCTTTCTCTCTGAAAAAGTTGAAAAAGTGCAAGAAAAGGGAATCGATATATTAAGCGCAACACCTGATAAATGGAACGAGCTCGATAAAATTTCGGGAGATGTGATCTGGGTTAAGGGTAACGTCACGTTACAAAATGATGCGAACAGAATATATCTACGGAAAAAATTAGATGAAGGTGCGCGGATCTATTTCATAAAAAAAGGCATTTCAGTTGAAGACATGTTTTCGTATCTAGGAATCAAGGATTATAAGATTCAAACTACTGAGGGTGCCTCACCTGATCCTGCCGATGGGATGAAATCAAATTTGAGTTCAGAGGTAACAGGCATCCAAAGAATTGATAGAGTATACGGTATTTTCGCATTAAGGTTTCAGAACCCGACACCTGCACTGGTAATGGAATCACTGGCAAAAGATTCCCAAAAAGATTTTATCAAGCTCTTCAGGAGTTCAGAATCTAAAGATTTTGTGATTCAAGCCATTGATGACTGGCCGATTGCCTTTATCAGTTCTGTAACGGATTACTACACTCAGGGTACTGTCTCGTTCAGCTATAAACTCTCTGCTCATCCAACTAATCCTATTAATTATAAGTACTATTATGTAGGGCACGAAATTGTTGAAGTAACTGCTAATTACTCTCAGGAAGAGAACTGGGCCAGTATAGACTATTTCTACCCTTGTATCAGTGCGGGTAACAATGGAACAGTTTATGATTACAGTCCCTCCTCAACAACAACGAGTGGTTTAAGTATTACCGTAACCCTTCCATACAACGTTGGATGGACGTTCCCTGTAGGTGCTCCTGGCTCAGGTCTCCAGTTAAGTATGTCTAAGTATAGTGGTGGTATCGGAGGTACATGGGTAAAATGGTGTGCTGAGGCCGTTGATTTATTGGGCAGGCATTGCTACTGTGTAAAAACCTTGAGAGCCGAACCTAGAATGGAATTCTATGTTAATTCGAGTGAGGCAAATGTAAGAGCATATTCTAGCTATACAGTTGATTTTAGAAATAATTACTCTGGATCAGTTGTTTCCTATTTCAACAGTTTTGATGCATGGGTACCGCAAATGTGAGGTCAGGCTAAAGTACGGTTGGGAAGTGATGAAGTAATATTATTGCCCCTTTACTGGGTAACAAGATCGATCAAAAATTTCGGAGTAGCCGGATTGCCGACCTGGGTCCTTTGCTAACACAATTTGCATTCATTATAAGTGCCCAAGCTGAGAAAGTCGAGAAAGGACAGCCAGTGAACACCGATCAGCTAAACGATCTGTTAGATAGTATGAAGAAGGCTGATTTGGCTGTACAGATTAGCAGTTCCAATAGGTGGAGGCTTCTCGGGAGTTCGGTCAAAAAATTGTTATCCCATAAATGATAGAGAAACGCTTTTTCTTTAATCGTTAGTCCATCTTTACCCAACTGCTTCAGGCTGTAAGATAGACTACATCAGCACCGCGCTTCTTTATCTCCACCCCTACCACGAGGTGATTCACGCTAACCCCGCTCACGTAGCCGGCAGAGCAGCGGACATAAAAAGAATTCCTCGTGATCTGGATTATCGTGCCGCAGGTAGGATAGCACTCTTCCCTAAACCGGAAAGGGCGTTTTTCTGGCCTCCCTATTTGATGGGGACCTGATCGCCTATTTTGAATTTTGAAGCGATTTTTGGAAAGTCTGTTTTATACACAGTAATCAGCTCCTTACAAAATAAAAAGACCGCGCCTCAAAATTAAGAAGCGCGGCTTTCTTTCTTTATTTTTATTTTATTACTGGGCCGGAGCGGGAGCCGGAGAAGTCTGCTGTACGGTCTCCTTAGAGCCGGATGTCAGTTGCTCCGCGGTCTGCGGCTCTTGTTCCCCAGGACGGAGCTCCCGGTGCAAAGCCATAGCTTGCCCGTTCTTGACAAGCAGGTCCACCTGGTCGCCCTTCCGGAACCACTTTGTTAAATCGGTCTTTTCGTTAGGTTTGTTGACGAACCCCATACCTATCTGGACGGAAGTATACTCGTTCGTGCGGTACGTGACGGTCTTCCCTTGCTCGAGCTGAGCTTTAGTGACATGGACCGTGATCTGCTCGGGCTTGACATCAACTACCTCTCCGTGTCGGACCATCTTGTTAAGCTCTTCTTGCTGCTTTTTGGCCATCTCTTGCGCTTTCTTCTGCGGCCCTACAACATAATGGTAGTACCCCCTGCCGAAGCCCGCTGCCAGGCCGACGGCAAAAGATACGATAATGATTAAGGCGATAATCCCTCTACGCATTAATCAACTGTCCTCCTTTGAAGCATTTTCTGAATTTTCATTGCTTCCCGCAACGGAAGCGGCGATCTCAGCCATCTTTTCAACCTTCTCTTTCACTAGCCCCACCACGGCGTCGGCCTCTTTTAAAAAGCCAGATATTTTCGTCACAGCGCGTTCCAGCCGCTCTTTCTCAGCCTGTTGCGCTTGTTTACAGCCTTTTAGCACCACCTCCATTTTTGTAAGGATTTCTTTCGCTTCGTTCGCCGAGATCTTGCTTGCGGAGCATTCCGAAATTACGCTCATAATCTCCGCCCCGGCGCTCCTCAGCAAACAGTTTTTGAAAACAAGCGCCAAACCGAGGAATAAGCAGAACGAAACTCCCCCGGCGACGAGAAAAACGAGCGTCAGATCCTCCCCCGCTTGTGGGAGAAGCATAAAACCCCACGCCAACACTGCTGAAACCGCCCCTGCAAGCGGCGAAAGCGCCACCAACGGGGACGCTCTCTTTTTGACAACCTCTATAACTTTTTCCGGATTTGCGGCGCTTATTTTAACCATCCCCTTCTATTGTTGTGTTTTCAACCTCGTGTTTGGCCGCCCCCTTGACGGTGAATACGAAATGGTCAGGGAAAGCATTGTCGCTTTTAATCAACCGGAAAAGCCGCGTAAAAGGGTTCGGCAGATAATAAGTGATCGTGCATGTCGCCCACTCTCCCGTATCGCTGAACTCTACGGCCACCCCCCTTTCTCCTCTCGCCGGCGTCGCCCCGTCTGCCAGGAAGTCCGACCCCGGCGGCATCAGGCCCTCCGCTTGCAGGGTATCCCTGACTTTCTCTTCCGCTATGTCCCGCGCCGGGAGATAGGGGTTTTCGAGGGCTATCCCGTATGCCCTCGCCCCATCCCTTGCAGCCATAGCGACTCCTGCCCGCACCCTGTCCAGGTGCAGGAACACCGCCCCAAAGAAGAAGATAAAAAAGACGAGGGGGACGATGACCACCCAGCTGACGACGTCCCCCCGCTGGCATCTTAAAAATCTGACAACCGTTTCTATCATGTCTGATCACCCGTCTCCCCTGAAACAAAGAAAGCTTCTCCTATCAGTGATCTCGACGGCGGCTCCTCGCCCCTCCACAGAGGCACCCCAGCGTTAGAGACCATTCTCCAAAAGCCCTTCAGAGGTACCGGATAGTGGTACGTCACCCGGCAATAAGCGTATCCGTCCGCCCGCGGCTGCCCGACGGGGTCGCCAGCCGGAGCTTCCGGGTCGCCCGCGACAGGGTCGTTGCAGAGCACGTCCTTATCGAGGTCGAAAGTAACCACCGCGTTCCAATCGCTGGGGAAATATTCCTCAATCGAAGAGACGAGGAATATTTTCTGCTCCGGCCCCTTGCCATCCCCCCACACAATGGCGTCTTTGCCGGCCACGGTGGAAAGGTCGGGACCCTGAGAGTCCAGGAGCGTCACCCCGATCCAGTAGTCCTCCCCGTCGTAAGTGATCATTCCTTGAAGCAGATCCCCATCGGGGATCTGCACATCGGCCTTTATGTAGGGGCAAGGGTCTTGATCGTCCTCGCACCACCACGCCAGGCCGTTCTGAATGACAGAGGCCATACTGATTACGAGGGAATACGCCCCTGGTTTGCTTGGCGCGGCTACGGCCATATCAAAAGTGACAGAACTACCGGGCTGCACATTTAAGGGAAGGTCATAACCCCTTTCGTTGAGCTTTTTGCCGTTTTTGTCCACCCAATAGTAGCCCAGCCTGCATTTAGACTGCGACCACGCTGTAGTCCCCTTGTTGGTGACCGTCACTCTGATGGTGTAACGTTGCCCTGTGATCATATACTTGGGGACAGCGACCGGACTGAAATAAACGTCTCTCTGCTTGCCGCCGACCAGTATGTTCGCTTCGATTGTCGGCCAGTTCACCCCCTGCACCGGGCCGAACCACGCCACGTCCTCCTGGGCGCAGTCTATCACCAGTTTGTATGTCCCCGGTTGGCTCGGGGCTTGAATAGTCATGGTCCGGTTAACAGCCGTTCCGGGGTTCACCACGCCTGGAAAAGACGTCTTCAAACCGCCCATGACGACGAGGTTCCCCGACTGGTCGTACCAGTGGTACGAAAGCCTCGTAATCCCGTTCCCGTATGAGGACGGCCACCAGCTGGGCACCGCTGTCCCGTACCACTCTTTGTGCCCGGTGTTCGCAACTTGCACCTGAACGCTAAACGTCTTCCCCGGCTGAACATTTGTAGGCAATGTCACGGAACTGTATTTCACACCGTCAACAGGCGTATACTGCCAACTTGAATCGGTGCAAACCACTGAGTACGGCTCCGAAAAAACAACCTGGACGTCGTTGAAGGGAGTAGAACTTTTTACATAAATCAAGTAAGCAGGGTAATTTCCTCCTGTATTGGCTTCAGCAAAAAATGTTAATGTTCCGGTACCCTCGTAGTTTGTAGAGCCGTTCCAAACCCTAATAGTGATCGGGCTTCCTTGATTGTTTTTCGCTGTCACCATTACATACTGGGCAGTCGGCACTCTAACCCAGGGGGTAATAATACCCATTGTTGTAAGCGTTGTATCCCTTATATGAAGTGTCCCAGTGCCAACCTGTATGCTTCAGCGCGAAAATGGCCCCCGCTGGGCCGTAATCGTTCCATGCATTTATGGTAAACACTGAAGCGAACTCTTTTGGGTACATAGAGCTTCCCGGCTTAGTGACCCACAAAGTTTTTTCTGATGCCGGGACTACCCCATTTACCCAAGTGGTGTCGCCGCTCAAAAAACTCGGATTGGAATAACTTTGGGAAGAAAACTGAACCTTAAAGTGGTCATCAGCCGCGGCGTAAGCGGTGTAAGTAGCGTAATAAGTAAGGAAACAGCTCTTCGACAGCTGCACCTCTTGACCGCTGAGGGCGCACCTGTCTGCACCGCTCTACCCCCAGATCCACCATGTACTACTATCGAACGGGGAACCATTGATTGGGCGATCAACTACAATTTCCGGCACATCTACATAAGTCGGACTGTAAAGAACGCTTCCGTCAGTAGTTAATCTCGTTTTCAGTTTTGTCACGTTGTATTTTGACACATCTATCCATTTGTCGTATTCAGCATTAAAAGAAGGGCTGCACTCTTTGGCTAATTGCACCCAGGAGGAACCGTTCCACCCGTAAAGATACCCGTAATCGTAATTACGTTCGCTCTTTCCTTTCATATGGATGCAGAGGATCTTTCCAGCGCCCGGCGCTGCCCACGCCCCGCTGTATTTGTCAGCGCGGTGGGACCTGACTTGGACCCTCAACGCCCTGTTGGAAGAAACCGAAAGAGAGGACGGATGGTTAGTGTCCACCTCAACCACATCTACATACGTCGGGCTATACAGAACGCTCCTATCGGTGGTCAGCCTCGTTTTCAGCTTCGTCACATTGTAAGACGACACATCCACCCATTCGTCGTATTCAGCGTTTGAGGAAGGGCTGCACCTTTTGACGAGCTGAACCCAGCTTGAGCCGTTCCACCCATAAACATATCCGTAATCATAATTCCGCTCGCTCTTCCCTTTAATGTGAATTCGGTAAATCTTTTTTCCGTTCGGAGATATCCATTCACTGCTGTATTTGTTAGTATTGTGGCTGGTGGCTTGGATTCTCAAAGCCCCATTCGTGGGCACGGTCCCAGAACCCTGTTGGGGGGAGGCCCATGCCCCCCACTTCGTCCCCCAAGGCCCCTCCCCGTACCGCGCCAGGGCAGCCGCTGCGAACGGCCCGGGGTGCCTCGTCTGGCCCACCGTCCTCACCGCTCTGTTCCGGGACTGTCTGATTTACCGTTTGGGTTTCGGGTGGATTTGTCGTGGCGACCTCCACTTTGAAGACATCGACGTTTTTCCAAGTCCCATCAGCTACAACAGTGCGGTTAAGCAAACTTTCCATTGTCTTCTTAATGCTTCCGTTAGCTGGTTTTACTTGGACAGAGCCAAAATTTCTGTCTGTTATGTAATACTTATGGCCGATTTTAGTCAGCTTTCCGATCAGCTTATTATTCAAGTTGGGGGCGTCAATGTTCCCCCCTGCGATATATTTGCCGCCTATTGCCCCCTCAACCACCTCGGCGGCTCTCGCTTTCGCTCCGTCAATGTCCCCCGGGTGAGCGGCCAACCACCTCGCTCCGGCGCGGGCGGCCTCCTCGACCACGTTTTGGGCGTCGGCCATGTGGCCGAACCACGAGATTCCAAATGCTACTACAAGAATCAGAGGGGCGAGGATGACGAAGCTTACGACAGGAGACGAACCCTTTTTTGAAAAGAGCAGCTTTTTATTGCCGCTACAGTGCGGTTAAACATTTATCCCTTGCCCTCCTTTCTGTTCGTTATTGACTCGGCATCCGCTCCGTTGGCCACTAATAAGACAATGTTGTGAGGGAACAACGGAGCGGCCTTTCCCGGCAAGCTAAACATCTCTGCCGTGTGAGCGAACGCCTTTTTAAACAAGCCCCTTACCTTTCCGTAATCGCTGTCCCATGGGTGCTTGCGGACGGTGTTCATGCAGACCACCCCTCCGGGCGACAGCGCTCTCGCCACGCTCTCAAAGAACTGCCCGGTGAGGAGTTCTTTCGGTGGGCACATCCCGTCGAAAGCATCGATGAACACGAAATCGAAAGGGCCGCGGTCTCCCCGAAAATAGTCCCGCGCGTCCATCAAAATCAGTATCGCTTCCGGTGGAACGTCAAAGTATTCTCTCGCTATGGCCGGCATTACGGGGTCGACGTCTATCGCCTCAACCACGGCGTCAGGCCAGCAGTGCTTCACGGTGTGCAGAAAGCTGCCCCCGCCGAGGCCGACCATAAGGAATCTCTTCATCTCCGGCATTTTGCGCAAAATTTCAGCCACTGCGCGGTAGTGAGAAGAACAGGGCGCCCACGGTCTCCGCTTGTTCATGGCCGTCTGAATGACGAACGGGCTTGACCGGAGGCAGCGGCAAAAAGGGTTTTCGGTGATCCAGATTTCACCGAAGACCCCGCTGGGAATCACATCCACCACCCGCTCACCTTGAAGCCAAAGTAGCGGGTGATCAAACCAGCGCATAGGACCATCTCCAGAGCAGAAAGATAGATATGACGAACCCGGGCAAAAAGAAAGGCGCCAGCGGCACCTTATCGATCTCAGGGGGGCAGTCCTCGGGGTCGGGCCGGAGCTTCCTCTTGGTCAGGTAGTGCCACACCCCTTGCCGCTCACTCTTCAGGAAGCCTTTGAGCCCCAGCTTTTTTATCCGCCTCGGGGCGGCCCACACCACCAGAATAGCGAGGGCGCAAATGACCGTGAGCAGCATCGCGTCAGGCCCCACGAGGCCGCTCAAAGCGGCCAGGGCCTTGGCGTCGCCGGCTCCGATCAGGCCAATTAGGTAGAACAGCACGCCGATGCCCAAGCCCAGCCCCAAGCTCTTAAAGACAAAAGCCCACTGCGAATGCGCCCCCCAGATTACCACCGCAGCTACGGCGGCGGAAGAGATTTTGCGGATCACCGAAGCTGACTACACGCTCACCGGCCACTACCACTTGCCTTTTGAAATATCTGATGGAGAAAAGCGGGTGGTCAACCCCGGGGCGCTCGTGCGGCTTTCGGTGATTCAAGAAGAGATTGACCGGACGCCGTCCGTTATGCTAATTGAATGTTCACAGAGCGGAATAAGCCACCGAATAATCCCACTCGCTTGCGCCAAACCCGGCTCTGAGGCGCTCGACCGCTCCCACCTCGATATAGAGCGGTTGCGGGACGAGCGGAGACAGGCTTTCCTCACCAGCCTGGACGAGTTCCGCGGCGACCGCTTCGCCGCGCTGGAGCCGGAAAAAGTGTTAAATGAAGTGCTGAGTCACTTTCAAGCATCTCCAGAAGTCCAGGGGGAGGTGTGGAGGAGGTTTCAGGAGATAATGTCTTCCCAATAAAAGAAAATGCATCGGACATTTTGTCCAATGCATTTCCTAAAAATTACCTTTCTCAGAGGGTGGGGGAGAAAATGATTACCAAAATAACCATCAAAAACTTCCAGCCCCACGCTCACACCGAAATCGAGCCCGCCCCCGGCCTGACCGTGCTAGTTGGAGAATCCGACCAGGGCAAGTCCGCCGTGATCCGCGCCTTGAGGTGGCTCTTTCTCAACCAGCCGAGGGGAGCGGGGTTCGTCAGGGCGGGGGAGAGCAATTGCCGCGTGGTTGTCGAATATGAAGACGGCACTCAGGTAGGCAGGGCGAGAATGGGAGATGACAACGTTTACCTCGTGTCGTTCCCCGGTCAAGAGCCAGCGGTATTCAGGGGCTTCGGAATAGAGACACTTGCCGAAATCAGAGAAACAACCGGCGTGTCCGAGATCGACGTGGGTGGGGAAGCAGTAGCCCCCAACATCGCCGGGCAGCTTGAGGCCCCGTTTTTGTTGGGTGCTTCAGGCCCCATGCGGGCGTCCCTCATAGGGATGATGGCCCGGGCGGATGTATTTGATGAGGCGTTGAAGAACACATTGGCCGACATCTCTAGGGTGCGCCGGGAGAAAAGGGAAAACGATGAGAGAATAGCGGAACTCGAAGAAGAGATTGGCAAATTTGACAATCTCCCCGCCCTCGAAAGTGCGGTCGGGGAAGCGAGCGCCCTGCTGTCCGAAATAGAATCGAGCTCCCAAAGAAAAGAGTTCTTGGAGCAGACCCTAGCGGAGGTCAACAGGCTCAGGCAAGAGATACGGCATTCAGAAAAGGTCATTACCGCAACGGAAACAGCTGACACCGCAGAGAACCTGCTCGGTAGGGCAACCACAGACATCGCAAAAAGCAATATGCTCCACACTCTCTCCCGGCAAATAAGCGAAGCATCCCGCTCAATACACGAGGCTTTCCGGACCCTGGAAGCTACGAGCGGAGCTGGCGAGGCGGCGGATCTTCTCGAAATTTCGACCCAGCAGACCGCCAGGCTGCTGAACCTCATAAGCGCCGCCAGCACCGTAAAGGAGGCGGCAAGAGCAATCGCCGGTGCGGAAACTGTGATAACAGCGACTGAAAAAGCGGATGAAGCCGCCGGCCTTTTGCTGAAAGTAGAGATAGGCAAGGAGCGGGAGAAAGCACTTGCCGACCTCTCCGTTGCAAGGAAAGAGGCTCAGGTTGAACGAGGGCACGCTGAAGCAATAATTGAGGTCTGCCGGGGAATTCCTGAATCGGCTTCCCTGCTTGAAGGGTGCGTCAGCGCGTTGAACAAGGCTGCTGTGCTCAAGCCCCTTGCGGCTCAGGCTTCACGCTTCAAGAGCGAGATTCGAGAGCAAGGTACGGTGTTGGCTAAGGCGAAAACTGCTCTTGACAGGACTGTTGAGGAAATGAAAAAGACGATGGTTGCTTTGGGGCGGTGCCCCGTGTGCTTCAATCCATTGAATGAGGAGGCTGTTGAACATGCCGTCGAAAGCATTGTCGGGTGTTAATGTTAACGGTGCCAACGGTGCAGAGGTGAAGTTGAACGAACTGAAGGCCCGCATTGAGCGGGCGAAGACCGCCCGCATCCAGGCGGAAGAACGCAAGGCCGCCGCAGAGCGGAGACTTCAGGAGCTTGAGGCACAGATCCGGGAATTAGGGGTGGACCCGGAAAATGTGGAAGAGGAGATCGCCCGGCTAGACCGGGAGATTAATGAAAAGATCGCAAGGATTGAGGAACTGCTGGCTCCGTTTGAAGAAATGGTCGGTAATGCCTAGCTCAGAGGCTTTATCACTGAGACTTCGAGGAGATGACCGGCAATGCCAGAAGTGCTAGAACAGCTTAAGGAGAAATTGGACGCCACCCGCTCCGAGTGCGCCCGCATGAAGGGGCGGCTGGAACGGCTGGAAGAAGAGAAAGCCCGGAGGGAAGCGAAGAGTGCCGAATTGGAACACCAGGCGGAAGTCTTGGAAAAGGTCTCCGAGGTTTTCCGGGCGGCGTCCGAGTCCGCCCGGGAGCGCGCCCGCCGCAAGGTCGAGGCGGCGGTCACGGACGCCCTCCAGGCCGTCTTAGGGCCGGGGATCCGCTTCAAGGCAGCGGTTTCTGACCGCGGTGGCCGCCCCTATGCCGATTTCACCGTGGAGTCCGAATACGGCGGAGCGCGGACGGAGACCCCCATACTCGATGCCAGGGGCGGGGGAGTTGTTGACGTGGCGTCCCTCGCTCTCAGAACGCTGGCGGCGGTGGTCACCAGCCCCGGGAAAGCGCCGATAATCCTCGACGAGCCGGGCAAGCACTTGAGCGAGGGGTACAGCGCGGCGTTCGGGGAGCTGTTGAAGAGCATCTCCAGCCGGTCTTCCGCACCCTGCCATTAATAGTTTTCCGCAACTATGCAGACAATCCGGCAGACAAATCGGCAGACAATAAAAAGTAATAAAATGGTAACTGTAAGTTGTGGACTCCAGTTTTTTAAGCCCTCCGGATAAACCTTCCGAGCCTTTTCTTTTCCCCCAAACAGGCGTTCTTGTGTCCCACATATCGCACCCTGGGGTGAAAACGACCTTTAATTTTACTGATGGCTAAAAAAGGCACCTAATAAAAGCTTGTTGGCATAAGGAGACCTCCCATAATTCGTACAAGAGTAAATCTCTTCACTGAAACCGGCCAGATGCAAGAGCCGGCGGATGTCTTCGGTCAACTGGTTCTCCGAAACCTGATGGATAAAACCGGAATCGGTTTCAATAGTGGCTATGGTAAGTGGTTTCAGCATCTCCAGCAGCATTGTCCCCGTTGGGTTGAAAGACTTGCGCTTCCCGGGGATCGTCAAAGGCTTGCTTTCTTTGGCCAGATTACGCCGCACCCGACGCTTGATCACCTGCTCCTCTTTGATTTCGATCTTCAATTCAAAGAGCGGTGAAGCATGCTTTGCCAAAAAAATCTCCAGTTCTTTTTTGGCATCGGCCTCGCAGAAGAATTTCCTTTTAGCAAGCTCATCACAGGCAGAAGGCAGCTCCGACTCCCTGGTTTCGATCATCTTCTTGATGCTTTTCTCTTTCTTCTTGTCCAGGTGCACTACGATGAACCGGTAGGTGCGGCCGTTGAGTTCCCTGACCGCCTGCTGGATCCTGTAAACTGCGGCATCCTCCTACTACCCGATTGTCTAATTGATTTTGCCATTTTCAAATCTCTCCTTGGAATTGACGGAATTGAGGTTAAATGGATATACTGATATTAAACATATGAATATATGATCAAGTTTCAATGGGAAGTGATACCGTGCATCAATATCATGCTCTCCATGAACAATCTGTCGGTTTCCTCGATCATAACGATCTTGTAAAACTGGTGAGAGAAAAAATGCCCGATGATGAATGCCTTTTTGACCTCGCAGAGCTTTTTAAAGTTTTCGGTGATACCACAAGAGTGAAAATACTTTTTGCTTTATTTAAAGCGGAAATGTGTGTTTGTGACCTGGCAACTCTCTTGAGGATGTCCCAATCCGCCGTTTCCCATCAGCTCAGGGTGTTAAAACAGGCAAGGCTGGTCAAATGCAGAAAAGAAGGCAAAATGGTTTATTACTCCCTGGATGATGAGCACGTCAAACAGATTTTTGACCAGGGAATGGCTCATATCACCCACCGTTAGATTGGGCAATCCGGATATTATCTGAAAGCAGGTGGCTAGATGAATATAGGCCGGGGCTGTGAAAGCTGCACAGTTAATATAAGGCAAAAGACATATAAGAAAACCTATAACACAGGAATTACTAAAAAAACGTTTCTATTGAAAGGGCTAAGCTGTGCTGAAAGTGCTGCCAAAATTAAAAAAGAAGTGGACAAAATAAAAGGTGTGCGTTACTCCTTTCTGGATTGTGTGGACAAGAAGCTTTCGATCCACATATGCGACGAGCGGAACTTAGAAATTGCAGATGAAGTTGCTGAAATCATTAAAAAAATAGCACCGAATGTTGATGTCTTTGAGGACCGTGAGGCTAAAGGTACCGCTCTGGTCGAGGATGAGTCGCTCAATAAAAAGGAACTGATCAAGATCGGTACCGGGGTGGTGTTAACCTCTTTTGCTCTTGCATTTGAGTTCTCTTTTGCTGCTGAGCTCGTATTGTTTTTGGTGAGCTATGTTATAGTTGGTGGAGATGTAGTGCTCAGCGCTGTAAGAAATATCTTCAAGGGACACGTTTTCGATGAAAACTTTTTGATGAGTGTGGCCACCATCGGTGCTTTTGCCATCCGGCAGTTTCCGGAAGGGGTAGCGGTCATGCTCTTTTATAAGGTAGGGGAATATTTTCAGGATCTGGCTGTCAAGCGCTCTCGCAGTTCTATTATTGCTTTGATGAATATCCGGCCGGACTACGCAAATTTACAGGTAGGAGATGATATCAAAACAGTACCCCCTGAAGAGGTAAAGATAGGAGATGTGATTCTAGTCAAACCAGGTGAGAGAGTTCCCCTGGACGGGGTAGTCATCGAAGGAAGATCGATGGTTGATACTTCTGCCTTAACAGGAGAATCAGTTCCCCGGGATGTAGAGGAAGGAAGCAGTATCCTGGGAGGCTTTATCAATTTAAACAGTTTGCTCAAGGTTCAGGTTACTAAAGAGTTTGAGGAATCTACCGTTTCTAAAGTCCTTAATTTAGTTCAGGACGCCAGCAACAAGAAAGCGCCAACAGAACATTTTATAACTAAATTTGCCAGATACTACACTCCTGTCGTGGTCTTTGGTGCTCTAGCCCTGGCACTGATACCACCGATTGTCACTCAAGGCGCAAACATTAATCAGTGGATCTACCGCGCCTTAGTTTTCCTAGTCGTTTCCTGTCCATGCGCCCTTGTTATTTCGATACCGCTAGGATTTTTTGCCGGCATCGGCGGAGCTTCTCGAGCGGGAATCCTCGTTAAAGGAGGCAATTACCTGGAAGCATTAAATGATGTTACTACGGTTGTCTTCGATAAAACCGGAACATTGACAAAAGGGATTTTTAAGGTTACAAAAGTTGTGCCGAAAAACGGGTTCAGCAATAATGAATTGCTCGAATTAGCAGCGTATGCCGAAGTGTTTTCCAATCATCCCATTGCTGCTTCCATTAGAGAGGGTTACGGAGAAGTAATTGATAAAAGCGCCGTTGATAGTTATGAAGAGATCCTGGGATATGGGGTCAAGACAATAGCCTGTGGGAAAGAGATTTTTGCCGGGAATATAAAGTTGATGAAAAAAGAAAACATACCCTACGACGAAGTTGAAATACCTGGAACAGTTGTGCATCTTGCCGTTAACAAAAATTATGCCGGTTATATTATTATTTCCGATGAAATTAAAGAAGGCTCCAAAGAAACAATAAAAGCCCTAAAAAATCTCGGTATTAAAAAAACCATAATGCTAACCGGAGATAGCAGAATGGTGGGTGAAAGGGTAGCGCAGGAGTTGGGAATCGATGAGGTTTACACCGAGATGCTTCCTGACCATAAAATGCAACAGGTGGAAAGGCTGAAGAAGGAAATAAATAAAAAAGAAAAGCTTGTTTTTGTCGGGGATGGCGTCAACGATGCACCGGTGCTGGCAATGGCCGACATCGGGGTTGCGATGGGGAATTTAGGCTCAGATGCTACTATTGAAGCTGCGGATGTGGTTTTAATGACAGATGAACCGGTGTTACTAGAGAAGGGTATCCGAATTGCCAAAAGAACGAGGAGTATCATCTGGCAAAATATTGTTTTTGCATTGGGAGTTAAAGGATTTGTGCTTGTTTTATCCATTTTCGGATTTGCCACCATGTGGGCGGCAGTTTTTGCCGATGTAGGGGTAGCCCTTATAGCAGTCCTTAATGCAAGCAGGTCTATGTATGTAAAAAATATCTAAAGAACGAGATGCAGATTTTTTCTGCTGGATCAACAACGAACCGCACGTCTAAGGTGCGGTCGTTTTGTCCAGCCGAATTTCCTCTTAGCCCCTTATCCATAGGAGGAGTTAGATTGTTCCGAATAGAAAAGATTGATAATGTCCTCTAAAGACAGCGAATTTTAAATAGCTTTTGGGCTGGAAAGCATCTGGAAATTTTGAATGAGGCGACAAGCTTCTATTACAGATGAGTAGTAAATCACAAAACACTTGAGCAGAAAGCCGAGAGGTCTGCCTGGTAAGGAGGTTGTTCTATGCGAAAGGTAGCCGTACAAAACCTGCAACCGGGTATGTTCCTTGAAAAACCGGTTTATACCAAAGGTGGCCGCATTCTTCTCGACAGGGGGGTTAAGCTTACGGAAAGTTACATCAGGAGGCTAGGCGAATTTGGAATCCCTTTTGTTTATATTTGGGATGAGCGCATCGCCGAGATAGAGATCGACGATTCCGTAAATGATGAGACGAGGCTCCGGGCGGCCGAAATTGTACATGAGTCAATGGAAAATATCAGGCTGGGGAAAGGGCTGGATACTCAGGAGATTAAAAAAATGGTTGAAGATATCATCAAGCAAATCCTCGATAACAGTGAAGCCCTACTTCATCTGTCTGAGATCAGGATAGCGGGAGAGCAACTCTTTCATCACTCTGTGAATGTTGCGATTTATGCCATATTAACCGGTGTCAACGTTAGGTACGGTGAAAAAGAGCTGTTGGAACTGGGGACAGGGGCGCTTCTCCATGATATTGGTAAAAGCAGACTCCCTGCACGCATTCTCAACTCTCCGGAGCCATCTTTCTTTTCAGATTGTGAGGAGTTTAGGAATCATACATCTTACGGTTTTGAAATCATGCGCCGGGAGAATAACCTCAGCCTCCTTTCCGCCCACGTAGCTTACCAGCACCATGAATGTTATGACGGCACGGGTTACCCGCGAGGGTTGAAAGGGGAGGAGATCCACGAATATGCCCGTATTGCAGCTATTGCCAACACCTACGACATTCTGGTGAGCGGATTGTACGGAAAGCGATTAGCTCCTTACCAGACAATTGAGTATATTATTGCTCAGGCCGGTCGGGCCTTTGATCCTAAACTGGCACGAATCTTCTCCACTAACATCGCCGTTTACCCCCTGGGTAGCCTTGTTCGGCTTAATACTGGCCAAAAAGGGTTTGTCATCCATATTCCCAAGAACTATCCGACCAGGCCGATAGTCAGATTGATCGCTGATGCTGATGGGAAAAAGTATACAGGTAATTACCCGGAAATCAATCTTCTCCAGGAGCTGACGGTTTTCGTTGAGGAGGTTTTAGAGGAAGAGAGTTAGGCGGTAAAAAAAGTATTCAGGAAAACCCCTTCCGAATAATAACATACTATGTAATAGATAATATATTTTATCAGTGAGGAAGGGGTGATTTTTGTGTCCTTCCGGTTTCTCATCGGAACCATCTCCTATGCAGATGAACTCCGGAAAAGATTGAATCTTGAGCTTAAGTTTTTACAGAATGAACAAGCGGACGTACTCTACCGGGAAGTAGAAATCCCCCCCTGGTCATTTATGATGGTTGGGATAGAGCGGGCTGAGCGCCAAGGGGAGCATAGATTCGCCTGCCGCTTTGCCGTAGCCAAGGCGATCACCGATTTATTCGTTAATCACCTGGAGGCCAATTATGTAAAAAATTACATCGAAAAAGTTTATAATTATTGCTCTCCGCAGGATCGTTTTGAAATAGTCAGCTGTACACTGGAAACGCTGGAAAAATTAAAAATTATCCGGCGAAACCGAATTCTGCAAAGTGTTTACGACTTCCTAGCCGATAACAGGAGCATCAATATAGAGGGTTTCGCCAAATTTCGCCTTCGTAATTACTGGAAGCAGCTCCAGTGCCTTGTCAGGAGAACCGGTCAAGAATATTTGAACGCTAAGGATTATCAGGAGTTCGTTCGGCTGCTTCGCTGCTTTATAGAAATGCAGGAGCCGAAAATGGACGAGGTTCATATTTTTGTCACAGTTGAGAGCACCTTTTTTATCTGCGACCGCAGAGGAAACATTATCAGAAAGGAACATCTGTGCACCCCGTCCTTTTCCGTAAACGGTGGAGAGTTTAATTATAAAGATTATTTGTTGAGCATGTTGATTACTCTGGTTCCGAAAACCATAGTTTTTCACGTTTCGGATCATACATGGGAATCCGATCCCTTGCGGACAATCCAGCAGGTTTTTGAGGATCGCATTTGCCGCTGCTCTGGTTGTGATAGATGCCGCCATTTGCTCGGTCGTCAACAATGAATATTTATATCCTGAAAACGTCCTTGGCTAGGAACAAGATGTCAGACCGACTAGTTGTAGAAAGATCAGGAAAGGTCTCCAGCGGTATCGATAGAAAAAAGAATGAAGCGTAAATTTTTTGTTTTGATTATATTGACTTGATGATAGGAAGTGTTATACTTTTTTCGAAGGGCCTTTAAGCTGGTCCTGTGAGGCCGGCAAGGTATTAATAGAAAGTTTGCCGCGCGCCTGCTTACAAGGTACCTTGGAAGCAGGTTTTTTGGTGTAAATGAGGAGGGATAGCCTTGTCCCCGCACGAAAAAGCCCAGATTATGGATGCAGATGCTATTAGAAGGGCGTTGACGAGAATCGCCCACGAGATTCTGGAAAAGAACCAGGGAACCAAAGACCTTGTTTTGGTAGGTATCAGAAGGCGGGGTGTCCCCCTCGCCCGGAAGATCGCCCAAACTATTAAAGAAATAGAAGGAACTTCAGTTCCCCTGGGGATTCTGGACATTACCCTTTACAGGGATGACCTGAGCCAGCTAGGCTACCAGCCACTGGTAAGAAAGACTGAAGTTCCCTTTGATATAACCGGCAAAAAGGTTATTCTCGTTGATGATGTGTTGTATACGGGGAGAACGGTGCGAGCTGCTCTGGATGCTCTCATCGACCTGGGAAGACCAAAGTTGATTCAACTGGCAGTTTTAATTGATAGGGGGCATCGGGAACTACCCATCAGGGCCGACTTTGTAGGAAAGAACGTACCCACCTCCCGGAAAGAGGAAATATCTGTGAGCGTCCAGGAGATCGACGGGGTTGATAGGGTGGCGATAATCGAAAGGAAAACGTAAAAAAAGAATGCCCTTTAAATCTAGTCCTGTGAGGCTAGCAAGGGGGTTGCGGGAAGAGGGAGACACCTCTTTGTTAGCCTGGTGCGGCGAACAGAGAGGTTTTTTTATGCGAAGGGGGTTCCGGATTGCATGGTATTTACGAGAAAGGATGTTCTCGGCCTTGAAGACCTTACTGCCGAAGAAATCAGTTTGATTTTGGACACGGCAGAGTCGATGAAAGAGGTTCTGAAAAGGGAGATCAAAAAGGTCCCCACACTGCGCGGCCGCTCGGTTGTGACCCTCTTCTACGAACCGAGCACCCGGACGCGTACCTCTTTTGAACTGGCTGCGAAGTACCTGGGCGCTGACACCACCAGCATTGCAGTAGCTACCAGCAGCGTGCAGAAGGGAGAGAGCCTGCGCGATACCGCCAGGACTATCGAAGCTATGGCTGCGGATGTGATCATCATCAGGCATTCTGCAGCAGGAGCTCCCCATCAGCTGGCGCGTTGGGTGAGTTCACGGGTAATCAATGCCGGTGATGGCGCCCATGAGCACCCCACACAGGCCCTCTTGGATTTGTATACGATTCGAGAGAAAAAAGGATGCTTCCGAGGTTTGAAGGTAGCTATTCTGGGGGACATCGCTCACAGCAGGGTTGCTCGATCCAATATCTGGGGTTTGACCAAACTGGGAGCCGAGGTCCGGGTTGTTGGCCCGGCTACATTAATGCCACCTGACATTCATAATCTAGGGGTTAAGGTTTACTACAACTGGGAGGAGGGTCTCAAGGATGTAGATGTTATCAATGTCCTGCGCATCCAGCTGGAGCGGCAGAAAAAGGGCCTTTTCCCCAGCATTAGGGAGTATACCCGGTTGTATGGTCTTGATGAGGAAAAACTGCAGGTGGCCAGCCCGGATGTTCTCGTCCTCCACCCGGGTCCCGTCAACAGAGGGGTTGAAATCAGCGCCGAGGTACAGGACGGCCACCATGCGGCGATCAATGAACAGGTAACAAATGGCGTTGCCGTACGGATGGCCCTGCTTTATCTTCTGATGGCAGGAGGTGAAAAAGATGAAATATCTGCTTAAAGGCGGGATGGTCGTCGATCCGGTGGCTGAAACGGTTGCCCCCCTAGATATCCTTGTGGATGAAGGGAAGATCGCGGCGATGCGCCCCGGTATCGAAGACAGCGATGCCGAGGTTCTGGTAGTGGAAGGAAACTATGTCTTTCCGGGCTTTATAGATATTCACTGCCATCTGAGGGAGCCGGGGGAGGAGCTAAAAGAGACAATTCTCACCGGCACCCGGGCTGCCGCCAAGGGAGGCTTTACTGCCGTTGCCTGTATGGGGAATACGAAACCTCCGGCAGATAACGGTGCGGTTGTTACCTATATCAAAGAAAAGGCTCAAAGGACATCTTTCCCGGTTTATCCCATCGGTTGTGCCACCAAAGAAAGGAAAGGGGAGGAGCCTGCAGAGATCGGCGACCTTAAAGAAGCGGGTGTGGTTGCCCTGTCAGATGACGGAGATCCGATCATGAACGCTGAGGTCCTGCGACGGGTAATGGAGTACGCCCGGATGTTCGAACTCCCTGTAATCAGCCACTGTGAGGATAAGAATCTGAGCGGAAGCGGTGTGATGCATGAAGGCTACATCTCAACACTGCTGGGGCTGGAAGGGATCCCTGCTGCGGCTGAGGAGGTGCACGTTGCCCGCGATTTGATTCTGGCCGCAATGACAGGGGTACACCTTCATGTTGCTCATGTGAGCACCGGCGGTTCGGTGCACCTGATTAGAGAGGCGAAGAAACGCGGGGTAAGCGTAACTGCCGAGGTTACCCCTCACCACCTCTGTCTGACTGCAGAAGCTGTAAGGGGATATGACACCAATACCAAAGTAAATCCTCCTTTGCGGACCAAAGATGACATCCGGGCCCTGTTAGAAGGTCTTAAAGACGGGACGATCGATGTTATCGCCACGGATCATGCCCCGCATAGAAAGGAGGAAAAGGAAGTAGAGTATAATTATGCCCCCTTCGGCATCTCCGGATTGGAGACCGCTGTACCCTTGATGTGGGAATACCTGGTGGCAAGGAAGGTGCTCAGTCCGGTAGAACTGGCGAAGAAAATGGCCTTAAACCCGGCACGCATTATCGGTCTCCCGGATCGGGTAATCAAGGTCGGAGGTGAGGCCAATATCACCGTTGTTGATCCTGACTTAAAGCGCCCGGTTGTAACCCGGGAATTCCTTTCTTTGGGCAAGAACAACCCCTTCGAAGGCCGATTGCTGCGGGGTTGGCCTGTGCTGACGATGATCAGGGGCGAGGTCAGGTTTACCTGGGATACCGGGTACAATAAGCAGGAGCGAGCAGTTACGAGCAAGAGCAAGCGGTAAGAGCAAAATCAGGTAAAGTTTTGGTTAAGGAAGGAGCGCTACTGTTTATGGAAGCCTGGTTGGCTTTAGAGGATGGAACTGTCTTTCGGGGGAAGTCCTTCGGCAGTACCGGAATAGTGACCGGAGAGGTTGTCTTCAATACCAGTATGACCGGCTATCAGGAGATACTCACCGATCCTTCGTATTGCGGTCAAATTCTCGTGCTCACTTACCCTCTGGTGGGGAATTACGGGATCAATGAGGATGATTTCGAATCCGATAGGCCCTGGTTACAGGGCCTTATCATCAAGGAGCTCTGTGAATACCCCAGCAACTGGCGTTGCCGGATGAAGCTCGACGAGTTCTGCAGCCGGCATGGAATCATCGGCCTGGCCGGTATCGACACCCGGACTTTGACCAGGCGACTGCGCAGTTGTGGTACCATGAGGGGTGTGATTGCCACAGGGGAGCAGGACGCCGACTCCCTTATTGAGAAGGCACGTCAGGCCCCCCCCATATCAGGAAGGAATCTGGTTAAATTTGTTAGCACGAAGGAAGAGAAGGTTTTTGGGAACGGCCCCTTCAAGGTGGTGGTTTTGGATCTGGGGGTGAAGCGCAACATTATTCGCTTCCTTATACAGAATAACTGCACCGTTTACGTTGTTCCTGCCTGGACACCGGCGGAGGAGATTTTGAGCCACCGTCCTCACGGTGTGGTACTCTCCAATGGCCCCGGCGATCCCAGGGACGCCGTTGAGGTTGTGGAAACCACACGCCAGTTGATCGGTAAGGTGCCGTTGCTAGGGGTTTGCCTTGGACACCAGATCCTCGGTCTGGCATTCGGTGGGGAAACGTATAAACTCAAATACGGGCACCGGGGAGCCAATCATCCCGTCAAGGATCTGAAAACAGGGAGGGTTTATATTACTTCCCAGAACCATGGGTATGCTGTCGACGAAGAGAGCATATCAGCTGGTGAAATAGTGGTAACCCATCGCAATTTGAATGATGGCACAGTCGAAGGCATCAGACACCGGACAGAGCCCATCTTTTCCTATCAGTTTCATCCCGAAGGTTCGCCCGGTATCCTTGATACCACTCACCTTTTTGAAAAGTTTGTATCCTGTTTCTGATAAAAATTTAACGAACTAGCTAGAACTAGGAGGGATGACCCATACCTCGGAATAAAGACTTACGTAAAGTTATGGTTATCGGTTCGGGGCCCATCATCATCGGGCAGGCGGCTGAATTCGATTACGCCGGGACACAGGCTTGTCGCGCCCTCAAGGAAGAAGGAATGGAAGTGGTCTTGGTCAACAGCAACCCCGCTACGATCATGACCGACCGTGAAATGGCCGATAAGATCTACATCGAACCGCTAACCCCCGAATTTATAACGAATATCATCGATAAGGAAAGGCCGGATGGTCTTCTCGCAACCCTCGGTGGCCAGGTGGGCCTTAATATGGCAGTGCTTTTGGCCGAAAACGGGGTTCTGGACAAATACGGAGTCCGTCTCTTAGGGACGCCTTTAGAAGCGATCCGGAAGGCTGAAGATCGAGAGCGCTTTAAGGAGATGCTTGAAGATATCGGCGAGCCTGTTCCGGAGAGCAAGGTCGTGAGATCTCTGGAGGAAGCCCTTGATTTTGCCGGAACAACCGGCTATCCGTTGGTGGTGAGACCGGCCTATACCCTCGGCGGCACCGGCGGCGGGATAGCGTATAACGAAGAGGAGCTCCGACAGGTGGTTGGACGCGGTTTGGCTCTGAGCATGATCGGGCAGGTGCTGCTTGAGCGCAGTGTGGAGGGCTGGAAGGAGATCGAATACGAGGTGATTCGTGACAGCGCCGACAACTGTATTACTGTCTGTAATATGGAAAATATCGACCCTATGGGGATCCACACAGGGGATAGCGTCGTTGTGGCGCCCACCCAGACCTTGAGCGATGATGAAGTACAGATGCTGCGCAGTGCTTCCCTCAAAATCATCCGCTCCTTAGGTGTGGAGGGGGGATGCAACATTCAGTTTGCACTCGACCCCAAGAGCTTTAATTACTACGTCATCGAGGTCAACCCACGCGTCAGCAGATCCAGTGCCCTGGCCTCGAAGGCTACCGGTTACCCAATTGCCAGAGTGGCCACTAAAATTGCACTTGGCCTGCGGCTTGATGAGATAGAAAACTTCGTGACCAGAAAAACCAGTGCATGTTTTGAGCCAACCATAGATTATTGTGTCCTTAAGTTTCCCCGCTGGCCCTTTGACAAGTTCCGGATGGCCAACCGCTCCCTGGGAACTCAGATGAAGGCCACCGGTGAGGTTATGGCCATCGATCGCTCTTTTACGGGGGCTTTGTTAAAGGCCGTCCGCTCATTGGAAATTCCGGTAACCGGACTGTCCTTCGCCGGCCTTACGGATTGGGATACGGAGAAGCTCGTAGAAAAGCTTTCTGTGCCTTCTGATGAGCGCCTCTTTCTGATCGCCGAGGCCTTCCGGCGCGGCCTGACAATGGAGAGGCTAGCGTCAATTACCAGGATCGATCCTTTCTTCTTGAAGAAGATCGAAGAGATCACGACTATGGAAAAGGAGCTGGCAACCGCGGTTTCCCTCTCTTCCGAACTGCTGGATAAGGCTAAAAGCATGGGTTTTAGTGACGCCCTGATCGGCAAACTGAGAGGGATCAAAGAAGAGCGGATCCGGAAGATCAGAACGGAAAAAGGTATCCGACCGGTCTACAAGATGGTCGATACATGTGCGGCCGAATTCGAAGCTGTAACCCCTTATTTCTACTCTACCTATGAAGAGGAGAATGAAGCCATTCCCAGTTCCAGGCGCAAGGTGCTGGTGCTGGGAGCGGGGCCCATCCGGATCGGCCAGGGGATTGAGTTCGACTACTGTTCAGTGCAATCAGTTTGGGCGCTCAAGTCCGAGGGTGTCGAAGCCATAATCATCAACAACAATCCGGAGACAGTGAGCACCGACTCCGATACGGCCGACCGGCTTTACTTTGAACCGCTGACCCTGGAAGATGTTCTCCATGTTGTGGAACTGGAAAAGCCTGAAGGGGTAATTGTTCAATTCGGCGGGCAGACGGCCATCAATCTGGCAGGCCCACTGGCCGAAAACGGCGTCAAGATTCTGGGGACGTCTGTGGATAAGATCGATGAGGCCGAGGACCGTGAGAGGTTCGAACGGCTGGTCAACCGGTTGGGGATCCCAGTGCCTCCCGGCCGGGGAGCCACCTCCCTTGACGAGGCCATGACCATTGCGAGGGAAATCGGCTTCCCCGTGTTGGTACGGCCCTCCTACGTTCTGGGGGGGAGGGCTATGGAGATCGTATACAACGAAGAGGAGCTGGCCAGCTATGTAGAGTCAGCAGTAGCGGTATCCTCACATCATCCTATTCTTGTCGATAAATACTTCCAGGGGCAGGAACTAGAGGTGGATGCGATCAGCGACGGTGAGGATATCGTAATACCAGGCATAATGGAACATATCGAACGGGCAGGTGTCCACTCCGGTGACAGCATCGCCGTCTATCCGGCCCGTCTTGAAGACGAGGTGCGGGATAAAATCATCAACTACACCAGGAAACTGGCGCGCGCTCTTGAGATAAGGGGATTGCTTAACATTCAGTTTGTCTACTATCAGGGGGAGATTTATGTTCTGGAGGTCAATCCCAGAGCGAGCCGGACGGTCCCCTATCTGAGCAAGATTACAGGAATCCCCATGGTCGGTTTGGGGACCAGGGTTATGCTCGGCAAAACGCTCAAGGAAATGGGCTACCGGAGCGGTCTGGTTGAACCTAATTCCCTGGTGGCGGTGAAGGTACCCGTTTTCTCCTTCGGAAAATTGACGGAAGTGGATACCTTCCTCGGCCCTGAGATGAAGTCTACCGGTGAGGTAATGGGTGTGGACTATTCCGTACCGCGCGCCCTCTACAAGGGACTTTTGGCCGCCGGCTGTTCTGTTCCCCTTTCGGGGACGGTGTTGGTAACCATCGCCGACCGGGACAAAGAGGAGGTGCTTCCGATCGTTGTCGGCTTGAAGGAAATGGGGCTGCGCTTTGTGGCAACGACGGGAACTGCCCGCTTCTTAAGAGCGCACGGGGTGGAAGTGGAAGAGGTCAACAAGATCGAGAGCGGTTCCCCCCATGTTGTCGACCTAATCAACTCCGGTAAGATTGACTTTGTTATCAATACCCACAGCGGTGGCCGGGGAGCGGTTAAAGACGGATATCAAATCAGGAGAGCGGCAGTGGAGCATGGTATACCCTGCCTCACATCCCTGGATACGGCACGGGCGATGCTCGATTGTATTTCTTTCTTGAAAAGCGGGCAGGAGAGCGCTCTCCTCTCCCTTGACGAATATACAAACTAGTTTGGGAAGGATGCAAAAAATGATTGAGCCAGGAGAATACACTTGCAGGGTAATCGTTCAGAACTGCCTGTCACCTGGGTATTACCTGCTCAGCCTGGAGGCTCCTGAACTGGCACGCGGAGCGCTTCCCGGCCAGTTCGTTATGATACGGTGTGGGGACTGTTACGATCCCTTTCTGCGGCGTCCTTTGAGCATCCACTATGTGGACGGGGAGAAAGGAGAGGTTCAGTTCCTCTATCAGGTACGGGGAAAAGGAACGGCCCTGCTGGCAGAAAGGAGCGCCGGAGACAAGGTTCAGCTGTTGGGGCCATTGGGCCGCGGTTTTTCCTGCGCCGAAGAAGGAAAGAAAGGTGTGCTGTTAGGTGCAGGGGTAGGTGTGGCCCCTATCCTTTATCTGGCATCCTCTCTGAAGAAGCGCCGTTGGGAGCTCCTCATTCTTATGGGGGCACGCAGCCGGGAGGGAATTCTGCGGCCTGAAGTGTACGAGTTATACGGCCGGGTAGCAGTGGCCACTGAAGACGGCTCTAGCGGATGGAAAGGAAGCGTTCTCGGGCTTCTCAAGGAAAAGCTGAAGCAGTTCTCTTTTGATAAGATCTTTGCCTGTGGCCCTCTTCCCGTCCTCAAGGGAGTGCAGCAGTTGAGCATTGAAAAAGGCATTCCGGCCGAAATCTCGCTGGAAGAGCGCATGGCTTGCGGTGTGGGCGCCTGCCTGGGGTGTACCTGCAGGGGTAGTGGTGGAAAACAACTGAGGGTCTGTCTGGAGGGGCCGGTTTTCGCCGCTGAGGAGGTGATCTTTGATGGTTGACCTCTCGGTGGAAATCGCCGGTATTAAAATGAAAAACCCGGTCCTTGTAGCCTCGGGAACCTTCGGATCCGGGGTGGAGTATGCTCCTGTCTTCGACGTGAGTAAACTGGGTGCTCTCGTTACCAAGGGATTGACCCTCGACCCCTGTCCGGGAAACGAGCCCCCGCGCATCTGTGAAACTCCTGCAGGTCTGCTCAATGCTATCGGCCTGCAGAACCCCGGCGTAGATTCCTTTATCGATGACCTCTTGCCGCAGATGCTCGACTTTGGCATACCGGTGATCGCCAATATTGCCGGCCGCACCAAAAAGGAGTTCATAGCCCTGGCAGAACGCCTGACCAATGCGGGTGTGGCGGGCTTGGAGATGAATATCTCCTGCCCCAACGTCAAGGCCGGTGGGATGGCCCTTGGTACGGTTCCCGAGGCGGCGGCCGAAATCGTAGAAGCCGTTGTGCAGTCCACTGATCTTCCCGTCATCGTTAAGCTTACCCCCAACGTGACCGATATCGTGGGCCTTGCCAGGGCCGTTGCGGATGCCGGAGCGCACGCCCTTTCTTTGATCAATACTTTGCTGGGAATGGCCATCGATGTTGAGGCTAGAAAACCGCTTCTGGGCAACGTTACCGGTGGCCTCTCCGGCCCGGCAATCCGGCCGGTAGCAGTGCGGGCGGTTTGGGAGGTATCGCAGGCGGTCGATCTTCCGATCATCGGCATGGGGGGGATCTGCACCGGTCGTGACGCTCTGGAGTTCATCCTTGCCGGGGCCTCAGCGGTGGCGGTTGGCTCGGCCTTCTTCCATGATCCCCTGACAGCGGTGAAGATCATCGAAGATCTGCAGAGTTACTGTGCCAGGAATAAAATCGAGGAGCTTAGATGTTTAGTCGGAGCCGCCTGGAAAAATCAAGGCTGTAAGGAGTGAAGGAAGAACTGATTATGGATACCAAGGAGCGGTTGATCGTAGCCCTGGATCTCGCCGAACGGGAACGGGTGCTGGGTTTGGTTTCACAGCTGCACGACTGCTGCGGAATGTTCAAGGTGGGACTGGAACCGTTTTGTAATTATGGTCCCGCTTTTGTGAAGGAGATTCAGGAAGCGGGGGGGCGTGTTTTTCTCGATCTGAAGTTTCACGATATACCCCGCACCGTTGCTCAGGCCGGGCGGGCCGCAGCGCGGTTGGGAGTGGCCATGTTCAACGTCCATATTGCCGGCGGCCGGGAGATGCTGAGAGCCGTGGTTGAAGAGGTGGAGGATGAGACCGGGGGGAAGCGGATGCCACTGATTATAGGCGTGACTGTGCTTACCAGCCTAGGCGCCGAAGAACTGTTTAACGACCTGGGCATCGAAAGACAGCCCCTGGATCAGGTACTCTTCTGGGCAGAAATAGCGAAGGAGTGTGGCCTTTCCGGCGTTGTGGCTTCACCACGAGAGATCGCGGCGATCCGGGAAAGATTTGGAGAAGACTTTTTGATCGTTACGCCCGGCATCAGACCTGCGGGATCAAGCGCAGGCGACCAAAAGAGAATCAGCACACCCGGGGAAGCCATTAATGCGGGAGCAGACTACATTGTGGTTGGTCGACCGATCTTGCAGGCGGTGGACTCACGGGAGGCCGCCCGGCGTATTCTCAGGGAAATGGAGGAATCAAGAGATGAAAGAAAATGAGCTTCTGACGGTTTTTAAAGAGCGCGGTGCTTTACTGGAGGGGCACTTTCGTTTGACTTCTGGTCTGCACAGCAACCGCTATATTCAGTGCGCCAAAGTTTTGATGTATCCCGATCTGGCCGAAGAACTGTGCACAAAGCTTGCCGCCCACTTTAAAGGACTGGATGTGGATTTAGTGGTAGGGCCAGCCATCGGGGGGATTATTGTTGCTCAAGAGGTAGGGCGTGCTCTGGGTGTGAAAGCGATGTTTACAGAGCGGGAACAGGGAAAGATGACCCTGCGCCGGGGATTTGAAATCAAAGCAGGAGAGCGGGTTGTGGTGGTAGAGGATGTTGTGACAACCGGCGGTTCGACCAGAGAGGTGATCGAGCTGGTCAAGGCGCAGGGAGGGGTCCTTATAGGGGTTGCCTCCCTTGTAGATCGCCACAGTGGAGATCTTGACTTCGGAGTGCCCTATTATTCACTGCTCAAACTCCAAATAGATACATACGATCCGGCCGACTGCCCGCTGTGCCGGGACGGCCTACCGGTCGTCAAGCCCGGAAGCAGGAGCTAGTGTTAGACGACCGAATAAACTGCGCCGACAATAATTAAAATGCTGAAAAGGGGTTGTCCGGTAGCCCGGATTGGCCTTTTTTTTTCTGCTGAGATGTAGATCTCTTAAGATTAGGCGAATTTTAGGAGGCATATAGGCTATATTAAGATATAATTTTTATGCGAATTACATTGTCTGACATAGTAGTATATGACACAATGTACATCAGGAGGGAATGATATGTCCGGCACCATCTCGAATGATCTAATTCGTGGACATACCGATACCATAATATTGAATATCCTCCGCCAGGGTGATAGCTACGGTTATGAGATCTGCAAAAAGATAATTGCGCTGAGCGGAAGGCAGTATGAGTTAAAAGAAGCAACTCTGTACAGCGCCTTTCGGCGATTGGAGCAGGATGGGTTGATCATTTCCTATTGGGGGAATGAAAGCCAGGGAGGGCGGCGTAAGTATTATCGCATAACGGATAAAGGTAGGGAGTTCTATGAAAAGAATAAAAAGGATTGGGAGTTCGCCAAAGAGGTTATAGAGAGGTTGATTAAGGGAGTTGCGGACGATGGCGTTTAGAGGTACATGGCTGTAGATGGAGTTATTAATGACTTGTTCATGATTGGAGGAGCAGATGGTATACAAACAACACATTACGATGATAAAGTCAAAAAACATATAGATAAGCTGTTCTCCGGGGGTGAACCGAGTCAACAGCTGTTCGATTTAAAGGAGAAACTCGCAACAAACCTCAAAGAAAAAATATATTTCCCAGGGAGCGTTTCCAGTTGCGATCATTCAGGGGTAGGAGCTTTAGGAGTTGCGTAAATAGTTTTGTGATTTTTATAAATGACAAACCCCGGACGCGCCCCTGCTGGTTTGCTGACGTATTTTCTTTTGGTGCAGTCAACAGGAACCTTAGAGGAGTATCTGGCTTCGCTGAAGTGAGCTGCCAGCCCTGCTGCCTCTTCCAGAGTAGACGGAGGTATCTCCTGACCGGGTTTGCTTTTGACTATCACATGGGCTCCTGCGCTATCTTTTACGTGAAGCCAGTAATCTTCATCGCGTGCCAGGCGCATGGTGATGTAGTCGTTCTGCTGGTTGTTTTTTCCGACAAGGATCTGATAGCCATCGCGGGAGGTGAACCGCATTATCTGCGGCGGTGCCTTTTTTGTCCCTTTGCTCCGGCGGCTTTTCTTGCCGTCGGATCGGATGTAACCCGCATCTTCCAGCTCTTCATGAATCTCCTGATAATCAGCCAGACACTCCGCCTGCTCGAGAGCCGTTTTAATGCTGTTCAGATACTGAATTTCCTCTTTGGTGCTCTTGATTTGTTTCTCCAAGGCCTTAATTGTATCTCTCGCTTTGTCGTATCTCCGAAAAAGACGCTGGGCGTTTTGCACCGCCGAAAGTGATGGGTCCAGCTCTATTTTTAATGATGGAGCATCCGGCTGGTAGAGGTTCGGAAGCTCTACTTCCCGGGACCCGGGTCTGATCAGGTGCAGGTGGGCGAAGATCATCTCCCCAAGGAGCCGCAGCTTAAGTGCTTCCCTGGCTTCTGCCTCGTCCTTTTCCTGAAGGGTGAGTTTTTTACTGCAGCGATCCATATTCTGTCTGATGACCGTTTCCAGATGGGTTTTGATCTGCTTAAGACGGTTGCTTTCTGCCTTCGCTGCGTAGTAGCGGTCAAGCATTTCGTTAACTGTTTCACACGGTATTGATTTTAATCCCCGGTAGTGAGTAAGAGGAAGAGGGGCGTAGTCTACTGCTGTTGTTCCCTGAAAGATGATTACCGGCTCCGGTTTGTTCCCTCTCAGCAGAGGAATGACGGTTTTCTGGAAGGACTGGAAAAGAGCGTGCAGCTCGTATTCACCGCAGAATTCCAGGCGCAGTTCGGGGTCCAGCCCCGCCCGATAGACCACTTCACGCGCCATTGAGCGCCCTATGCCGGCAAGGGTCAGCATAAGAACATCCTCCAGCTTTTTTTCTAGATGATTTGAAAGCAGCAACCTGACAAATTGTTCTTCATCAAGGTTAAGGAGGTGAGCTCTATTCTGGGGAGGGGGAGGAATGTATGGCAGTCCCGGCAGCACTTCGCGGTGTCTGCTCAAGGCGTGGGAATAACGTTTGATGCCGTCGATAATCAGGCCGGTTGCGGCGTCCACTAAAATCAGGTTGCTGTGCTTTCCCATGATCTCGCTGATCAACACCATATTCTGAAATTCACCGCTCTCCCCTAAGCGCGTGAAAACCAAGCGCACAATGCGATCTAGGTTCTCCTGTTCGATGCTGCTCAGACGGCTTCCTTCCAGATATTTGCGCAGTATCTGACAGAAAAGGGGAGGGTAGGGAGGGTTGGTTTTATCCTGTGTAGTCAAGTGGATCCGAGCAGATTCTGCAGCAGAGGAAATAAGCAGGCGCAGGCTGCGGCCGGAGTAGCGAATCACAAGGATGATCTCTTGCTTCTCAGGCTGGTAGACACGCTCTACCCTCCCCTGCAGAATTGTGGCTTGGAGCTCTCTCACAACGAGGTTCAAAGTAAGGCCATCTGGCAACATATAACATCCCTCTCCACTCAATAGCTGGAATTAATTCCACCTCTAAATTGTATCCAACTGTTAGCTTTTGATCCACTTGCCGATTTTGCGGATTTGAGTTAATCTAGTAGCAGGTGTTTTCTGGTACAGGAGAGGGGTAGCAGAGCGGAGGTTTTCGCCTGTCTTAAAGTCGCTTTAAGGAGGCCAGCCCGATGCAGTTCACCAAGTGGCACGGCTTGGGCAACGATTTTATTCTGCTGGAAACGAAGCCAGATAGTCTTCCCAAAGATAAAATCCCGAGCTTTACCCGTAGGCTCTGTGACCGGAATTTCGGGGTCGGCGGGGACGGCCTTGTCTTCGTTTTTCAGGACGAGCAAGGGATGATCAATATGCGCATCTTCAACGCCGACGGTTCTGAGGCGGAAATGTGCGGCAATGCCATCCGCTGCGTGGCCAAGTACGCCTATCAGAAAGGGTTGGCCAAGGAGATCATCTTTCAAATAAAAACAAAAGCCGGTGTCAAGGTACCGGAATTGATACTGGAAGAAGGCTCTGTTGCTGCTGCAAAAGTGGATATGGGGGAGCCGATCCTGGAACGGGAAAAGATACCTGTTGCTGGGGAACCGGGAGATAGGGTTGTGAATGAGGTAATTGAAGTGGGTGACAACATCTTGAAGTTTACCGCAGTCTCCATGGGCAACCCCCACTGTTTGATTTTCGTGCCCGATGCGGGAAGTGCTCCCGTGCGCACCTTGGGCCCGCGCCTGGAGTGCCACAGGTTATTTCCCAGCCGCACCAATGTAGAATTTGTAGAGGTGCTGAACCGTAAGGAGGCCAGGGTAAGGGTCTGGGAACGGGGTGTAGGAGAGACGCTGGCCTGTGGGACGGGTGCCTGTGCTACCGCCGTAGGGGGTGCTCTCGCCGGCTATCTGGATAGAAAAGTGCGTGTCTACTTGCCGGGTGGGGAGCTTCTGGTAGAATGGGCGGAAAACAATCACGTTTATATGACAGGACCTGCTGAGGAGGTTTTTCAAGGGTATCTTCACGACGAATTTATTAAAAGGATTTTGGATGAGAATCCGGAACCTCAAGCGAATGGAAGTAACAGGTAAACCATGCTTTCTGCCATCCTTCCTTTGGCGGAGGAAATGTGCTATTGCGATAGAGCAGGTTTAAATATGTGTGAGGTCATGTTGTCTTTCGCCTAATCTGATGATAGAATGACGAAAACTAGGGGGTTTACGAGATGAAAAAAGTTGCTGACCGCTTGGCTGCTTTGCCGCCATACCTCTTCGCCCGCATCGAACAGAAGATTGAGAAATTACAGAGCCGGGGTATTGATGTGATCAGTCTGGGAATCGGTGACCCTGACCTTCCTACACCTTCTCATATTGTAAAGGCTTTGATAGATCAGGCACAGAAGGCCGAGAACCATCGTTATCCAACTTCTGCAGGACTGCTGGCGTTCCGCACGGCAGTGGCCTCCTGGTACAGGCGCAGGTTTGGGGTTGAACTGGATCCCGCTTCTGAAGTAGTCACACTGATCGGCTCTAAGGAGGGGATTGCCCACATCTCCTTCTGCTATCTACAGGAGGGGGATCTCGCTCTGGTGCCGGATCCGGCATATCCCGTCTACGGTATAGGCGCTGCCCTAGCCGGTGCTGAAGTGTACTCCCTTCCCTTAAAAGGGGAGAACAATTTTCTGCCGGATTTGAGCAGTGTCCCTGTGGAGGTGGCAAGAAAAGCCTCTCTTTTGTTCCTCAACTATCCCAATAATCCCACCGGGGCAACATGCGACAAGGAGTTTTTTCAGGATGTAGTCAGCTTTGCCCGCCATTATGATCTCATCGTCTGTCACGATGCCGCGTATTCTGAAATAACCTTTGACGGCTATGTTGCTCCTAGTTTTCTTGAAGTGCCGGGTGCAAAGGATGTTGGAATTGAGTTTCATTCCCTCTCGAAGACCTATAACATGACCGGTTGGCGTATCGGCTGGGCGGCAGGGAATGCAGAGCTTATAAAGACCCTGTCTTCTCTTAAGTCCAATCTTGATTCCGGAGTCTTTCAGGCAATTCAGTATGCCGGGATAGCCGCCCTGGAGGGACCGCAGGACTGTATCGAGGAAATGCGCCGCATTTATCGGGAGAGAAGGGAGATTGCGGTGGCCGGTCTAAAAAGTCTAGGTTGGGATTTCTCCTTACCTAAAGGAACCATCTATCTGTGGGTGCCGGTGCCGTCCGGGTTGACGTCAACGGAATTTGCGGAAATGGTTCTGGAAAAGTCTTCTGTGGTAGTTACTCCGGGTATTGGCTACGGCAAATATGGTGATGGCTATTTTCGGATATCCTTGACGCTGGCAACGGAGCGGTTAAAAGAAGCCTTCCGGAGGATGAAAGAGGCTTTTGGTACTTTGTACCATTAAGCCCGCTGCAGAATGAATGAAGAGGTGGTAGCAACGAAAGTTAGAAAGAAAATAGAAGGGAGTGAAAGCCTGGCACGGGGTGATGTGTAACCCGAACCAGGATGCTAAAGTGCTCAGAAGCATGACCGGATTCGGCAGGGGTGAATACGAGAAGGACGGGCTGCATGCCACGGTGGAAATACGGAGCGTCAACCACCGTTTTTTGGAACTTGTAGTTCGTATCTCTCGCCCCTATTTCTCCCTTGAGGAAAAAATTAAGGAACGGGTGCAACAGGATATTGCCCGCGGCCATCTGGATATTTATGTTAATATAGAGGATCGCCGTGGTAAAAAACGTAATGTTAAGCTTGACAAAGAATTAGTCCTTGCCTATTATAATAGTTTAAAGGAAATGGCAAAAACGCTTAATATTGACTTCCAATTAAAAGTTAATGACCTTGCTCAGCTTCCTGATGCTTTGGTGGTCGAGGAATCTGAAGAGGATCTGGACGAGGTTTGGTCAGTTGTGGAAAAAGCTCTGGCAGAGGGAATGGCTCATTTGTCTGAGATGCGAACCCGTGAGGGAGCAAGGCTTTGCGAAGATTTAATCCCTCGCAAAAACCGGATTGCCGGATACGTGGAGGAGATTAAAAAACGGGCTCCGCTTTTGAGCGAAGAATTACGCAATCGGCTCAAGAGCAGACTCCAGACTCTGCTAGATGACTGCGAAATAGACGAAAACCGGTTAGCGGCGGAAGTGATTTTGTTTGCTGAAAGAAGTAGTATCACCGAGGAATTAGTACGCCTGTCCAGTCATCTCTCACAGTTAGAAGAATTCCTGCATTTAAAAGGAGCAGTCGGCAGGAGAATCGAATTTTTACTTCAAGAGATGAACAGGGAAGTCAATACAATCGGTGCTAAGGCCGCGGATTTGGTTATTTCACCGCTGGTTGTGGAGATTAAGAGTGAGCTAGAGAAAATGCGGGAGCAGATCCAGAATGTCGAGTAGAGAGGCAAGGCGTATACAAATTAGGGGAGGTAAACAATGGACATTAAGCTTATTAATATAGGTTTTGGCAATGTTGTCTCTGCCAATCGCATCATTGCCATCGTGAGCCCTGAGTCTGCGCCGATCAAGCGCATTATCCAGGAAGCCAGAGACCGGGGGATGTTGATCGATGCCACCTATGGCAGGAGAACCAGGGCAGTGATAATCACCGACAGCGATCATGTTATCCTGTCTGCTGTTCAGCCGGAGACGGTAGCCAACCGCCTTTCTACAAAAGAGCCTGCTTCGGCCAACGAAGAATAATCCAAAAGATGGAGGAACGAGAAATCATTGACCGAACAGCCACTGCTGATAGTCATATCAGGCCCTTCCGGATCTGGGAAAGGCACTTTATGTGAGTTGCTGCGCAAGGCATTGCCTAACATTAGTTATTCGATTTCTGTTACAACAAGGCCTCCCCGCATCAATGAAAAGGATGGGGTGGATTATTTTTTCGTGACCGAAGAAGAATTCAAAAGGATGCTTGAAAAAGGGGAATTGCTGGAATGGGCTGAAGTTTACGGTCATTATTACGGGACCCCCCGCTTTGCAGTAGAAAACGCTCTGCGCTCCGGTAAGGACGTATTGCTGGAGATCGACATCCAAGGAGCTCTTAAGATTAAAGAGATTTTTCCTGATGCTTTATTGATCTTTATAAAACCACCCTCCATAGAAGAGCTCAGCAAAAGGATTGCCAAGAGAGGAACGGAGGATGTTGAAACGATCGGAAGGCGGCTGAATTGCGCTTACCGGGAGCTCCAGGCTGCAGATATGTATGACTATGTCGTCCAAAATGACAGAAAAGAACGGGCATTCATGGAGCTTCTGGAGATCATCAATAAGGAAAAAAGCGCCCGGAATTAAGGTAAAGGGGTATAGAGCATGGAACAGCCGAGTCTCGACGTGCTGATAAAAAAGGTTGAAAGCAAATATGAACTGGCGGTAGCAGCTGCGAAGAGGGCGCGCCAGCTTACCGAATCCTGCAAAAATCCCGATAACCCCGAGACCATCAAGCCGGTGACCATTGCCCTCAAAGAAATTGCGGAAGACCAGCTGGTAATCAAGCGCACTTTGCTGAAAACGAAATGAATAAAGAGGACCGGATGAAGAAAAACATTGTACTTGGGGTTACGGGAAGCATTGCCGCCTACAAGGCGGCCGAAATCGCCAGCCTCCTTATAAAGAAGGGCTATAAAGTAGAAGTAGTGATGACCCGGTCGGCTACGCAATTCATCACCCCTTTGACACTGCAATCCATTACGCAGAGCCCTGTACATACGGAAATGTTTGCTGCCCCCCGGCAGTTGGAAATTGAACACATCAGCCTCGCTCAAAAGGCCGACCTTTTGTTGGTGGCGCCTGCTACAGCCAATATTATCGGGAAGGTGGCCGGGGGGATCGCCGATGATCTTCTGTCAACTACGATCATGGCAACAAGGGCGCCGGTGATTTTTGCTCCGGCGATGAATGTCGGCATGTATGAAAACCCCGTCTTTCAACACTGGATGAATTTTTTGCGGGGTTATGGCTTTCTTTTTATTGAACCTGACGAAGGCAGGCTGGCATGCGGTGCCAGAGGAAAAGGGAGATTGCCGCCACCGGAGAGGATCGTCTCTTATGTAGAGGATGTCCTCAACCGCCAGGATGAACTGTCCGGCATTCATGTCCTGGTCACAGCAGGCCCCACCAGGGAACCTCTCGATGCCGTGCGCTTTCTGTCCAATTACAGCTCCGGGAAGATGGGTTATGCCCTGGCAGAGGAAGCGAAAGAACGGGGTGCGAGGGTAACCCTGATCAGCGGCCCCACAAAGCTGGAGCCGCCGCAGGGGGTTAACCTGATTTCCGTGCAGACTGCGGAGGAAATGTTTAACGCCGTGAAGGAAAATTTTGCGGCAGCGGATGTTGTCATAAAGGCGGCGGCGGTAGCTGACTTCCGTCCGCGTTGGGTTACTTCAGGAAAGATTAAAAAAGAATCGGCGGACCTTCTGCTGGAACTGGAACGCACCCCGGACATTCTGGCCTACCTGGGGCAAAACAAGTCAAACCAGATCCTGGTAGGATTTGCGGCTGAAACCGAAGACCTGCTGGTTAACGCGAGGGAGAAACTGGCCCGCAAAAATCTCGATATGATCGTTGCCAATGATTTGACGGAAGAGGGGGCAGGTTTTGATGTCGACACCAATGTGGCCACTATTCTGTTTCCGGAAGGGGAAGCTGTTGAGTTGCCTCGCCTGACCAAAAAAGAATTGGCCGGTGTGATTTTGGATCAGGTGGCAAAACTGTTAAGAAGAACCAAGGAGGACAAACGATAATGGCGAAACGACTTTTTACTTCTGAATCGGTAACCGAAGGGCATCCGGACAAAATTGCCGACCAGATATCAGATGCGATTCTTGATGCCATCTATGAAAAGGATAATGAAGCTCGTGTTGCCTGCGAAACCATGGTGGCAACAGGGCTTGTCTTTATCACCGGGCAAATCACCACAGAATGCTATGTTGATATACCTCAACTGGTTCGTTCTACCATCAGGGATATCGGATACACGAGAGCAAAGTACGGCTTTGACTGCGATACCTGCGCCGTGATCACCTCCCTGGAAGAGCAATCCGCCGACATCGCTCTGGGTGTTGACCAGGCTCTGGAGAATAAAACCGGGGAGATCAGGGACACGATGGAACTGGGCGCCGGTGATCAGGGGATGATGTTCGGCTATGCCACCGATGAATCCCCAAATCTGATGCCATTGCCCATAGATCTGGCGCACAGACTGGCGCGCCGGCTGGCAGAAGTCCGGAAACAGAAAATCCTCCCCTACCTGCGCCCGGATGGAAAGACTCAGGTTACCGTAGAGTATGAGGATGACCGTCCGGTGCGGGTAGATGCGGTCGTGGTTTCGGCACAGCACCGCCCCGATGTTACTCTTGAGCAAATAAAGGCAGACATTATAGAAACTGTTATTAAGGAAACAATTCCACCCGAATACATTGATAAGAATACGCGCTATTATGTCAATCCCACCGGTCGCTTTGTTATCGGTGGGCCGCAGGGGGACACGGGACTGACGGGAAGAAAGATCATCGTCGATACCTACGGCGGGATGGCGAGACACGGAGGAGGCGCTTTTTCCGGCAAAGACCCTACGAAAGTCGATCGTTCTGCCTCTTACTTTGCCAGGTACGTGGCCAAAAATATAGTTGCTGCCAAACTAGCCCGCCGGTGTGAAGTGCAGGTCGCCTATGCAATCGGCGTGGCCAACCCTATAGCGGTGCATGTGGATACATTTGGGACGGGAGTCATTTCTGATCAGTCGCTCTGTAAGGTGGTGAGAGAGTGTTTTGATTTCAAGCCCGCTGCCATTATCAGACATCTTGATCTAAGGCGACCTATTTACAAACAGACCGCCGTCTACGGTCACTTCGGGAGATCTGACCTCGACCTCACCTGGGAAAGGACGGATTGTGCAGAGATACTTAAAAAAGAAGCGGAGAAGATCCCGCTGGGAGGATACTGTTAGGAGCCATCAGAACCCCTTTGAGGCCGGCGAGAGGTAAAGGAGCCGGTCTTTTCTGTTTCTGGGGCGGTTTGTTTGTCGATAGCTTTTTTCTGTTCCGGGTTAATGTTTTTGTTATAATTAATTGATAGTCTAGGAAAACAGTTGTCATGGAGGCGGGGCCGGTGGGGGAAGAGTGCGCCGAGGTTGTAGTAAACATCAATCATCCCGATCTGAACCGGATCTTTCATTATCGTTTACCTGCCGGGATGGGAAAGCCGCAACCCGGTACCAGGGTCACCGTTCCATTCGGATCCCGGCTGGTTGAGGGATGGATCGTCGGTTATAGTGAGCCGGAGCCAGGGATTAGTTTGCGGGAGATTGCCGGCTTAGGCCGGCCGGATTTTACAAAAGAGCTTTTAGACCTGGCCCGCTGGATGGCCTGGTATTACCTGCATCCTTTAGCGGAAATTCTGGAGCTGATGAGCCCACCGGACAGGCCTAAGAGGCTGGTTAAATGCACATCTCCGGAAGAGAAACTTTCCCCGCAGCGCCCTGAAGACTTCGACCTGACCGGAGAACAGCAAGAAGCCTTAAGGAGAATTGAAGAGGCGCTGAGCAATGAAAAAGGGGAAAGGTTTCTTCTCTACGGTGTGACCGGGAGCGGCAAAACTGAGGTTTACCTGCGAGCGACAGAATTTGCTCTTGCTTTAGGACGGCAGGTGCTCTACCTGGTACCCGAAATTGCCCTTACTCCACAGATAGGGGCGCTTTTTCAAGAAGCTTTCGGTGAAAGGGTGGCCGTCTGGCATCACCGCCTGGCACGCGGGGAGAAGTACCGCCTTTGGGAAGATGTCAGAAAAGGGGCTAAGGGGGTAGTGATCGGCCCCCGGTCAGCTGTTTTTGCGCCCTTTTGTAATCTCGGCCTGGTAATCATCGATGAAGAGCACGACCCCTCCTATAAAGAGCAGGAAAGGCCTTACTATCATGCCCGCCAGGTGGCTCTGATGCGCTCCTTTCTCAATAAGGCGGTTGTGGTTTTGGGGAGTGCCACTCCATCACTGGAGAGTTTTACGGCTGCGGTCAGGAAAAGGCTCCAGCTGTTGACAATTTCCAGGCGACCCCCTGGGCGCAGCCTTCCGAGGAACACAGTGGTAGACATGCGTCTGGAATTAAACAGTGGTGAACCTTCAATTTTCAGCAGGTATCTACAGGAACAGATAAATCTGCGCCTTAAGCGAAAAGAACAGGTTATTCTCTTTTACAACAGAAGGGGTTACGCTCCTCTCGTTTTTTGCCCTGGATGCGGTGAGGTTTTAAAATGCCGCAACTGCTCCATTTCTCTTGTTTATCACCGGCAGACAGGGGATCTGCGCTGCCATTACTGCAACACCCGTCTCCCGTTGCCGGCGAGCTGTCCTTCGTGCGGGAGCAATAAGAGGCTCTGCTTTTTAGGAACGGGGATTGAGCGCGTGGAACAGGAACTCTCATTGCTTTTCCCTGGGGCACGGGTGCTGCGCCTGGATTACGATACCACTCGCGGTAAGGGGTCCTACAGCCAGATCTTGAGCCTATTTGCCGGGAAAAAAGCGGACATTCTTCTAGGAACCCAAATGGTGACCAAAGGGCACGACTTTCCCGGCGTTACCCTGGTGGGAGTTCTTAACGCCGACCTCTCTCTGAATCTGCCCGATTACCGCTCAGCAGAGCGCACCTTTCAGATCCTCACTCAGGTAGCCGGGAGGACGGGAAGAGGGCCGCAGCCGGGCGAGGTTGTGGTGCAGACTTATCACCCCGAACACTACAGCATCATGGCCGCATGCAGAGGAGATAGCAACTCTTTTTATCGGGAAGAGGCAAAAAGAAGGCGTGCTCTGGAGTATCCCCCCTATGGGGAATTGATCAGGGTGCGCCTGAGCAGCCGCAGGGAAGAAGATGTTGTCGTACTGGCCTCTGAGCTGGCCGCAGAACTGAGGCGCCAGCTCTCAGGTGATCAGGTTGCAGTTCTTGGGCCCGCTCCGGCTCCGGTTCTGCGGGTCAAAGGTTTTTACAGGTGGCAGATATTGCTCAAAGGCAAGACCCTTCCTTTGCGCAGTCAAATTGAAGCCTGTCTCGCTGTTTATCGCAAAAACAATAGTGTTATAATTAGTGTGGAAGTGGATCCTTTTGGTTATTAATGTCAAGGGGGATTTTGATGCCGGCTTATAAAATAGTAGAACTGGGGGACCCAGTACTGCGCCAAAAAAGCCGTCCGGTACGTGTGGTCAATAAAAGTATACGCAAACTGCTTGATGACATGGCGGAAACGATGTACGCAGCGCAAGGTGTCGGCCTGGCTGCCCCACAGGTTGGTATTTCCAAGCGGGTAGTGGTGGTTGACGTTGGTGATGGCCTCTGGGAACTGATTAACCCGGAGATCATCTACCAGGAGGGCGAGGATGTCGGTGTTGAAGGGTGCTTGAGTATTCCCGGTGTTGCCGGGGAGGTTAAAAGGGCCTATAGAGTGCGAGTCAAGGGTCTCAACCGCCACGGTGGGGTACAGGTAATCAGTGCAGAAGGCCTAGGGGCAAGGGCGCTCCAACATGAGATTGACCATTTAGACGGTATTCTCTTTATTGATAAAGCAATAAGGATCAAGAGTTGACAGGGAAGGGGGCGGCAGCGATACTGAAGATCCTGTTTATGGGGACATCTTCCTTTGGGATTCCCACATTAAAAAGGCTCAAAGACACTGAGTGGACGCTGCTGGGGGTTGTTACCCGGCCGGACCGGCCGCGCGGTCGCGGCCGGCGGATTGCGGCGCCTCCCGTTAAGGAGTTCGCCGTTGAATGCGGCCTTCCTTTTTTTCAGCCTGAAGATGCCGGGGAGCTGAATAGGCTTCTCGAGGGAATGAAGCCACTACCGGATGTTATTGTCGTTGTGGCCTTCGGCATGCTCATGCCGCAGCCTGTTCTGAACCTGCCCCGTTTAGGATGCATTAACCTTCACCCGTCGCTGCTGCCGGCTTACCGCGGCGCGGCTCCTATTGAAAGGGCGGTTATGAACGGGGAAAGGAGCACCGGTGTGACCACGATGTTTATTTCTCCGGAAATGGATGCGGGTGATATTATTCTCCAAGAGGAGGTTCCTATTGGGGAAAACACCACTGCCGGTGAACTGGCGTCCCTTCTGGCAGAAAAGGGCGCAGCACTGATGTTAAAAACTTTGTCCTTGCTGGAAGAGGGCTCGGCGCCACGTCGGGCTCAAGATCATCGGCTTGCCACCTACGCCCCCCCCATCCGCAGAGAAGAGGAGTTAATTGACTGGAAACGCTCTGCCGGTGTCATATTTAACCAGATCAGGGGTATGAACCCCAGGCCGGGGGCGTATACTGTGTTTAAAGGGAAGACCCTCAAGGTATGGCGAGCCCTGGTAGTTTCAAATAAAGCAAGCGGCGGTGAACCAGGGGATGTTGTTGCCCTTGATCCGCAAGAGGGATTTGTTGTCCAGACTGGTTCCGGGCGGCTCCTCCTGACTGAGGTTCAGCCCGCAGGTAAAAACCGTATGAGTGGTGCGGAGTTCCTGCGCGGTTACCGGATTTCGCCGGGGATGCGCCTGGGGTAAAAAAATAAGGGTGATGATTAGAGGTAATGATGAGATGAGGAAAAACCCTCACCAGCGTACTTCGCCTGCCAGGGATGGCGCTTTGCGTGTGCTCATAGCAGTAGACAAAGAGGGGGCCTATGCCAATCTGGCCCTACAAAATATTAGAGCCGACCTGAAATTGGGAGCAGATGATCTCGCTCTCTTGACAGAACTGGTTTACGGTACTCTGCGGATGCGGGGAACGATCGATTGGGTGATTGACTGTTTCAGCAGCACGCCTGTATCCAAAATGAGCCATGCCGTGCGCAACATTGTGCGCCTTGGTGTTTATCAGCTTCTCTTTCTCGATCGGATACCTCCCTGGGCGGCCTGTAATGAAGCTGTGGAGCAGGCCAAAAGGTGGAGGCTTGCCGGCCTGGCAGGGTTTGTAAATGGGCTGCTGCGCAGCATTGCCCGCAAGCGGGAAGAGATATCCCATCCCGATCCTGACGTCGATCCTCTTTCACATATTAGCGTGAAATATTCCCATCCCGCCTGGCTGGTTGAGCGATGGCTGAACCGTTACGGTAAGGAAGAGACCATCGCTCTGTGCAGGGCAAACAACAAACCGGCTCCGCTGGTTATCCGCTGCAATACCTTAAAAATAACTCCGCAAGAACTGCAGCAGCAACTGGAAAGGGAAAATGTCATCGCCCGTTTCAGTATGCTGGTGCCTGAGGGTCTGGTGACGAATCTGTCATCACTGGCGGAACTACGGCTATTTCAGGAAGGCTATTTTGCCGTTCAGGATGAAAGCTCCATGATCGCCTCTCTGGTTTTAAATCCCGCTCCCGGATCTTTTGTCATCGATGCCTGCAGCGGGCCGGGGGGGAAGACGACCCATATGGCTCAAATCATGCAGAACAGGGGGAGGATCCTAGCCCTCGATGTCCATAGCCACCGCCTGGAGCTTGTCGCAAAAGCCTGCAAGAGGATGGGCGTCAGCATTGTAGAACCTAAATTGATGGATGTTCGAGAACTTCCTTTTCAACTACAGGAAAAGGCGGATTATATCCTCGTCGACGTCCCCTGCTCCGGGCTGGGAGTGATCAGGAGGCGACCAGATTTGAGGTGGAGGGTCAAACCTGAGGATCTACCGCAGCATGCCAGGCAGCAACTGGAAATACTTAAATCTGCTTCTCGCTGCCTCGCCGCTGGAGGTATTCTCGTTTACAGCACCTGCACCACGGAACCGGAAGAGAATACCGGGGTTATCAGGCAGTTTTTAGAAGAATGCAAGGATTTTCAGCCGGAAGATCTCTCCCTGCGGCTACCCTTTCCCCTGGTTTGGGAGGAGGATAAGGTAACCGCTCGGTCGGGGTTCCTGCAGTTGTTCCCCCACCGTCATGGAACTGACGGCTTTTTTGTGGCCTGTTTGAGAAAAACGATTAAGGGCGGGTGAGACCGTGGGCCTGGAAGATCTGGAAAGGATGATTTCAAAATTCTGGGAAGGCATTTTTCGCAAGGGCAAGCGCTCCCTGCAGCCTGTGGAGATTGCCCGAGCCCTGGTACGAGAGATGGTAGCCCAAAGGCGGGTGAGTGTATCCCGTGTTTATGCCCCAAATGTATTTACGGTAAGCTTGGGAAAAGATGATTTCGTAAAGAGCGCGCCGCTCCAGGAGGCTCTTAGCAGGGAACTTGCCGATTACATTAAAAATAAAGCGGCAGAGAAGGCTTATACCTTAATCGGTAGGCCGCAGATAACATTTACGGAAGATGATACCCTGGAAAGTGGAGAGATTGCAATAAGCTCGGCCTTTGCCAAGTCGGAAGAAAAAGCCTCTTACCCTCTAATTGATTCTATCAAAGCGGAAGACGAACCCCCAGATCAACCGGCAATCGATCAAACATTGATTTTTGATAAAAACGAGAGGAAAAACAGGAACAGAGTTAGGCTGGACCTCCTGGTGGTGAGCGGGCCCGACCAGGGGAAGCGGATCAACCTGCAGGGGGAGGAACGCTTCTATATCGGACGCAAGGGTACCAACCACCTGGTGCTTTCGGATATTAACGCTTCCCGGGAACACGCCCTGCTTGAATGGCGGGGAGGGGAGCTTTATCTTGTTGACCTGGGAAGCCGCAATGGCACCTTTATCAACGGAGTGCGCATAGAGCAACAGCGCCTGCTGCCGGGGGATCAATTCTTGATCGGCGAGAACCTGCTTCAGATTGAGGAGGTTTAAATTGTGTTCTGGCTGGTTCTGGTCCAGAAGTATCTGGTGCTGCTTCTCCTCCTTTTCTTTGTTTTCTGTTTAATCAGGGTGCATGTAGTTAGAAGGATCCCCGACCGGAGTCAGACAACATCTCTGGTTGTAGTAAATTCGGAGATTCCCGGGATCAGGCGGGGAAAGAGATGGATTTTAGGACGGGAAACGATCCTGGGCAGGAGTGAGCGTTGTTCGGTGGTTATCTCAGATCCCTATGTTTCCGGCAGGCACGCCAGAGTATTCTACCAAGGCGGCCGCTATTACATTACGGATCTGGGGAGCACCAACGGGACCATCCTCAACGGTCAGCGACTGACCGACACGAAACCTCTCAAGCCTGGAGCTCACCTGCAGGTAGGAAGGGTTACTCTCACTCTAGAGGTTGCTGCCGAAAAGAAAAAAGGGTGTTGCTCCCTTTTGCCCTTTTTCCCGGGGCTGATTCTGGCTGCCGGAGCGCCGGAACTGTACCGGGAACACCTACTGCGACCACAGGACCTTGTCCTCTGGCTGGTATTGGTCATTATTCTTACTATCAGTACCCTGGTTGCCGAGAAAAAATTAAGGAGCGATCCCCTGCTCGTTTATCTAACCGGTGTCCTGATTGCCCTGGGAATTATATTTATTTACAGAACCAACCCTTATTACGGTATGCGACAGAGTTGCTGGGCAATCGCCGGTATTGTCCTTTTCTGGCTGGTTCAGTTGATCTTAACAGAATACAGACACCTCCATAACTTCAAATACCTTTTTATGCTGACCAGTATCTTCTTTCTGGTAATGACAATTTTTTTCGGCACCGAGGCAGGAGGGGCGCGCAGCTGGCTGGCCCTCGGTTCATTTCGCTTTCAACCTTCAGAATTTGCAAAGATCCTGATGGTTATTTTTCTGGCCGGTTACCTCGACGAAAACAAGGAAATTCTCAAACAGGGCACGAAAAAGGTGGGGCGCTTCTATGTGCCGGACTGGCCCTATTTAGGACCGCTTCTTGCTGCCTGTGGACTGGCTATGCTACTGCTGGTTTTTCAAAGGGACCTGGGGATGGCCTTGCTCTTCTACATCGTCTTTCTGTTAATGGTTTACGTTGCTACAGGGCGACTATCTTTTCTGATGCTGGGGTTATTTCTTTTTATAGCAAGTGCTTTTGTCATGTATCATTCCTTTCCTCATGTACAGGAGAGAATAGATATCTTCCTTAATCCCTGGACCAAGGCCGATAGCGGGGGTTACCAAATCATCCAATCCCTTTTCGCCTTGGCGAGCGGTGGGATCTTTGGTTTGGGTTTGGGAAGCGGTTTCCCTGAACTGATACCGGCAGTTCATACCGATTTTATCTTCTCCCTGATAGGGGAGGAGTTGGGTCTGTTGGGCACCTTAAGCGTCATCGGTATCTATTTTGTTCTGGTCTGGCGAGGGCTCAGCCTTTCCCTCAATACCCCTGATGTTTTTGGAAGCCTGTTGGCCTTCGGTTTTAGTTCTTTGTTAGCCATGCAGGCCTTGATCATAATCGGGGGGGTGACCAAAATAATACCTTTGACGGGGATTCCCCTCCCCTTTTTGAGCTACGGAGGAAGCTCCTTTATTTCTAATTGCTTCCTGGTTGGTATGCTGGCCAGGATCGCTTCGGAGAGAGAGGCGAGCCAAGAAAGGAGTGCTTCTCCTTCTCGAATGGCGCCGGGAGAACATTAGTGTGGTGCAGGAGTAAGGAATATAGGAGGCTATCCTTGAAAAAAACGCTGCAACATCCTGGTGTGTTGCTTTTGCGCTAAAAGGGTTAGGGCCTGTTGCTAATGTCCGGTGACTGGCGAGACAGTGGCCATAAAAGGGATAACCGGTGGTCCTGCCGGAATGTCCTTGTGCAAGAAACGCTTTTCAGGAGCGGTGATGTATGAATGATTCCATAAAAAAGATCATGGTTATTATTGCCATTTGTTTTCTCATCTATGGCGGTTATATGGTTTTTATCACTTTGATCCAGGGGCCATCCCTTAACAGCCATAGTGCCAATCCTCGACCCTGGATCGTCGAAAATCGTGTAGTACGGGGAGGAATTTTTGCCCGAGATGGAGAAAAATTAGCGGAAAGCGTTCCGGATGGAGATCAATTAAGAAGAAGGTATCTCTACCCGCAGGCCTATTCGCACCTGATCGGTTATGTTTCCAGAACTTTGGGTAAAACCGGGCTGGAGGCCGCCTATGATGAAGAACTGCTGGGCCTCAGAGGTTCCTTTCGCCAAGCGCTGGAGGTGCGTTGGGGACTGCGTTCGCATCAGGGTAATGACATTTACCTCACGATCGACCACCACCTCCAGGAAAGGGCATGGGAACTGCTTGCCCCTTACACAGGCGCGGCAGTAGCACTTGATCCCAGAAGCGGTGAAATTCTGGCCATGGTGAGCACTCCGGGATTTAACTCCAATCCCGATTATCTAGAGAAGCAATGGGAGGCGATCAAAAATGATGCCAGGCGCCCTTTGCTGAACAGAGCCACGCAAGGGCTTTATCCGCCGGGATCAACAATGAAGATCGTCACTGCTGCTCTCGGATTGAAGAAATATCCCCAGCTGGATGAGGTAATTTATAACTGCCGCGGTGAGATTACAATCCAGGGAAGGGTTTTAAAGGACCTGCAGGCACATGGGAGTGTGGATCTCAACGACGCCCTGGCGGTTTCCTGTAACAGTTATTTCGCTGAGCTGGGGCTGAGATTAGGGACGGATGACTTCATCAGAGGTTTGGAATCTTTTGGCTGGGGAAAAAAGATACCTTTTGACATTCCAACAACAACGATTCCACTCCCGCGCAGCACCCTGCAGTGCCCCAACGGACTGGCGGAAGCAGCCATAGGCCAGGGAGGGATCGCAGTAAGTCCGCTGTTTATGGCCCTCGTGGCAGGATCTCTAGGTCACAACGGAATAATGATGAGGCCATATCTCGTCCAGAAAATCCGTTCCCCGGACGGGAAGGTGCTTTGGTCACAGAAGCCCAGCCTGCTCAGGGTAACAGCCTCTGCGGAAGTAGCCCTGGCTGTGCAGGAAGGAATGCTTGAGGTTGTGAAGCACGGAACTGGATCTGCTGCAGCCATTCCCGGCATTGAGGTGGCTGGTAAAACCGGTTCGGCAGAAAATCCTGCAGGTTCCCCTCATGCCTGGTTCGTGGCCTTTGCTCCGGCATACAGGCCGAGTGTGGCTGTTTGTGTGGTTGTAGAACACGGAGGACAGGGCGGTAGGGTTGCTGCACCGATAGCCAGAGAATTGATAACATTAGCCCTGTCACAGGGAGATTAAGGATTTTATGAAAGGAAAGATGCTCAGCAATAGATACGAAATAATCACAAAAATCGGCGCCGGTGGGATGGCTAACGTCTATCAAGCCCGCTGTACCGTCCTCAACAGGATTGTCACCGTTAAGATCCTGCGCGAGGAGCTGGCAGAGGATAAGGATTTCGTGCGCCGCTTTCAGATGGAGGCCCAAGCGGTAGCGAGCCTCTCCCATCCCAATATCGTTAGTATTTACGATGTTGGTGAAGAGGACGGCTTGCCTTATCTGGTTATGGAATATGTTGAAGGAACCAATCTTAAAGAGATGATCCGCAGGCGTGGAGCCCTTCCACCATCTGAGGCTATCAGCATTGGTGTTCAGGTCTGTGCCGCCCTCGAGCATGCTCACAGCAAGGGGATTATTCACAGAGATATCAAACCCCATAATATATTAGTGACACCGGGCGGACGGGTGAAAGTGACAGACTTCGGATTGGCGCGGGTGCTTTCAATTCCATCCGCCACTGTAACCCAATCGGGCACGGTGATGGGCTCGGTCCATTACTTTTCCCCAGAACAGGCCCGGGGGGAAGAGGCTACTCCCCAATCGGACATTTACTCTTTAGGAGTAGTTCTTTACGAAGCAGTTTCAGGAAAAGTACCCTTTCAGGGTGATAATCCGATTTCCATAGCTCTCAAGCACCTCCAGGAGGACCCACCGGGATTGCGGGATGAAAACCCGGCAATCCCCGAAGAGCTGGAGGAGATTATCCTCCGGGCAATGTCAAAGTCTCCTGCGAAACGGTTTCAGTCAGCACGGGAGATGCAAAAGGCTCTATCGGATGGTTTTATCTCCGAAGATTATGAAGATTATACAGAAGAGCGCACTCACTATCTGGCTCCGGTGAGTAAAAATCAAGTCGGCATCGAGCGAAGGAAACGCCGTCTGCATCCTGCAGCAATAGGGACTCTGGTCTTATTATTTTTAATTTTTCTGGCAGGAGCTGTTTGGGGCTTCTTCAAGTGGTATTTTGGAGAGACTGTTGCTGTCCCCGAAGTAGTAGGATATTCCCAGGCAGAAGCCGAACAGAAACTGAAAGCCGCCGGGCTGGAAGCCGAGGTTCTTACAACCTATGAAGAGGACAGCGATGAAGGAATCGTGGTACGACAGCTACCGGCGGCGGGCATGAAAGTTAAGAAAGGCCGTTTGGTTCAAATTTGGGTAAATAAGGGAAAACCCTTAGTTTGGCTCCCGGAAACCACAGGAACACCGGAACGGGAGGCGAAGATTGCCCTGGAGAGCAGGGGTTTCCAGGTTAGAATAACGAGGGAACACAGTGAAACCGTTCCCGAGGGGTATGTAATTAGACAGACCCCTGCCGGTGACCGCAACTATACCGAAGGAAGCTTGATAACACTGGTGGTAAGCGAAGGGCCTGTACCAAGAAATATTCCCGTACCCAAGCTAATCGGGCTGAATGTGGAGCAGGCTAAAGCCACGCTGGAGGCAGTTGGGCTTGTTTTGGGAGAGGTGCGTGAGCAACCGAGCGAAAAGTATGAGCAAGGGGTAATTATAAGCCAGAGTATCGAACCGGGGACATTGATTCGAAAAGGTGATCCTGTCGATGTGGTTCAGAGCAGCGGCCTCATTGAAGAACCGGAAGTAAAAACCCTGGATTTCAGAGTACATAATACCGGGGAGGTAAGGGTAGTCATCAAAGATGCTAAAGGCACAAGGGTGGCCTACCAGCAAATCCACGAAGCAGGCGACAGGGTGAAGATCCCATTTGAGGTTTATACACCAGGTGAGATTGAGGTCTATTTCCAGGGTCAGCTGGTTGATAAATATAAAATCGATGATTAATGGAAAAAGGGAGGTTTTATGGAGGAGGGTTTGATAATCAAAGGGTACGGAGGCTTCTATTTTGTCCGGTCAGGGAAGGAGACCTGGCGGTGCCGAGGGCGCGGTCGTCTCCGTCGGGACGGTTCTTTGCTAGTCGGTGACCGGGTCCTCTTCACCAAAATAGATTCCAAAGAGGGGTTAATTGAAGCGATCCTGCCCAGAAAAAACTCGATTCAGCGTCCACCTGTGGCTAACGTTGATCAGATGATCCTGGTTGTTTCACTTGCCCAACCAGAGCCCGACCTTAAACTGCTCAACAGGACTCTGGTTCTCGGCGAGATGGAAAAATTAGAGATTCTGATCTGCTTCAATAAAGTAGACCTCGTTGCAAGGGAGAAGGCGGAATCTCTGGAGGAGATCTACCGAAAAGCTGGGTACCGGACCCTTTTGACTTCGGCGCTGGAAAAAATTGGGGTGACAGAGCTGTATCGATCATTGGCTGCTGAGAGGAGAATCTCAGTTCTGGCCGGCCCTTCGGGCGCAGGGAAGTCCACGCTCCTCAATACCATTGATCCTGGCTTGTCCCTTGCAACAGGAGAGATCAGCCCAAAGCTTAAAAGAGGCAGGCATACCACCAGATATGTTCAGCTGCTTCCCATCGGCAATGGTTATGTTGCCGACACACCGGGTTTTAGCAATCTCGAACTCCCATCCATAAAGAGAACGGAGCTGGCCCACTATTTCCCGGAAATCCGCGAGTATGCGGGGAAATGCCGGTTTCTCGATTGCCTGCATATCGATGAACCGGACTGTGAAGTGAAGAACGCCTTAAAAAGGGGGATCATCAGTAACATACGTTACCAGGACTACCAACGATTCCTCGGTGAGATAATTGATAAGGAGCGAATGTACTGATGCCAATCAAGATTGCACCATCGATCCTGTCGGCAGACTTCTGTGACCTCCCCAATCTCATAGGACTTCTGGAAAAAGGGAAAGCTGATGACCTCCACCTCGATATTATGGACGGCCATTTTGTACCCAACATCACGTTCGGCCCTCCCGTCGTCAGATCGATCAGGAAAATTACGAAGTTCCCTCTTGATGCTCATCTGATGGTAGAAAATCCGGAATTCTTTTTCGATGACTTCGCCGCCGCCGGAGCGCGCAGCATTACCGTACATGCAGAAGCATGCCGTCATCTGCACAGAGTGGTTCAGACCATCAAGAAGACGGGGTTACGGGCAGGTGTTGCACTTAATCCGGCTACACCCCTGCAGGTATTGGATTTTCTATTAGCCGATCTCGATCTCGTCCTTGTCATGACAGTAAATCCAGGGTGGGGAGGACAAGAATTCATATCTGGCATGTTACATAAGATTAGAGAACTGCGCGAGATGCTGATCCGTTCCGGCTCACAGGCTGATCTGCAGGTGGACGGTGGAATCAACAGGGATAATGTCAAGGCTGTGGTAGAGGCTGGGGCAAATCATTTAGTTATCGGTTCCGCTCTGTTAAGGGAGGAAAACCCGGTCGCAGCCCTGCACGAATACAGGCTGGCCGCCAAGGCTGCTTATATCGACAGTTGGTGGCATGACCGAATATCCAGTAAAGGAGAATAAGGCCTTAAACTTGTCTTTTAGCCGATCTTCGTTGTGCAGGGGATGTTAATTCTCTTTTTTCTGCGAAAATAGACTAAAACGGCTTGACCCCCTGAAATTGGACAATTAGTCTTTGTTGCTAACTATTTCATAAAGTATCATTGAATTGTTTAATCGGTTAATCGGAAGGCGGCGGCCTTGACTGCCACCCCGCAGGTGGTAGGCCAGGAACTACCGACGGGGTGGCTCCGGGGAACATGTAGGCAAGGTGTGCACGCCCCGCCGGAAAACACATTTTATGCGGGGTCCCCGGCCGTCAAGGCTTCCCTGACGGCGCCGCCCAAAGACCTCCAGGGCCCACCAAAGAACATGTTAAACTTTTACTGGTTTTAACTCTACCTGGTTGTTTTTCAGCAGTTGATAGCATTCCAGCGGTGGTAAGTATTTAGTTGCTGAATGAATCCGGGTTTCGTTGTAAAAGCGGATGAAGTCGACAACCGTTGCATACGCTTCGGCATAGCTGGTAAACTCATGACGCGAGCATCCTTCGCTTCACAGGACAAACCGATATGGTAAGCTACAATGCAACGGTCAAAAACGTCAATGATCGGCATGATGAAAAAGAATCTATCTTCCCCGGCAATGTAGCCGTATTTAAGATCGGCTTCCCAGAGCTGGTTGGAAGCTGTAATGACCCGGTTCCTGGCCAGCCGGCGGGGGTGTTTGCGCTTTATTTTCCGCTGCGGCCTTAAGATATCCAGTTCCTTGCAAAGCCGGTACACCTTTTTCTTGTTAATGATCAGGTGAAACTTCCGGCGCAGGCAGTGGGTTAATTTTAAGTATCCATAGGCAAACCCTTCGGCGGTAATTAATTCGCACAACCATTCTTTGACCTGTTCGTGCTCACCACCTTGTTATCGCTGGTGAAGGTATAATGGGATTTAGGCCGGCCGCCGGCAAAGATCCTGGGTTTGGGTTGGCGCTTTAAATTAGCGTAATACGTGGAGCGGCTGATCCCGATAATCCGCAAAACCAGGGAGACTTTATATCCCAAAGAGATCCATTTTTGCGCCACGGCTATTTTATCGGGAAGGGTAGGTTCGTTTTTTTTAACAAATCACGAAGAATGGCGATTTCCAGGTCTTTTTCGCCCAGCAGTTTCTTTAGTTGCTCATTCTCCTTTGTTATCTTCTTGTAATCAGGAGGAATACAGGAGCCGTTTGTTCCTGGTACCTCCTTTTGCGAGTAAAATGTGCCGTATCTTTTATAGCACCTAGCCCAGCGGGCGACCAGGCTGGGTGCAATATCATGTCTTCTGGCCACGATCGAGGCATTGCCTGTTTCCAGGGTTTCTTTCACGATCTGTATTTTCATCTCTGGTGAATATTGTTTTCTGTTCAACTAAATCATACCCCCTTACTTAACTGTAACAGATTGTGGTCTAACTGTTCAATCTCGTTAGGGGGCTAAATAGAAAATAGATTTTAAAAATTAATTTCTTGGTGATAAAAGTGACATTTAGGCCGAAAGCTAACAGTTTCCGAAAAGTTTTGTCACCTTTACTTTCCTACGTCTTCACAGATAAGTCTGTGGCTGGATTTTTATTGGTTACGGGCGTAGCCTTTCTTCTTAGATTGGCGTGGAATCTTACTGTTCACACTTATCCAATCTCGGACTTTGCCTGGTATCATGAACGCGCAGTTGGACTAATCCAAGGCGAAGGATACTCGGTTCACGGTAACCCTACTGCTTATTGGCCTATCGGCTATCCTTTGTTCTTGGCCGCGCTTTACAAGGTATTTGGGGTTCATTTTTATGTAGCTAAGGTTTTCAACATTATCATGAGTTCTGTTACAGTTGGGTTGACCTTCCTTCTCGGGCGCAATCTATGGAGCTTTGCAGGAGGCTTGTGTGCTGGCATTCTGTTGGCTATATTGCCGAGCCAAATCGAGTGGACCAGCGTACTTTGCTCCGAAGTGCTCTATACATTCCTTTTGGTTACTTCCTTATACATATTTACGCTCAAAAAGCCAGAGGAGCAGAATTGGTTCCACCCGTTAGCTTCCGGAGTATTGTTGGGACTGGGATGTTTAGTTCGACCTGTGGGTCTATTGTTGCCGTTGTTTTTGTGGTTTATCTATTTCTTTTCTACTAAAAACTTCAAGCGTGGAGTCGTTTTGGGAGGGATACTTGTTGCGAGTACGTTACTTACTATTTCACCTCTGACAATTCGGAATTATATAGTCTTCAAATCGTTTATACCCGTTTCTACAAATGGGGGGATAAACCTATGGCAGGGTAACAATCCCAATGCCACAGGTGGATACTACTGGCCCAGTGATCCCGAATCCAATCCTTTAACGCCTTATTTCAACGATGAAGTTAAACGGGATCAAGTGGCGAGAAAATTAGCCCTGGAATTTATATGCAACAATCCGGATAAGTTTTTAAGACTTGGGTTAGTAAAGCTCTACAACTATTATAAGGACGACAGAAATGCCTTAACTTTCAGTCTAAATCCCACTTACCCGCGACTTTCCGAAAAAACAAAGCTCAGAATTACCAATATAGCAAATCGTTATTATCAAATTTTCATGTTGATAGCGCTATTCGGAGCGGCGATCTGTTTCTTAAGAAAAGAACATGTTAATAATCAATTCATTTTCTGTACCGCAATCACTGTCATTTTATATTTTTCAGGCGTTCATTTCGTTTTTCCCGCTTGGGATCGTTACCGCTTTCCAATAATGCCCATGTTTTCGTTATTTGCTGGTCTTGGGCTTACGATAATACTGAATAGGCTCAATTTCCTTGGTACGAAACTTTTACGGATTAACAAGCGCAAGTGAGTAATGGCTTAGTATGACTGGATTCTGACAGTAAACCACCGTTTTAGGATGCCACGGAGAGCTCTAGCCCTTGAAAAACGCACGTCAGGGTTCTGGATTTTTGAACTTATTGTGCCACGTCTTGTTGATAGTGACTCGCTGTGAGCAGGTAATTGTGCTTATTCTTAGTGCCATGCTTATTAGAACCAAGGTTTCAAGAACAAGGATGGTAGCACAAGGACCTAGCTCCAGCTGGCGATCAGGGAATAGGTAAATGGGAAGGTGCGCCAGAAGGTCATAGCTAGACTGGGCCGCCTGGATGAACTACAGGAGGGAGGTGAACTCGACCGGTTTATCGAACCCCTGGCCAAGTTTTTCAGGAACCAGTGGATAAAGGAGCAGGTCCAAGAGTTTTTGGCAAAGTGGGCTCAAGACTCTCGGGTCCAGCGTATATACTCGAACGGTTGTGGAAAGTGTGATTTTTCAAACTAAACTCACCAAAATTTTGCGAATTAAACTGACCAGTTAATTCAAAAAAACAAGGTAAATTTTCAGAATAAAACATTTCATCGAGAGCCGGTTTATCAAATTGTCACAATCGTTTAGGGAACCTAAAAGGGCTGAGTACGTCACACCTCAGCCCTTCCTGAGCAACAGTGTTTTCAGAACCCCAGCTCACCCGCAGCCTGCCTGACGATATCCTCATCCACAGGACACACCTTGAGCTGAGCGCCAAGCATAAGAGCGGTGCCGGCAAGATTGTTCACCATTCTCGGCCAGCCCCGGGAGTTGGAAGCGATGGCCTCGATAGCCGACTCGGTGAACAGGGTATGATTGGCTCCTGCCAGCTTCAGGTGGTGTTCGATCCTTGACCTCATCCCTCTCCAGAGGTTCCATCTTGTAGCGCATCACCACCCGCTGGGCGAGGGACTGGGTCTGGCTTAAGCCCAGGCGGTTCAACAGGAACGGCAGTCCGGAGAGAACGAAGACAAACGGGTTCAGCGAATCCATCGAGAAATTGAAGAGAATACTCAAATCCAGCAGGAACTTGGGTGAAGCTAAGTGCATTTCATCCAGGATAAAGACGGGAGTGCTCTTTTTCTCTTGAAAGAGGTTGAGCACAGAGCGCTGGATCTGCTCGAAGAGGTCGATCTTGCGGAATTTTGGCTCCTCGCCCAGCCCGCCTGCCAGCCCCCGGTAAAAATCCATCACCGTTCCGGTAGACAGGGGGAGGTAGATCACTCTGTAGAGGGCGGGGTTCAACCCTGCCGCAAGGGAGCGCAGGGCAAAGGTCTTTCCCGACCCCGGCTCCCCCACCAGTACCCCGATTCCCCTTGCTTTCACAAGGTACTGCAGCCTGGCCTTTGCCTCCGACCAGTTTCTCGATGAAAAGCAATTCTCCGGTGCAATTCCTTTTGAGAAAGGCTCCCCTGACAGGGAATAAAACGCCCGGTACATTACCCTTTCCCCTCCTCATCAAGCATCCTGGCGAAAGAGAGTGACCGGTCTCTTTTCACCCGGGCGTTGTCGGCCAGGTTGACAGGCTTCGCCTCGGCAACCCTGACACCGCCGGCAAAGACGAACACCCGGCCGGGATTCTCAGGGTCGAAGCGGACTTCTATCTTCTGCCCGATGAACTGGGGTGGCACCTCGAAGAGTCGCTTGTTGAGGGAGATGGTGCCGTCATGCTTCACGGTGCGCCTCTCCCGCTGCAGGAACAACTGCTCCAGGGAAGCAGGGTCCTCTACCATTCTGACCTGGCTTGCCTGGGACAGAAACTTGTCCAAAGGGCTCATCCCCAGAGCAGTGTGTACGCTCCGGTGGTAATCGGTCTCCAGCCATTCCCAGAAGGCCCGGTTCAGGGATTCAAGAGAGGATAGACTGTCCGGTTCCAGCCGGGAGTAGAAGCGCTGTTTCACCGTTAAAAAGAACCTCTCGATTTTCCCCTTGGCCTGGGCATCATAAGGCCTGGTGTGGATGAGGGCGATACCTAAAGAGGCGCAGACCACGTGGAACTGGTCGGAGTGGTAGATCTTTCCGTTTTCCACGTAAACCATCCTGGGTATCCCCCGGCGCAAGATCGCCTCCTTGAAGACGATCTTCAGCGAATCGTATTTCCCCGAGAGACAAAACTGGGCAAAAGGGATGAGGCGCGAGCAGTCGTCGATAAAGGCAAAGAGGAAGGCCTGCACCTTCCTGCCGTTCAACTTGAGGTAGGGGCCGTAGGACACATCCCCCTGCCAGAGCGCATTCACGGTGTCGTAGGCAAACCTCTTGCGCTCGCGACTTCTCCTAGCGAATATCTCCCCTCACCAGGTCATGTCTTTTCAAAAACCGGTAGACTGAGGAGTAAGAGAAGTCACAAGGGAGGATGACCCCTTTGGCGATCAGCTGATCGTAAAAGACCGAGACCGGGATACAGGGTTGCTCCTTCCTCAGAGAAAGCAGCCTCTCCTGCAGCTCCGGGGGGATCTTCCTGCTCTGCCCCCTGTCGGAACGGGCTTTGGGTTTAAGCCCTTCAAACCCCCCCTCCGGTAATCCCTCACCCAGCACTCGATGGTCTTGGGGGTGTACTCCTTCGGGCCATAGTAGGGGACCTGGTGCACCCTTTCGGCTACTTCGGCCAGATACTCCCGGATGTTGGTCACCTGCCCCTGCAGGATAGGGGCAATCAGGCCAAAGCGAAACAGCGCTACCTTTTCTCTTTCCTTTTCGTCCATAGGATCTTCCTCCTGAAACATTGGTTTTGGTGCCGTTCGGCCACACGTAAAAGTCTAAAGCCGAGAGGAGAAAGATTCCATGCAAAAGTTCTGTGTTTAAAAAGTTCTTTCCATTAGCCCCGGAGGAATAGTAAAATTAAAGTGCCATAAAGCTGTGATGAAAATGACTGAAGAACCTTTGGGAAAAAGCCGATTCGTCCATGGAATCTGCGGCGCATCTCCTGATCATTTTCAGCAGCTTTATGGTCTTGATCCGGTTCCGGGATCTGCTCTTTTGAGCCCTGGTCCCTGAAAAACATCTCCACCGCCTTCAGGTTCTTGAGAAACCGCCTCCTGTAGAACTGGACCTTCTGGTAGTACGTTTTGAGCTTCCCTAAGATAAAATGGCCTCTCAAGCATCCCAGGATGAAGCCCACAGTGTGCTGGTAGTGAGGAAGTAGAAAGGAAGGCAGGACAGAGAACGTCTTCTTGCAGCAGGAGCACTTGAATCTCCTGATAGCAATCTGCAGTTCTTTCTTAAAGGACAAGACGTATCTTGAGTAAAAACCGTGTTTCTTCAGGGTGCCCTTGGCGTTGCACATGGGACAGGAATCGATGAAGGGAAAGTCGTTATTTTCTCTCCTGTTGCTGTACTCTACAGGTGTTACTCCAAAGTCATGGATGATCTGCAAAGCAAGTTGCCTCCCCGGAAGTGATAAAAAAAAACGTGCCATAATTTTAGCACAATAAAGAGGCAACTTTTCTCTTACAAAGAAATTTATTTTGACAAGATCATTCCGGTTCTGGAGGGTTTACTGGAGAAATTCACAGGAAAGCACTAGAGCTATGCTCTACCTTCCGCCACCTGATGAAGCTGACGGACATAGAGACCAATTTTGAATAAAACACCTTTGCCATGGTGCTGACCCGGATTCTCGACTCTATACCTAAGCTCGCGTTCTGGAATAAATAAAGACAGTTTACTGGCCTCAGTGGGAGTTGGAGTTGCACCATCTCTACCGTGCTCTGGGCTTTCTGATTGACCACATGTAGGAGATAGAAGGAGCTTTCTACTGTAGGGTACAGGACTTGTTCAACCTAAAGTTGGACCACGTGCTTTGGGATACTACCACCTTTCTCCTAATTTCTTCCGTCCGTTTCTGCCAAAAAGTGGGGATCACTCAGCCTGTCAGAGCAATAGGACAGTAGGACAAAATAAACTGAGCAGTGTGTTTAGTCTTTTTTCTATTTTTGCGAGAAGAAAGGGGATGGTAGCTTGCTTCTAGGTATCGTGATCCCTGTTTACAACGAGGAGATGCGCCTTCTCTCCATGTTCCGCGTTATCAGGGAAGAGTTGAAGGGGATTGACTACGTTGTCATTATCGCCGACGATGGCTCTTCTGACGGCACGGTCGAGGTAAGGACGCTCATCAGGGCCCTGGTCAGCTGGGGTTTTGCTTCTCTCGCCAGGCTCCTCACGGGGCTACCTTACCGGGACTTCCAGTGTGGGTGCAAGGCGTTCACGGCGGAAGCAGCGCATGCACTCTTCTTGGAGCCGTTTCGGTGCGGGAAGTTTGCCTTCGACGTGGAGGTCCTGCTCAGGGCGCGGGACGTTGGCTTCGTCGTTACCGAAGTTCCGGTGCTCTGGCGCGCGGGGGACGGTTCAAAGGTGAGGCTCCTAAAGCACGGCCTAGAGATGCTGAAGTCATTGCTCGCCCTGCGGGCGGCCTACGGGAGGGGTGGTGCCCGTGCGCGTGTGGCTCTTCGCCCTGGGGGCGGTGGTTCTCGGCTCCACGGGGCAGATGTGCCTTAAACTGGGGGTCAACGGGGGCATCGTTAAATCGCTGTCCAACCCTTGGACGCTCATTGGTGTCTCTCTCTACGGGCTCTCGTTCCTGTGCTGGCTCGAGGTCCTCGCCGCCTGGCCCCTCTCCAGGGCCTACCCGGTGCTCGCTCTGAACTTCGGGCTCGTGGCGTTCTTCGCGGCGGTCTTCCTTAAGGAGCCACTCACGCCCATGCAGGTAGCGGGGACGCTCCTCTGCGCGGCAGGGGTAGCACTCATTGGAGCAGGGAGATGATATGACGTGCTGTTTCTTCTCCAAGGTCGCGCCCTGGGCCACAGTGTTCTGCTCGGGACTGGTCGCAAGCGCCGCTCTAAATGGGGAACGGCGTCGTGGGCCCGGTTCGCCTTGCTCGGGATGGGAAGCTACACCTGTGGGCGTGTCCGACAAAGCGGGGGAAGTTGGCCTTTTTCTCTTCATCTTTGGGAACAACACCTTCATTGCCTTTCTCTGCCTCGTTCTCGGAAAGCCGTCGCGAGCATTCTTCTCTACCCTCGTCTGCTCTCTCAACGGCACCCTTGCTGGGGCGGCGCTAGTGGCGCTTTCTCATTGGGGGGTTGAATCGTCCACTCATTTTCCTTGCCATCTTTGCTTGAACGTGGGGAGTCTTGCGGCACCTGCTACCAGTGGTTGTCTGGGACTTCTTATACCCAGCCTGGTGCTGATGGCGGCCGTATCGGGTAACTACGCCGACCTCGTCAACTGGTTCACTTTGCGGAAGACTTAATTGCCGCATCCTGGCCGAGTTTTTGCTTGCACCGATTTCGCACGCCTCTCTCTTTGCAGGATATATTTTAGGAGCGGCAGGCAAAGGTTTTGCAACCGCTCTTGCAGTTTTTCTCGCCACCTACATCTTTGTTGAAGGGTTTCACAATGCGCTCCTGTTTTTCCTCTAGTTTTTCGTCGTCTGTCTCTATGTGTAGATTGTTAAGGGTCTGTTGCCAAACTTTTTTTCAACCACCAGCAAATTCAGGTATTCAATGGAGAATTAAGGTAAAAAGACCTAGAAAATTTGCCACCCTGGTGGCGACTTAGAAAAGATGATAGGATACAAGTCAACAAAGCGCAAACTGTTCTACATGAAGCGCAAAGAGAAGTTTGGTGCTGGTTTCGTCTATAACGATAAAGAAGGTCTTTACATCTGTCCTCAAGGCAAGAAATATACCGTATGAAAGCTTACGAAAACAGGTTTGTCTTCAACCAGAGGCAGAAGTCTGCCTGTAGAAGCTGCGCTTACCAAGGGTTTCTCTGCAAAGCAAAGCGACCTTCCATCGTAAGAAAGACAAAAACAGAACTTGTAGATTGGGTTGACCAACATCTAGTAACAGAAAAGGCGCAAGAAAGTATTAAAAAGAGAGCACCTTGGGTTGAAACTGTATTTGCTGAGATGAAAGCTGTGCATGGTTTGAGCCGGGCGAAATTACGGGGAAGGGTCAAGGTTCAGATACAAGTGCTGTTCGCTATGGCGCTGCACAAGATCAAGCAGTTGTTGAAGTTGCTGAAGGAACCCAAAAGAAAAGGGAGCCAATGTTGTTTGCTGTCTTTTGCCATCAGTTTCCGGCGTTTAGTTTTTAGGTCTTGAGCATCAGATCCTTGTTGATCAATAGGACTGAGTGATCCCCAGTTTTTGTCGGGCACAGGCGAGAGAAATTGCAAGAAAGAGAGAGGAAAAAATAAGGATCCTCCTGCGAATTTTACCCGAGGCAACACTTTCAGGAATGGGGGGATCCTCGAAGTGAAACCAAACATTTTGCTAAATTTTTTATAACATGGCTTCAGGGATTCCACAAGACCCAAATCAAGAATAGCCCTTCTCGCTTTTGCCCTGATGCAGACTCAAAGGCTAGAAGTTGTCCCTTTAGGCAGAGCGTTGCCTGCAAGAACAGCGGAAAAGAACAGGATAAAAAAAGTCGAGCGTTTCTTGGGAAATAAGTGCATTCCGCTCGAGTAGCTTGCAAGAACACTTGCCCGAACGATCATTTATCCGAGGCAACTCATTCTTGTGGTAGTAGAGTGAGGTGACCTTCATGAGGGAAGCACCATGCACTTGTTGCTGGAATTATCGCCAAAGAGAGAGCACTATCTTTTTTCTGGCGTGTTGTTACCAAGGCAAAGTTCACCTTGAACCAGAACAAGGATAGAGGGAAACTTCTTCTCTGCCTTGAGAAAGCTCTTGCCCTGGGGCTGTAGGGTGGTAAAACTAGCAGACAGGTGTTTTACGAGGGTAGCGCCTTTAAAACACGTTGGGAGGCTTAGGTTTGTTTGTGATGCAGACCTAGATGAAGGTGTGGGTGGAATCTAAAAGTTTCAGGGGGTCATTGGGTGAGCTCAAGGTTCCCCGAGGCACAAAGCTGGACTTTGGCTTGTATGATACCATAAAGTGGCAGAGCACCTGGTTTGTATTGTTGTCTGGTTTGAGGCGAAGCAGAAAGAGCATTGGCTTCTTGTGACGAGTGCGCACGATGAGCCTTCCTTGAGGGTCGTTCCCTGGTATGGTTTTCGGGTGAAGGTGGAGAGTTCTTCAGGGACCTCACTAATGAGTGTCAGGGGTCTAAGCTTTGGTATCTTAGGCTTTCTTCGCTGGGGCGTTATAGTCGTCTCCTTCTTCTCATGGCCTATGTTTACTTCCTTCTTGCCTTGGTTGGTCTTTGGTCAGAGAGGGAGGGGTTTCACCGAAAGCTGGTGGCGAACACTGAAAGGAAGCGGAGTCTTGCTCCCTTCGGGGTAGGGTTCTATGTATTCTGGTGCTGGAAACGAAGTGCGTGGGGCATGTTATCCTCAATGAAAGCCTTAGTTTTCAAGCAGGGGGCGGAGCTCCTGGATGTGGTGTTCTAAAAAATGGGGGTACCTCAGTCAATAGGAGGATTGCGAACATGGGATTAAGGGTTATGCCTTCCTTTCCGAAAGAGCCGAAGAGGCGTGATTATTTTCACTATCTCTGCTCCGCAGAGGAATTGGAGGCTTCTCGTGCTCGCTGCCGCTTATTAGGGGTTCCGGTTGAACTTGGAAGACCAGCGAAAATCCTTACTGACTCCTCTCTCACTCAACGTTTGGCAACGAACGCCTTACTCATTGCACTTAGCGAACATGTTATCACCCCGGATTGTTACACCGGCCCATCCGAAAATTTTCTCTACATCCTCTGCGATCCGGAATTAGTGGCGCTGAAAATTTTCGCGGCACCGGAGGTGTTAGTTGCCACTGAAGATCTTGGGATAAAACCTGGAACGGTCTTCACCGAGGCAAGTTGCGGCACTAATGCTTTGGCTCTAGCGCATGAGTATAATCGCCTTGTAGCCACCCGCGGGAAACAGCACTATTGCAAACTGTTCGAAGACTGGTGGTGCATTGCCAGCCCGGTAACAAATCAAAAAGGCAGGACTCTGGGTTACCTCGATATCTCAATGCCTGCCGCCAAAGAACTTGGCCTCGCCGTGGCATTTTTCAAAAAACTATTGAAACTGATTGAGCAACAGTTAACAACCTTAGAATTCAGAAAAGTTGACCACAGACCTTCAGATACACCTTCTCCACCACCCGCCGGTGATCCTAACTACAAAGCCCTCCAACTCACGTCACGCGAAGAGGAAATTCTCAATTTGAGATTACTAGGGTTGGATAACCAGGAAATAGCGGCAAGACTCTGCATAAGTCCCAATACGGTTAAGGTCCACTGCGCGCGCATATACCGTAAGCTTGGCGTCCACAGCTTCCCCCAACTTATCGCCAAAATTTATCGTTGATTTACCTCTCTCGTTCCCCTCCCAAGCTTATTAGAGTCTAGCTTTTTCTTGCCCTTTTAGCGAGTCACCCACTGGGTTTGATGTAATATTTTTGGATCATTATGCATAATTCCCCAGAATAAGGTAGATACCCCTCTGGGGTAATAGACAATCAAATCTTACCAGGTTAAGGTATAACCGAGGTTGTTGGGCGGTGATGAATTCCAAGTTGAGGAGGTGGAACAGGGAGAGTTACAGCCCACTCACAAGTAAAAGTAGGTTGAATAAGGGATGGGAGATGGTTTCAAAAAAGTTAGCCCAAATCAAAAAGGAGTTGAAAAGAGATGAAAGCGGTGAAAGCAATGGTAGAGCGTCGTAGATTGGTTGTCTATCTTAATCTTATAATACTTGTAGTTCTAGTATTTTCGCTCCAAGCACCAATGGCATTCGCAGCGTATAGTAACGACCAGCTAATACCGGCAGTAAACCCTACCAATGTAGCTAACAATCTTTCTTGAACATTCACCCCTGTCACGACCGATTACAAGCTTTTTGTGAGTAATAGTCCCGAAGATCCAACCAGCACCGGTTTACTTTATAAAGATAGTGAGATTAACGGTACTGGCAAATTCAGGGTATACTGGTATCACAAGAATACTACAGGTAGTTCCAAGTACATTGGCTTTGGTGTTTGGAACAATACAGGTAAAACTGTCAAAGTCAATTTAGGTAAGCGTGCATACGCTATCCAACAGTCAGGCGAATCAGGTGCTTCCATGGGACAGAGACTGCTTTCTTCTTGGTTAAGTTCAAGTGATTCGGAATATACTTACGCACTACTAAATAACGGCTCATATACGTATGTCGGATTTTCAATTCCTAACGGACTAAGAGGAACCGGAATGTATAATGTGATTATAAGAGACGCCGCCACTGGGGATATAGTAACAGGTGGTATTACCGTAAAGACGTACATTTCCAGCACTTCAGACCCAGGTAGTTTAAGGAACATCTTGCCGAAAGACTCCAGTCCAACCAGGCTCATATATAAGAGGACGATTCGATCATGCTCCAAAATATTTGACCTGGAATGCCTCAACCAATCAGCAGTTTACTTCCACTTCAACTTTGAGTAACAATTGGCCTGTACCAATAAATGATCTGAATAGAGGATACAGCGCTATTGATTACGAATACGTCTATGGTTACGGAAGTTACGGGCAAGATCTAAATATCATCGTAAACACGCCGAGCGGTAACTGGGCTTTGGTCCTTGAACCGTCTCTGGGCGTCGATGGAAACGGTGGAGGGAGCGTCATTCATTATTTAACTGCCTATGTATCTAATCGTGGATCAATGGTCAGTAAAACTATTCCTGCAAATAATGGTTGGGTGATAACAACCGGAACAGGTACACAAGCGGTCACGATAAGAACCTCTTTACCTGGTGGAGAGATGGCTCCATTACATTTAGTCTGTCTTCCAAACAATTAGCTGCAAAATTGCTGTTGATTTAATGTTATCTTCTACACGAACGTGGCCATCTGGAATTTTAGTGAGCTCAAGCTTTTTATGTTTCACGCTGGCCGATGAAGCACGAAAAGCTGAAGGAGATAGCACAGTTAAAGCCAGTAAAAAAACTAAGTCCTTATATGCATTAACAAGCTTTCTCATAGTTACCTTCCCGTTGGGTTTATCTTCGTTGTATACCTTGAAGCTAGGATTTTGAGCGTTCGGGCCTCTTGAGGAGAAGACCTTTGTGTGTAGATACTTACTAGATCTTGACATGGACTGTGCAGGGTGAAAAGTTGACGTATTTTTTTTAGAAGGTGTATAATGCTTTAAGAAAAAATAATGAATATGCAGGAAGGACCTTCGGGGGATGGTGGAATTCCACACCGGCGGTGATCCTCATTTAGAGGTAAGCCCGCGAGCCCGATATCCGATCGAGAAAGGCCCCGCGGTTAAAAGGCAACTGTGACCGGAATCAGGGCCTTCAGAGAGCGGGTTGATCCGGTGAAAGTCCGGAGCCGACAGTTAAAGTCTGGAAGGGAGAAGGAATTTCTTCTATTTAGGTGTTATTTTGTGACCCCGGCCTTTTCTGCCGGCTTTTATATTTTTAGACCGAATGGCGGCCAGGGGTTCTTTGCCAAGACATGTGGTTCCCGCAACTCAGTTTGCTGTAAAATCACGCAGAAATGGGGAGTGGGTCAGATGGGAGAAGAATCGCTAAAGCAACACATCCGCTTTATGAGCAGGGCTTTGGAACTGGCAGCACTTGGGAAAGGTAAGACCAGCCCCAATCCAATGGTTGGTGCTGTTGTAGTTCGGGATGATGTCATCATTGGTGAGGGGTATCACATGAAAGCAGGAACCCCTCATGCTGAAGTCCATGCTCTGCGGGCGGCAGGAGATCTGGCAAAAGGATCAACCCTCTATGTTACTTTGGAACCCTGTTGCCACTATGGGAAAACCCCACCTTGCACAGAGGCAATTATAAAAGCCGGTATCCAAAAGGTGGTTATTGCTACCTGTGATCCCAATCCTCTTGTAGCAGGGAAGGGGATACGATCGCTAAAAGAAGCAGGAATAGAAGTTCAGGTTGGTATTATGGAAGAAGAAGCACAGCGGCTCAATGAAGCCTTTTTTAAATACATCAGAACGGGTCTGCCATATGTTGTACTCAAAGTTGCTATGAGCCTGGACGGAAAGATCGCTACCTGCAGCGGCGACTCTAAGTGGATCACAGGTGAAAAGGCACGCCTTAAAGTACAACACCTTCGGGCGGAAAGTGACGCAGTTATGGTTGGTATTGGCACCGTATTGGCGGATGACCCTCTTCTGACCGTTAGATTGCCCGACGAAAGCAAAAGACCCCTGCGCGTTATAGTGGACAGCAGCCTGCACCTTCCTGTAGATTCTCGGCTCGTTCAGACGGCTGGTGAGGCTCCTGTGGTCGTTGCCGCTGTACCTGGAAAATATCAGAAGGATAAAAAGTTGTTGTTGGAAAAAAGAGGGGTCGAGGTTTTAGACATGCCAGGTGAGGATGACATGGTCAGCATTGAGGAACTACTCCAAGAGCTCGGTAGAAGAGGTGTAATGACCCTCCTGTTGGAGGGAGGGGCAACCCTCAACGCGAGCGCCCTGCAGGCGGATATCGTAGATAAATTTGTTTTTTTTCTCTCCCCGTTGATCATTGGTGGGAAGAATGCACCGGGCGCCTTCGGGGGAAGCGGTTTCGATACCCTTGATAAAGCCCTGCGCCTAGAATCCCTTAAAATTGAGCGAGTTGGTGAAGATTTTCTGATCTCGGGATACCCGGCAGGAAGGAGGGTTATTGATACTTGTTCACGGGTCTTATAGAAGAACGAGGAACGGTGCGGAAAATAACAAGAGAGCATTCATCAATTCTGCTGACAATTGAAGCTCAAAAGGTGCTTGCAGGAATTAATCTGGGGGAAAGCATAGCCGTGAACGGGGCCTGCCTCACTGTAACCTCCTCCACTGCAGATACCTTTACAGTCGATGTAATGCCGGAAACTCTTGACAAGACCAATCTGGGGTTGCTTGCTCCGGGAAGCCAGGTCAACCTAGAACGATCCCTGCAGGTGGGGGGAAGGCTCGGCGGCCATTTGGTCACAGGGCATGTAGATGCTACCGGTGAGATTCTGCGTTTGAACCGGCGGGGTATCGCTGTGGAAATGTGGATTCGTCTGCCGTCCCACCTAGATCGATTCCTGGTACCCCAGGGTTCTGTTGCTATCGACGGTGTCAGCCTCACGGTAGCCGAACTGCAGCCCGATGCCTTCATGGTAAGCCTGATTCCTCATACGCGCCGGGAAACAACACTGGGCTCAAAGAAGATTGGAGACGTAGTGAATATTGAGGCCGACTTGCTTGGAAAGTACGTCTTCTATCTTGTCGGTAGAATAATGACGCCAGATAACCAGAAGAGTATTACGCCGCAGTTTCTTGCAGAACATGGCTTTATATAAACTAATAAACGGGAGGCTTTAGGGATGGCGGAACTGGAGTTTTTTAACACCATTGAAGAAGCTATTGAAGAAATTAGAGCTGGTAAGATGATTATCGTTGTCGATGATGAGGATCGGGAAAACGAGGGAGACCTGATCATTGCAGCGGAAAAGGTAACCCCTGAAGCCATCAACTTTATGGCTACTTACGGCAGGGGGCTCATCTGTGTGCCAATGACAGGGAAGCGCCTGGATGAACTTGATCTGCAGCCGATGGTTGCCCACAACACCGACAAGCATGAGACTGCTTTCACCGTATCTGTTGATGCAGCCACTTCCACCACCGGTATTTCGGCATTCGAGCGAGCTGCAACGGTACGGGCGCTTATTGATCCCAAAACCAAACCTCAAGATCTGCGGCGCCCGGGTCACATATTTCCCCTTCGGGCAAAGGAGGGAGGTGTTCTCAGAAGGGCCGGGCACACCGAGGCCGCTGTTGATCTTGCCCGCCTGGCCGGACTTTATCCAGCTGGAGTGCTCTGTGAAATCATGAATGATGATGGTACCATGGCGCGCGTACCGGAGCTGATGAAATTTGCCAGGAAACATAACCTGAAAATAATCACTATCGCCGACCTGATCAAATACCGACGCCGGACGGAAAAGCTGGTCCAGAAGGTAACCAGCACCCACCTTCCGACAAAGTACGGGGAATTTACTGCTGTTGCCTATAAATCCCTTCTCGATGATAACTGCCATATTGCCCTCATCATGGGTGACCTTCGGGGAGTAGAGCCGGTACTAACCAGGGTGCATTCGGAATGCTTGACCGGTGATGTATTTGGTTCTTTGCGCTGTGACTGCGGAGATCAGCTGGCGCAAGCTTTAAAAATGATTGCCGCCGAAGGGAGGGGGGTTCTCCTTTATATGCGGCAGGAAGGGCGAGGCATTGGTCTGTTAAACAAGATCAGAGCCTACGAGCTTCAAGACGGTGGTGCTGATACTGTTGAGGCCAATGAATTGCTTGGATTTCCACCAGACCTGCGGGACTACGGGATCGGAGCACAAATTCTTGTCGATTTGGGGTTAAAAAAGATCCGGCTTCTTACCAACAATCCGCGCAAAATTGCCGGGCTAGTGGGATACGGACTGGAGGTCGTAGAAAGGGTACCCATAGAGATACCTCCGCGGGAGGAGAATCGCGGTTACTTAAGAACCAAAAAAGAGAAACTGGGGCATCTGCTGGCCCTGAAAAAATAGAAAGGAGAATCTAAATGGTGAGAACATTTGAAGGAAAACTGATTGGCCAGGGCCTTCGTTTCGGCATCGTTGTGTCCAGGTTCAATGAATTTATCACCAATAGGCTTTTAAGTGGTGCTCTGGATATCTTGGTGAGGCATGGCGTGAGCCGCGAAGCAATCGATGTCGCCTGGGTTCCCGGAGCCTTTGAAATCCCCCTGGCTGCTCAAAAGATGACCGGTTTGGGATATGATGGGGTGATCTGCCTGGGAGCCGTAATCAGAGGAGCCACCCCGCATTTCGATTACATTGCCAGCGAAGTGACCAAGGGAATCGCCCAGGTCGGTTTGAAGTCAGGAATACCGGTTGTATATGGCCTGATTACAGCCGATACTTTGGAGCAGGCAATTGAAAGGGCCGGTACTAAAGCAGGTAATAAAGGGGCGGATGCTGCCATGACAGCTCTAGAAATGGCCAACCTCTTCCGAGAGATGAAAGAACAGGGGGGTGTTGGTCATGAGGATCGGGATCGTCAGTGATACACACGGGTCATTAACAGCGTGGGAACGAACTATAACAGCTGTTTTTCGCAGTGTTGATCTGATTGTTCATGCGGGGGACGTGCTTTATCACGGCCCCCGCAATCCCTTACCTGAAGGGTACGCTCCCCGGGAACTGGCGGCAGTCATAAATAAGGCTCCTCTCCCGGTGGTTATCGCTCGCGGTAATTGCGATGCAGAGGTAGACCAAGTTTTGGTTTCCTGGCCGCTGTTATCCCCTTATGCTTTTCTGCAAATAAGAGACCTCCGCATACTGGTACATCACGGACACGGGCTAGAACACACTGAGATGCAGGCACAGGCACAGCGCTATCAAGTGCAGCTCTTTATTCACGGGCACACACATATCCCCTTATTGGAGGAGAAAAACGGGATTATCTTTCTCAACCCTGGTTCTCCCTCTCTGCCCAAAGGCGAAGGGAGAAGACCTACAGTCGCCCTCCTGGAGGATAACAGAGTGTCCCTCATTGATCTTGACTCCGGGAATAGCATAAAGAGTTTAGCGCTTCCTAAAGCTTAAAGAGCACGCTTCACTTTACCGGCTTTGAGACAACGAGTGCATACTTTCATGCGAACCGGTTTTCCGTTGATAACCGTTCTTACAGGCTGTAGATTGGGCGTCCAGGTCCTTTTTGTACGGACATGGGAATGGCTAACCCGCATTCCGACGCGGACCCCTTTACCGCAGATGGCGCACTTTGCCATTTTTATATCCTCCTCACTTAATATTTTACTCTTAATTCTGAACTGTTTAGCCTATGCGATGCAACGCCATCTTATCACAAGGCCTATTCTAGCAAAAAAGGTGCTGTTTTGGCAAGGGAAATATATCACGACCAGTGCTGACGCACGAAATATTTTACAAAGTTCTTTGAATCCTTTTTCGACCCCCGGCGGTATCGTCCTTAGGCAAAGGTATGTTTTTTACTGTAAATTTAGCAGTAGCCTGATTATTTACAGGATTCCCCGGACAGGATTGATCCAAGCAGGATTAGGCGAGGTGGCCCTCGCCCGAAGTGATTTCTTAGTTTGGTTAGATAACTTGCTTGATTAAATCACCAGACGAAGTTGAGCCGGTTTATCGCGGAGCCTCTTCAACCTGGAGAGGTCAAGCCAGTTGCCCGTGAATGTCTGCCATAAAAACCGCAGAGTGCCGCGCATGCCCAACGTTTGCACCGTTTCCCATAAGGCCACGGTGTGCAGGGTAAGAATGTTGATCAGGTGGGCCAGACGCATCAGGGCATGCCACCCTTTCAAAGCGTTCCAGTCGTATGAAAATGGGTGTTCATAGTTGTATCCGCGGCGTTTTTCAATCAGGAAGTTCTCTTCAATACCCCACCGGTGACGGGCCGCCCGGTTGCAGCGGTCGATTGCGTTTTTTTTGGTAATCGGGGTGCCCGACACCCACGCCCAGGTAGTCTGACAGGTTAGTCCGTTTTCTTCCCAGGTTTCGTTGCAAACCACCACGTGGATCACCAGGCGATGATGCGAAAAGATAATGACCCCTCACTTTTCGCCACAGAAGTTGCAAACCACCACGTGGATCACCAGGCGATGATGCTGGTTTTGGGCGTCCCGCCAAACGTAGACAATGTCGTTAGCCCACCAGAAGTTCTGTGTCCGGTTGCCCCACTGATGGGTCCGGGTTTGCTCCGGTTCCAGCTTGTGGATTCCTAAAGCATCCTCCCAGACCGATTGAAGACAGTTTGATGGCAGGACGATCATGAAGTCCCAGTTGTTCTTCCGGCAAATCTGCATCACCGGGCCACCTGCGTAAAGACCGTCAGCCACGATCAGAAGAGGGAGTTTGCCCATCAGTTCTTTGAGACGCGGAGCCAGACGATAAAAAGCCTTTAATTCGCAGTCTTGTTTATCGGAGCGCCTCCGGGGCGAAGGGAACGGTCCGGGTGAACTTCTGGGTGCCGTCGATGGCGACCACATAGCGCTTCTCGACCAAAAGCGCCTGTAACTTCTTGTTGCGTAAGAGCTTGCGGACGGTGGTCCCCAATATGTTTTCGATTTGCTCGGCCGGGATCCTTTCCAGGAGCCGGGCCAGGGTGTCCAGGTGGGGAATGCTGTCTACATCGGGAAAGACAGACCGCAGCGCATCTAAGATAGCTGGACAGCTGAGCTCCCGGTTGGCCTCGCGCCGGGAATTATACTGAAAGATAAACAAACATAAGCCAAAAACCATGAGAACGGTAAGTTTGTGCCTGATGCTCCCGGGCCGGCGGGGATCCTTTAAGCGGCCGAACTTTTCTAAAAGGCCGGGTAAAATCGCCCGCCAGGCATTGAGCTGGGCCTCCACGGCCGACTGCCGGGCCTCTTGCTCTTCCTCCACCGTTTTCCAGGGGCTTTTGCGGTTGGGTAAGGTGGCCGAATTGATTGCCTCCGGATTACGCATCAAACTCATCGCACTTGCCCGCCACCGGCGCTGGTGCGCAAAGCTCCTCCCGCCATTCCCGGACCAAGGGGTAAACGAACATCAGCCTGACTACCGGACTGCCTTTTTGCCTCCGGGGTTCTCTGCCCAGGCCGGCTGTTTCGCCGATGCACTGCCAGTTGGCCGCCCGGTAGCAGGTCCCCTGGTGCGGTGGGGTGACAAAGGTCTCTAAAAGCACCGGGGCATACCCGTACCGTTTTTGCCAGTCCGCCCGGATGCGCCGGGCGACCAGCGCCAGGGCATGGCTGGCCAGGTGGGGTATTTGCACCCCCGGCAGAATTAAAAAACGGCTGTTGTTGATGATGCGGTAACGGAATCGCTTGCACTCCACCGCCGTCCACCCAATCCAGGATTCCCGGACGGCCACCTTCCTGGCCGCTGCGGCAAATAAGAGGGCGCCCAGGATCTCGACCCTCCCTTCAGCCCGGCTGTGGATCCAATACCGCTGGTGGGCGCCAAAGGGCTGGCGGTAACCGAGCGGGTGATAAGCCGCCATCGTTGCGTTCCAAAGGGGTTGTTCT